>NZ_JBFAHN010000007.1:385811-468947 GCF_040654175.1 Streptomyces sp. NPDC050738 | reverse complement strand
CTCCCCCCGGTCCAATCCCCCGTGCCCCCCGCCGCGGCTCTCCCGCCCCCCCCGGCCCGTGCGGGGTTGGCCCCCCCCCCGCGCGGGGGCCGCCGGGGCGCCCACCGCCGGATCGCCGGCCCGGCCGTCCAGCAGCGCCTCGAACAGCGCGCCGCGTCGGGAGGCCTCATGATGCTGCAGTTCGAGGGTCCGGAGCCGGTACGCATCCGCCATCGCGGACGAGAACCGGTCGATCGTCTCCCATACCGCACCCGCCATGTCCCCCACCAGACGCTGCTGTGCGGGCGGCCGGTCACGCATCCAGTCGGCCATGGCCTGCCACAGCACCCGTCCACCCCGGCGGTACGCCTGCAGCACCGTGGCCAGCGGCATCTCCTGCTCGGCGCGCAGCCGTCCGTTCTCGGCGGCGACGGCCTCGAACTGGTCGCCGCTGAGCGCCAGTCCGCCGAACTCGCGCAGCGCCAGCTGCATGTTGCCGCGCAGGGTGAGCGCCAGATCCTCGTGGGTGACGGGCCGACCGCTGGCGTACCGGGCGCTGTGGGCGCAGATATCGGACTTGAGGTCGGCGATGAGCCAGTCGATGTCGTCGAGCAGCGTCGAGGCCAGCTCGCGTCGTAGCGCCGACTCTTCGTTCATGGCGGCAGGATAGGCACCTGCACTCCACGGGCGGAAGAGCCGCGTGCCGATGCCCAGGTGACGGCGGTGCGTGTTGGGCATCGGCACATGCCGGATGTGCGGTGCGGTCAGTCGACGGCTGCGGCGATCCGGACGGTTATATCCGCCTCGTCCTGTCGAACGGTCCGATTCAGGACGACGGCCAGTGCGATCCCGAGAAGCCCCGCGGCGACGACGAAGGCGAACGGGGCGCGTGAACTGCCCGTACGGTCCTCGATGATGCCGAAGACGACGGGCCCGAAGAAGCCTCCGAGCAAGCCGATCGTGTTGATGAAGGCGAGTCCCACGGCAGCCATGAGGCCCGACATACGGGACATCGCCACCGACCAGAACAGGGGCAGCGTACCCATCAGGAAGAAATTGCCGACGAACAGCGTGGCGAACTGCACGGCCACGCCCGACGCCAGCGCATAGCCGGTCATGGTCATGGTCCCGGCGACCGCGCAGAGCACGATCAGGCGGGTGTCCTTGCCGGTCCGCACCTGCAGCCAGGGGAAGAACAGGACGCCCGCGAGCATGGGCACGCCCATGCTGCCCGCCACGAGACCCACGGCGAGGGAGTCCGTGATGCCGAAGCCCTCCACGATCGACGGCAGGTTGAAACCGACCGCGGAGGACATGAGCTGGTTCACGAAGTAGGTGGCTGCCAGCAAGAGGACGATCGGACGCGCGAAGGCCGCCTTGAGGTTCCCGCGGAGTCGGTGCGGGGAGGCTTGAGCTCCGGCGGCGGCACGCTCGGACAGGACAGCGGCCTGCCCCGGGGAGAGCCAGCCGGCGTCGTGCGGGCGGCTCGGAAGCGCGAACCAGACGTACACGCCGATCGCGACGGTCACCAGGCCCTCGATCATGAACATCCACTGCCAGCCCTCGAGCCCGCCCGCACCGTCTAGCCGCATCAGCCCACCGCCGGCCGGCGCCCCCAGAATCGTCGCGAGCGCGGGCGCGGTATAGATGAGCCCGACCACGGACACCCGGTGCCGCTGGGAGAACCAGAGCGTGACCGTGTACATCAGGGCCGGGTACAGCCCTGCTTCGGCGGCGCCCAGGGCGAAGCGCAGCGCGTAGAAGGAGCTCTCGCCCTGGACGAACATCATCGCCGCCGAGACCAGCCCCCAGCTCACCGCGATGCGTGCGATCCACACGCGGGCGCCCACGCGGTGAAGCACCATGTTGCTGGGTATCTCCAGGAACGCGTAGCTGACGAAGAACACCCCGGCGCCGAGTCCGTACGCAGCCGCGCCGACGCCGATGTCGGCCTCCAACTGCGTCTTGGCCAGCGCGATGTTCGTCCGATCCACGTACGACATGAAGTACGCAAGGCCGAGGATCGAGAGCAGCCGCCGCATCGCCGTACGAGTTGCGGCCGCGTGTACCGCATCGGATTCAGTGAGCATCACGATCCTTCCCGCCGCACACAGGTGCGCGGCAGGGTTGCCAAGAGGGGAGAGCCCACCCACGCATCGCTGCGCATGCGCAGGTGCGGGGGAGCCGCTGATGGGTGTTCAGCATCGATTACGGCCGGCGGGCCCGGCCATGTGCAGACGCCCACCATGCGCGGCAGGGAACTGGGCACCGGCACGGATCGTGCCGGACTCCCCCCGCCGCCTTGGCGATCACCTCCTGGATCTCGTGTTCGACGATCGGTTCGGTCAGGCAGTGCCGCCGTCGGAACGCTGGTCGAGCGGGCAGCTCGTGAGCAAGGTCGTGGCGTCCGCGGCAGCCGGGCGCTTGACGGCGTGGCTCGCCGGAGGACGGCCCTTGCCGCCCAGCCACTTCTCCAACGCCTCGAAGGCGGACCGGTGGCACGGGACCATCGGGCGGAGCTTGTCGGGGAAGGCGTCGACCAGGGAGTCGGTGTGGGTGCCGTCCTCGATGCGGTAGTAGCGCAGCAGCGCGCCCCGCCCGGCCTGGCGCACCATGCGGGCGTAGACGTCGGAGTCCTTGCTGATCGGCAACAGCATGTCGAGGGTGCCCTGCAGGGTGATCAGCGGCTTGCCGATGCGGCCGGTCAGGGCGATGCGGTCGACGGCTCGGTGGACCGCGGCCGGTCGGGCGGCGTAGTCGTAGTCGGTGTCGCAGTCCGGGGTGCCCGAGGCGCAGTACGGGGTGCCCGCCTCGGCCGCTCCGTCGAAGCCGGGGTCCAGTTCCTCGCGGTAGATGCGCTGGGTCAGGTCCCAGTAGACCTGGTGGTGGTACGGCCACAGGAACTCCGACCCCGCCGGATATCCGGCATCGTGCAGGGCGTTCCGGGCTTCCTCCGCTCCGGGGCCGCCGGCCGCGTACACCGGATAGGCACGCAGCGCGGGCGGGAGGAAGGTGAAGAGGTTGGGGCCCTCGGAGCGCCACAGCGTGCCCTCCCAGTCCACTCCCCCGTCGTACAGCTCGGGATGGTTCTCCAGCTGCCAGCGCACCAGATAGCCGCCGTTGGACATGCCGGTGGCCACCGTGCGGGCGGGCGGGCGGTGGTAGCGCTCGGTGACGACGGCGCGGGCGGCGCGCGTGAGCTGGGTCAGCCGCGTGTTCCATTCGGCTATGGCGTCACCGGGGCGGGTGCCGTCGCGGTAGAAGGACAGGCCGGTGTTCCCCTTGTCCGTCGCGGCGAAGGCGTAGCCGCGGGAGAGCATCCAGTCGGAGATCGCGCGGTCGTTGGCGTACTGCTCGCGGTTGCCCGGTGTTCCGGAGACCACCAGGCCGCCGTTCCAGTGGTCGGGGAGACGGATGACGAACTGCGCGTCGTGGTTCCAGCCGTGGTTGGTGTTGGTGGTCGACGTGTCGGGGAAGTAGCCGTCGATCTGGATCCCGGGGACGCCGCTCGGTGTGGGCAGGTCCTTGGGGGTGAGGCCCGCGTAGTCGGCGGGGTCGGTGTGGCCCGATGCCGCGGTTCCCGCAGTGGTCAACTCCTCCAGGCAGTCGGCCTGTTGGCGGACCGCGCCCGGTACGTGCAGCACGGCGCGGCCGGCACAGTGGCCGGCCGGCGTGCCGTGCACGCCGGCAGCGGGCGCCGCCACGGCCGAGGCGACGACGAGCGAGCAGGCGCCCGCGAGCGACAGGGCCCCGAGCACGGCTCGCCGCCCGGGCCGTCTGCGGGGTGGGGTGGATTCCGTACGGGGTGCGAGCATCCGATGCCTCCAAGGCGATGGTTGGACAGGCCGGAGGTTAGGTGTGCGGTCGGCGTACGGGACATGTGTGGGGGCGCCACGGTGACGGCCCCGACGAGGGCCCTTGACACCATGGCGGGCCGATTCGCCCCGATGGGTTCCAGGGGCTCGGGCTCCATGTGGTCCGCGACCAGCCCGGCCGCTCCGGGCATGGCGTGCGGCACCATGTCCCGCGGTCGACCCGCTGCCTACCGTGACGTGCATGAACACCACCCGCACCCCCGAGGGCGACGCCGCCCGCCACGTCGGTCCCTCCGCGTCCGGACCCACGGCCCGGTTTCTCGCCGGTCGGACCGCCCTGGTGACCGGCGCGGCGGGCGGCATCGGACGCGCCTGCGCCGTCGCACTCGCCGATGCCGGGGCTCATGTGTACGTCGTCGACGTGGCGAAGAAGGCCGCCGACCAGGTGGCCCAGGAGACCGGCGGCACGGCCTGCGTCAGCGACCTGTCCGACCCTTCGGCCATCGACCTGCTCCCCTCCGCCGTCGACATCGTCGTGAACAACGCCGGACTCCAGCACGTCGCGCCGCTGCACGAGTTCCCGCCGGACCGCTTCGCCCTCATCCAGAAGGTCATGGTCGAGGCCCCGTTCCGCATCATCCGCCGCACCCTGCCCCACATGTACGCCCAGGGGTGGGGCCGTATCGTCAACCTCTCCTCCGTGCACGGGCTGCGCGCCTCGGCGTTCAAGGGCGCCTATGTCGCCGCCAAGCACGCGATGGAGGGCCTGAGCAAGGTTGCGGCTCTGGAGGGCGCCCCCCACGGCGTCACGTCGAACTGCGTGAACCCCGGATACGTCCGCACGCCCATGGTCGAGGCGCAGGTCGCCGACCAGGCCCGCTCCCACGGCATTGCGGAGTCGGAAGTGCTGGAGAAGATCATGCTGGAGCGCAGTGCCATCAAGCGCCTCATCGAGCCGGCGGAGGTCGCCGCAGCGGTGCTGTGGCTGTGTTCGGAGAACGCCGGTTTCGTCACCGGTGCCTCGCTGCCGCTGGACGGCGGCTGGACCGCTCACTGACCTCCCTCTCCCCCCGCCCATCGTCTCCGAGGTCCTCCCATGTCACAGCTCACCGCCCGCTCCACCGCAGCTCTCGGACATCTGGTGGAACTGCTGGCCACCGACGCCTCCGCCGAGGAGTACACCGCGGTGGCCGCACATGCCCGCGCCGACGGCGTCGGCGAACAGGATCTACGGGACATCGACCGGGCGGTCTCCACCGCGCTCGGTGTCCGGCAGGTGCTGCGCCGGCAGCGCCGCCGTGAAGCAGAACTCACCGCGCTGTTCGACACCGCCGGCGACCTGGCGGCCCTTCGCGATCTCGACGCCGTACTGCACTCGATCGTGCGGCGGGCCCGAACCCTGCTGGGCACGGACACCGCGTATCTCACGCTGGTGGACGAGGCGACGAAGGACACCTTCATGCGGGTCACCGACGGCTCGGTCTCCCTCGCCTTCCAGCAGCTCAGGCTCCAGATGGGCGAGGGCCTGGGTGGCCTGGTGGCGCAGACGAGACGCCCGTACGCCTCCCCCGACTACCGTACGGACGAGCGTTTCCAGCACACCCAGACCATCGACCACGGTGTGCTGGACGAGGGGCTCGTCGCGATCCTCGGCGTGCCGCTGATCCTCGGGCCCGGCCGGGCCGGTGACCGGAACGTCATCGGCGTGCTGTTCGCGTCCGACCGCAGCCCGCGCAGCTTCTCCCCCGATGAGGTGGCCCTGCTCAGCTCGCTGGCCGCTCACGCCGCCATCGCCATCGACACGGCCAAGGCACTCGCCGAAGCCAAGGCCGCGGCGCGGGAGTTGACGGAGGCCAATGCCGTCATCCAGGCACACGCGGTGTCGACGCAGCGCGCCGCGGAAGCGCACGACCGGCTCACCGACCTGGTGCTGCGCGGCTCGGAGGTGTCCGAAGTCGCCGAGGCCGTGGCCGAGTTCCTCGGTGGCCGCCTGACCATCTTCGACCCTCGCGGGGACGTGCTCGCCCAGGCGGGTGGCGACAGGCAGGCCCCGACGCCGGATCCCGTGGCGCTCCTGAGCGCTGTCACGCGTTCGCGGACCGAGGGCCGCTCGGTCCCGCACGGGGCGTGCTGGTACAGCGCCGTGCTGGCCGGGCAGGAACTGCTCGGCAGCCTCGCCTTGCACGGACGACCGGACCTGGACGGCCCCGACCGCCGCTTGTTCGAACGCGCCGGGACGATCACCGCTCTGCTCCTGCTGCTGCGCCGCACCGTCGCGGAGACGGAGAACCGCGTACGCGGCGAACTGCTCACCGACCTCCTGGACGGAGCGGGACGCGACCCCGCGCTGCTCGCCGAGCGCGGCCACCGGCTCGGAGTCGACCTGAACCGCCCGCACCTGGTACTGGTCGCCGAGGCCGGGACGGAGTCGAACGACAAGCTGACCGCCGGCGCCCAGCAGTACCTCTTCGGCCGCGAAGGACTGTGCTGCGAGTACGAGCAGCGCGCGGTCATGCTGATTCCCGGTGACGGAACCGCGCCCGGCCAGGCCGCCCGGGCCGCCGCCGACCACCTCTCCCAGGGGCTCGGCGTCCCCGTCAGCGTCGTCGCCGCCGGCCCTTGCGAGGGTCCGGCGGCGCTGCCGGGCTTCTACACCGAAGGACGGCGTTGTCTCAGCGCCATGCAGGTGCTCGGCCTGACCGGCGACGGGGCCTGCGCGGCGGACCTCGGCTTCCTCGGGGTCCTCCTGGGCAAGGAACAGGACACGGACAGCTTCGTCAGCCGGGTCCTGGGGCCTGTCCTGGACTGGGACGAGCGCAGAGGAACCGAGCTGGTGAGGACGCTGCAGGCGTACTTCGCCGTCGCGGGCAGCCATATCCGCGCCAAGGACCTGCTGCACGTGCACGTCAACACCGTGGTGCAGCGCATCGAGCGGATCGCGGCGCTCCTGGGGCGGGACTGGGAGAGCCCCGAACGCGCCCTGGAGATCCAGCTGGCGCTGCGGATCTACCTCGTGTCGCAGGCGGGCCGGCGCGGAACGGGTCCGCGAGTGCTCCAGGGCGGGCCCGTGATCAGAGGGCTGTGACTCCGGCCGGAACGCGCAGTTCGGGCACGGTGGCCGCCTGTACGTCGTCGAAGCCGACGCCTGGGGCGAGTTCGGCCAGGACGAGCCCTTCGGGCGTCACGTCGATGACGGCGAGGTCGGTGATGATGCGGTGCACCACGCCCCGCCCGGTCGCGGGCAGGGAGAGCTCGTCGACGATCTTCGGGGTGCCGTCCTTCGCGGTGTGTTCCATGACGACGATCAGGCGGCGGGCGCCGTGGACCAGGTCCATGGCCCCTCCCATGCCCTTGACCATCTTTCCGGGGATCATCCAGTTCGCCAGATCACCGCCGGCCGAGACCTGCATGGCACCCAGCACGGAGACGTCGATGCGCCCGGCACGGATCATCCCGAAGGAGAAAGCGGAGTCGAAGTACGCCGATCCCTGCTGCAGGGTGACCGTCTCCTTGCCCGCGTTGATCAGGTCCGGGTCCTCCGCACCGTCCACCGGGTAGGGGCCGACGCCCAGGATGCCGTTCTCGGAGTGGAGTACGACGTGGATGCCGTCGGGGAGGTGGCCGGGGATCAGGGTGGGGAGGCCGATGCCCAGATTGACGTACTGGCCGTCGCGCAGTTCACGGGCGGCGCGTGCGGCGAGCTGATCGCGGTCGAGTGCCATGGGTCATGCCTCCTGGGCGGCGGGCCGGACGGCGGGTCGGACGGTGCGGCGCTCGATGCGCTTGTCGGTGGGGTCCGCGGCGACGATCCGGTCCACGTACACACCGGGCAGGTGTACGGCACCTGGGTCCAACTCCCCTGGCTCCACAATGCGTTCGGCTTCGACCAGGGTGATCCGGCCCGCCATCGCCGCCAGGGGGTTGAAGTTGCGGGCGGCGCTGCGGAAGACGCAGTTGCCGTGCCGGTCCGCGACCTCTGCCCGCACCAGCGCGAAGTCGGCCGTGATCGACTCCTCCAGCAGATACCTCCGGCCGCCGAACTCCCTTGTCTCCTTGGGCGGGGAGGCCACGGCGACATCGCCGCCGGCTGCGTACAGCCACGGCAGACCGCCCTCCTCGACCTGGGTTCCGACGCCTGCCGGAGTGAAGAAGGCCGGGATGCCGCTGCCGCCGGCGCGCAGCCGCTCGGCGAGAGTGCCTTGCGGCGTGAGCTCCACCTCCAGTTCACCGGAGAGGTACTGCCGTGCGAACTCCTTGTTCTCGCCCACGTACGACGACGTCATCCGGGCGATCCGGCCGGCCCGCAGCAGCAGGCCGAGCCCCCAGTCGTCCACACCGCAGTTGTTGGACACCACCCGCAGCCCGGATGTCCGGGTCCGGGCCAGCGCGGCGATCAGCGTCGACGGGATCCCGCACAGTCCGAACCCTCCGACCGCGAGCGAAGCCCCGTCCGGGATGTCGACCACGGCGTCCGCGACCGAATCCACCACCTTGTCCATCTTGCCTCTCCGTTTCCCTGGGGTCTGGTGGCTTCCACCTTCGCCGCGGGAGGAGCTGACGGGTATGTAGCCCGCCACTACGGTCCGGGCGACAGGTGTAGGAGCCACCGCCCACTCGGGAGAGGCTTTCGCGGATGTAGGACTGACAGCCCAGAACAAGGCCGGGGACCCGCCCACCAGGCACGGGGGCGGGTTCCTCGCCCTGCGGGTCAGCTCTGGGGCCGGCTGCCGTGGTTCGCTGCGTGCTTGCGGCGGGCCCTCTTCTTGCGACGTCGTTTCGAGGACATGTCTCATCCTTTCTCGTGACGCACCCCCTGATCGGAACCCATGATTCCATCCACTGGCGTCCCGCACGACTCGGCGCTCACGCCCCGGCGGGAGAAGGGATCCGGACCCGACCCTTGATGTTCGCTCCGGTCCCGACGGACAGTTGTACGCCACAGACAGGAGCGTTCATGCTGCCCGACCACACGCTCAACCTCGCCGCACTCGCCGAGGACGCCTACGAACGGCTCGGCGACCACGAATCTCTCCTCTTCGAGGGACACGCGTACCGCTCCGGGCAGCAACTGTCGCGCGCCGCGCGTGTCGGCACAGGTCTGGTCTCGCTCGGCGTACGACCGGGCGACCGGGTCGTGGTGATGCTCCCCAACTGCCCCGAAGTGGCCGTCGCCTACACCGCGATCTGGCGTGCCGGCGGGGTCGTCACCCCCGTGATCTTCCTGCTCTCCGCCGATGAACTCGCCCATGTTCTGGTCGACTCGGCCGCCACCGCTCTCGTCACCAGCACCGCGCTGCTGGCCACCGTCGCCACCGCGGCGCGGTCCGCACCGGCACTGCGGCACATCGTGCTCACCGACGACCGGCCGGGCGCGGAGGGCATCGAACTACCGCAGGGCATACGTCGGTTGGGTTTCGACGACCTGGAATCCGCCGACGAGAGCGGCATCGTGCTGCGCGCCGACGAGGACCTGGCCGCCCTGCTCTACACCGGGGGCACCACCGGCCGCGCCAAAGGCGTGATGCTCACCCACCAGAATCTGTACGCCAGCTCGCTCGCCACGCACAGCGCGAGCCGGGTGCCCGGCATCACCAACACCCTGGTCCCACTGCCGCTGGCCCACGCGTACGGACTGATCGTCACCCTCGTCGGCTGGCACGCACTCGAACCCCAACTGGCCGTACTTCAAAGGTGGTTCGACCCGGCCGGCTGGCTCGACCTGGCCCAGCGGCACCGCGTCCAGCGCACCACTCTGGTGCCCAGCATGATCCGGATGCTGCTCGACCTCCCCCTGGAGAGCGCCGACCTGTCGCAGCTGCGCTACGTGGGCAGCGGCGCGGCACCGCTGCCCGCCGAGCTGCGCGCCGCCTGGGAGCGTGCCGTGCCCGGCAGCCAGCTGCTCGACGGCTACGGCTGCACCGAGTCCGGCTGCGTCATCTCCACCACACGGCCGGGCCACATGCGGCCGGGCGCGGTCGGCCAGGCCATCCCCGGCTACGCCATCGAGATCCGTGACGATGCGGACAGCCCGCTGCCCGCGGGGGCCGACGGCGAGATCTGCGTCCGCGCCAAGGGCGTCATGAGCGGTTACTGGAAAGCTCCGGAGACCACCCGGTTCGCGCTGCGCGACGGCTGGCTGCACACCGGCGACATCGGGTCCCTCGACGACGACGGGTACCTGTACGTCATCGACCGCAAGAAGGACCTGATCCTGCGCGGCGGTTTCAACGTCTATCCGCGCGACATCGAGGACACCCTGCTCACCCATCCCGACATCGCCTCCGCCGGAGTCGTCGGGCGGCCCGACGACCGCCTAGGCGAGGAAGTCGTGGCCTATGTGACGCCGCGTCCCGGCTGCGTACTCGACCCCGCCGGACTGGTCGCGTACGCACGTGAGCGCCTGGCCGCGAACAAGTACCCGCGCGAGGTGCACGTCCTCGAACAGCTGCCGCTGACCAGCGTCGGGAAACTGGACCGCAAAGCGCTGCGTCGCATCACACAGGCGCGGGCGGAGCGCTGACGCGAAGACGCGCTGCTCTTTGCTCTGCCGCGTGTGGACCCGCACTTCATGGGAACCCTGGAAACGCTCCCTCACCGACGAGGGAGCAGACCAGGGAGGGCGAGCCATGACCGCGTCACCCACACCGGCTCCAGCTGCCTCGCCCCACGGGCCGGCGCGGACCCTCACCACGGCCGTGCCCGCCCGCCTCGACCGGCTGCCCTGGTCGCGGTGGCACTGGATGATCGTGATCGGGCTCGGAACCGTATGGATTCTTGACGGTCTGGAAGTCACCACCGTCGGCAACATCGCGGGGCGTCTCTCCGAGGACGGCAGCGGCCTGGCCATCTCCTCCGCGCAGATCACCGGGATCTCGGCGGCCCTGTACGTGGCCGGAGCCTGCGTGGGCGCACTGTTCTTCGGCTGGCTCACCGACCGGTACGGCCGCAAGAACCTGTTCATGATCACGCTGGTGGTCTACCTGAGCGCGACCGCACTCACCGCGCTGTCCTTCCAGACCTGGTGGTTCTTCCTCTTCCGGTTCCTCACCGGATTCGGCATCGGCGGGGAGTACGCGGCCATCAACTCGGCCATCGACGAACTCATCCCCTCCAAGTACCGCGGACGCGTCGACCTGATCATCAACGGCAGTTACTGGCTGGGCGCGATCGGTGGCTCGCTCCTGTCGATCGTGCTGCTCGACACGGACATCTTCCCCAAGAACCTGGGGTGGCGGCTCTCCTTCGCTCTCGGCGTCGTCCTGGGCCTCGTCATCCTTCTCGTACGCCGGCACGTCCCGGAAAGCCCGCGCTGGCAGTTCATCCACGGTCGCGGCGACGAGGCGGATGCGCTCCTCGACGGGGTGGAACGGGAGATCGAGGAGGAGAAGGGGGCACAACTGCCGCCCGCTGAGGGCGAGATCACCATCCATCAGCGCAAGAGCATCGGTTTCGGTCTCATCGCGAAAACCGTCTTCCGGGACTATCCCAAACGGGCCACGCTCGGCCTGTCGCTCTTCATCGGCCAGGCATTCCTGTACAACGCCATCACCTTCGGTTTCGGTGCGATCCTCACACAGTTCTTCGACGTCCCCAGCGGGAGGACCGGCTACTACTTCGCCGTCATCGCCGCGGGCAATTTCCTCGGCCCGCTGCTGCTCGGCAAACTCTTCGACACCGTCGGCCGGCGCATCATGATCTCGTCGACGTATCTGGTCTCCGGCCTCCTGCTCTTCGGTACGGCCTGGCTGTTCGACCGGGGTTCGCTCAACGCGACGACGATGACCGCCTGTTGGTGCGCCGTCCTCTTCTTCGCCTCGGCCGGCGCGAGCAGCGCCTACCTCACCGTCTCGGAGATCTTCCCCATGGAGACCCGGGCGATGGCGATCGCGTTCTTCTACGCCCTGGGCACGGCGGCGGGAGGCATCAGCGGTCCGCTGGTCTTCGCCGACCTCACCGAATCGGGAGTGGTGGGCGACACCGTGCTCGCCTTCCGGATCGGTGCCGCGCTGATGTGTGCGGCGGGAGTCGTGGCGGCGTTCCTCGCGGTGAGGGCGGAGCGCCGCTCGCTGGAGGACATCGCCACGCCGCTGTCGGCCGCTGCCGCTCCGTAGGCCTGGAGCGGCAGCGGTCGCGGGCGCGGCCGAGGACCGGGGCCACGCGTTCAGGTCAGGCCGTCACGCGGTGTGCAGTGTCAGGCCGTAGCGGTTGAGGATCTCGTTGATCGGCTGGTGCCAGGTCTCGCCGCCGCTGGAGCAGTTGCCCCAGCCTCCGGAGGTGACGCCCTGCGCCTGGTCACCGCTGATGAAGGAGCCGCCCGAGTCGCCGGGTTCGGCGCAGACGCTGGTCTTCGTCATCTCGTAGACCGCGCCCTGGCTGTAGTTCACGGTCTCGTTGGTGGCGAGTACGTTTCCGCAGTGCCAGTGGGACGTGGAGCCCGAGCGGCAGATGGAGGCGCCGATGGGGGCCACGGCGGAGCCGCGTACCAGCTGGTCGGAGACCGTGCCCCAGCCGAGGACGACCGGGACCGTCCACCAGCCGTTGCCCACGCTGACCCAGGAGTAGTCGTTGCCGGGGAAGGACGAGCCCTGGAAGTTGCCGATGAGCGAGCCGTCCCAGCCGCGGACCTCCGCGCTCGGCTGACCGCAGTGGCCGGCGGAGACGAAGCCTCCGTAGACGGAGAATCCTATGGAGCACCGGACGTTGCCCGTGTAGTACGGGTCCCCGCCGACCGTCCCTGCGGCGTAGGTCCGGGGCGCCTCGCTCACCTGCTGGATCGTGACGGGTCCGGCTTTCGCGGCCTGCGCGACGAACGCCCGGACATCGTTGTCACCCTTGCGTGAGGAAACGATGTTCACGATGACGCGGCTCGCCTGCGGGTCCACGTGCCAACTGCTCACCCCGGCAGGCGCCTTGAGCGCATCGATCTTCTTCTTGGCACCGTCGAGCAGGCGTTGGGTGTGCGGCACCAGCCGGACGTCCGCTCCGCTCGCCCGTACGGCGGCGGCCTTGCTCTTGTCGGTGATGGCGACGGTCAGCTTCCCTGCGGCAGCGTCGAACCAGGCACCGCCGAAGGTCGCTCCTGCGGCGTTCCGGGCCCTGCCCTCGACGGCGGTCGCCTGCTTCTCGGCCGCGAGGCGCTTGACCGCCTCGGCCTTGGTGAGGCCCAAGTCCTTCTGCATCGCGGTCAGCAGACCCGATGACGCCGGTTCGGCCGCGACAGCGGGAGAGCGGTCGGAGCCGGAGTCGGCCGCCGAGGCGGAGGGGAGGCCGACCGAGGCCGCGGTGGCGATGAGCAGCGCGCACACTCCTGCGCCCAGGGTGGCTCTGCGTCGTTTCGCGGTCGCGTGCGTGGGGTGCATCAGATATCTCAAGGCGACTGGCCCTTCTGTCGTTCCAGCTCGGTGGGGGGTGGAACAGTCGAGATCCGAGAACGCAGAGTGAGAGCGCTCTCAAAAGCGACTCGGGGCGGAGCGTAGCGTTCCTTCTGCGGGCAGGTCCATGCCAATGTTCGCCGGGTGGGAGATCTGGCCAGAACCGTGCGGTGCCTGCGCACGCGACTTCGCAGAGCGCTCAACACCGCGCATTTCACCACGCGTTCACCACCTGCGTCCTTCATGATCCTTCCCGTGGCCGCCGGCGGGCCCTACGCTCGTCGACGCTCGCCCGACCCCACCATCCGAAAGGCCCTGCCCATGTCGGACCCTCAACGCCGCACCAGACGGCGGACCGCTGCGAGAACGGCCGCGCTCGCCCTGAGCACCGTGCTGGTCGCCGCCGCACCCGCCCCGTTCGCCGCCTCCGCGACAGCCGTCGATGCCGCGACAGCCCATCCCAGCTCCCTGGTCGACCCCTTCGTCGGCTCCGCCAACGGCGGCAACACCTTCCCGGGGGCCACCGCTCCCCACGGCATGGTCGCCTGGTCGCCGACGAGCACCACGGGAGATCAGACCAACACCGCCGCGGCCAACGGGTACTCGTACAACACCACCCGGATACGGGGCCTGAGCCTCACCCATGTCAACGGCGCCGGCTGCCATCCCGGGGCCGCGGGTGACGTGCCCATCATGCCGTTCGCCGGCGACGTGACCTCGTCACCGACCGCCGACACCAAGGACGCCGTGTACGCGTCCAATTTCAGCCACGCCAACGAGCGTGCCACTCCCGGGCGTTACTCCGTCACGCTCGACTCCGGAGTCGGCGCGGCTCTCGCCGTGACCACCCGAGCGGGCGTCGGCGACTTCACCTTCCCCTCCGACCAGCAGGCCAGCCTCCTCTTCCGCGTCTCCAACTCCCTCAACGGCAGCGAGGACGCGCAGATCGACATCGACACCGCGCACCACAAGGTGACCGGCTCCGTGCTGACCGGCGCCTTCTGCGGCCGCCGCGCCAACGGAGGGACCAACAACCGCAAGAGCTACTACCGGCTCTACTTCACGGCATCCTTCGACCGCGCCTTCTCCTCGACCGGCACCTGGAAGGACAGCACCCTCTCCCCCGGCTCGACCTCCGCCTCCGGCGGCGAGGGCTACGCGACGGGCGCCGACCGCGCGGGCCGCGGATCGGGCGGCTGGGTCGGCTTCGACACCAGCTCTGACAACGATGTCCACATGCGGCTCGGCATCTCCTACGTCAGTCTCGCCGGCGCCGAGGCCAATCTGCGCGAAGAAGTGAAGCCGCGCGCAAGCGTGGACGACGTGGCCGCGGCCACCGCGAGCTCCTGGGACAAGGAGCTCAGCACCGTCCGTACCGGCGGCGGCAGCGAGGCCCAGCGCACCACCTTCTACACCGCGATGTACCACGCACTGATGCAGCCGGGCATCGTCAGCGACACGGACGGCCGCTACCCGGGCATGGACGGGAAACCGCACCGGCTCGCCAGGGGCCAGCGGGCGCAGTACAGCAACTTCTCGGGCTGGGACCAGTACCGGGCCCAGATACAACTGCTCGCTCTACTGAAGCCCGATGTCGCCGGCGACTTCGCCCAGTCGCTCTACAACTTCGCCCAGCAGAACGGCGGAGTCTGGGACCGCTGGGTGCACATCAACGGCGCGACGCATGTGATGACGGGAGACCCGTCGGCCGCGACACTGGCCACGTTCTACGCCATGGGCGTACGGAACTTCGACTACCGCGGCGCCTTCGACTCGCTCGCCCACCAGGCCACCGAGCCGAACGCCGACGGCCTCTCCGACGCGGGCTGCCCGGGGCAGTGCACCGGGCAACGGCCCAACCTCGCGCAGTACATGACGTCGCACTACGCGGCCCAGGACGCCTGCCACTGCTGGGGCGGGGCCGCCGAGACACTGGAGGACGCGATCGCCGACTCCGCCCTCGGCCGCTGGGCGAAGCTGATGGGCCGTGACCAGCAGGCCGCCGAGTTCACCGCGCGCGGCAGCTGGTGGAGCAACGTCTTCGACACCGGCGCCACCGACGGCGCGGGGACCACGGGTTACGCCCGCGCCCGTAACCTCGACGGCACCTGGGTCGCACCCTTCAACCCCGGCAGCGATCTCGGCTTCGCCCAGGGCACCAGCGCCACGTACACCTGGATGGTGCCGCAGGACGTGCAGGGTCTGGCGGAGAAGATGGGCGGGCGCGCGGCTGCGGCCCAGCGGCTCGACTCCTTCTTCCACAAGCCGGACGGATCCTGGTCGCTCAGGGGCGGCGACGCCTTGCGCTACGACGCCACGAACGAGCCCGGAATCCATGCTCCTTGGCTGTACAACGCGCTCGGCCAGCCCTGGAAGACCCAGGCGACCGTCCGCGCAATCCTCGACACCGTCTACGGAACAGGCCCCTCAGGCCTGCCCGGGAACGACGATCTGGGCACCATGTCCGCCTGGTACGTCTTCTCCGCACTCGGCATGTACCCGCAGACTCCGGGGAGCGCCTCCATGCTCCTCGGCGCGCCTCTCTTCCCGCACGCGGTCCTCGACAGGCCCGGCCGGACCGACATCCGCATCGACGCCCCGTCGGCGGACAGCACCCACGCCTATGTCAGCGCTCTGACCGTGAACGGCCGCGACCACGACCGGTCCTGGACCGATGCATCCCTGCTGCGCACCGGAGGCACCCTGGCCTACCGCCTCTCGGACCAGCCCGACACCCACTGGGCGACCGGTTCCGCGGCCCTCCCCCGCTGACCCGGCGCAGCTCCCCGACGGACATCCAATCCTTTGCCAAATATTGGCACATGTAGGGTGACGTACGGTGCCGGAAGATGCAGGCACCACGCAGGTGCCTGGAATGCCGGACCGAGGGAGAGCTGTGCCCGCTTCACGACTGAGTCGCACTCCACTGCCAGGGATCGGTTATCGGTACGACCTGACCACCCGCGAGCAACGAACGGTGTCGGTCGTCGCGCATCGGGACGGCGGGCGCACCTTGAGCGCCTACCGTCCCGACGCCGACGATCCGGACGCCTGCGATCTGTCGCTGAAGCTGACCGCCGGTGAGGCGGACGCGCTGATCGATGCGCTGATGCCCTCTCACCACAGTCCGAACCTGCTGCACACCACCGATCTGGGCCTGGTCGCCGAACGCGTCGAGATCGGGGCGACCTCGCACTGGAACGGCCGGCTGATGGGCGAGACCCATCTGCGGACGGAGACCGGTGCATCGATCGTCGCCGTACTGCGCCGGGCCGAAGCCATCCCCTCGCCCACCCCGGACTTCCGGCTGGCGGGCGGCGACACCGTCATCGTGATCGGCACCCGCGAGGGTGTGGAAGCGGCCGCTTCGATACTCGGAAGGGAGTGACCGGGTGCATTCCGCGGTGTTCCTCATCGAGTTCGGGGCGATCATCCTGGCGCTCGGCCTCCTGGGCCGCCTCGCCGGGCGCTTCCGGTTCTCGCCCATCCCCCTCTATCTGCTCGCCGGCCTCGCGTTCGGCGAAGGCGGGCTGCTCCCGCTCGGTGCGAGCGAGGAGTTCGTCGCGATCGGCGCCGAGATCGGCGTCATCCTGCTCCTGCTGATGCTGGGCCTGGAGTACTCGGCGAGCGATCTCGTCAGCAATCTCAAGACGCAGTACCCGGCGGGACTTGTCGACTGCGCGCTGAACGCTCTGCCCGGCGCCGGTGCCGCCCTGCTCATGGGCTGGGGACCGGTGGCCGCCGTGGTCCTGGCGGGCGTCACCTGGATCTCGTCGTCGGGGGTGATCGCCAAGGTCCTGGGGGACCTCGGCCGGGTCGGCAACCGGGAGACTCCGGTGATCCTGAGCATTCTCGTACTGGAAGACCTGGCGATGGCGGTGTATCTGCCGATCATCACCGCGCTGCTCGCCGGGGTCGGTTGGGCGGCCGGCGGTCTCACCCTGGCGATCGCGCTGGGAGCGGCCGGGCTGGTCCTGTTCGTCGCCGTACGCCATGGCCGGCTCATCTCCCGCTTCGTCTCCAGCGACGATCCCGAGAAGCTGCTCCTCGTCGTGCTCGGCCTGACGATCCTGGTCGCCGGGCTGGCCCAGCAGCTCCAAGTGTCGGCCGCCGTGGGGGCGTTCCTCGTCGGCATCGCACTGTCCGGGGAGGCCGCCGAAGGCGCCCATACGCTGCTGCTGCCGCTGCGCGACCTGTTCGCCGCGGTGTTCTTCGTCTTCTTCGGCCTGCACACCGACCCCGCGAGCATCCCGCCGGTCCTTCTCCCCGCGCTCGCTCTGGCCGTCGTCACCGCCTGCACGAAGATCGCCACCGGCTACTGGGCGGCGCGGCGCGCGAAGATCTCCGTCAAGGGACGCTGGCGGGCCGGGGGCGCGCTGGTCGCGCGCGGCGAGTTCTCCATCGTCATCGCGGGCCTGGCGGTGACGGCCGGCATCGAGCCCCGACTCGGTCCGCTGGCGACCGCGTACGTGCTGATCCTGGTCGTCGTGGGCCCGCTGACCGCCCGGTTCACCGAACCGGTCGCCCAGCGGGTCGCGTTGTGGCGCCGCGCGAGGGCGGTGGCCACCGAGGCGGTCACCGGAACGATTCCCGCACCGAGGGACGGCCTGGAGAAGTCCCGCCCGCACACGGAGGCGGAGGCGGAAGTGCACGATCCTTCGGGGCGCACGCCGACTCCGTGACGGCGACGGATGCTTCAGAAGCTCTGCCATATCCCGTGGCGGGTGACACTCCGTGAGGTGGAGTGCGTCCAGAGCGGGTGGGGCACCGACGGAAGTCGCTGACGAGCGGTGATACAGCTGCTACAGCTAGGGCCATCCCACGTTGGTGGAGATCGTTTCCCACGTTCCTGGCCTACTGCGTGGTGCATACGGCGTCGCTTCGGGGCAGTCGGCTGGGACCCATGTGGCGGTGGAGGCCACGGCCCGAGACCTCAGCGCCGGATGGCTTACCCCTGCCGCGTAAGGACGTACCGCTCACCCGAATCCGGCTCGCCGATCCACGTGAAGACCGTCGGGTGTTCCTCCGTACCGCCGATGCCCCAGCCGAAGGACAGGCTCTCGCAGTCCGCGATGCTGAGCTCGAACGGCCGGCCGACACCCTCGTTCTCGGTCAGCTGCCATTTCCCGGTGGAGTTGCAGGCACCGGACTTCTCACCCGTGGCTTCGTACTCGTTGACGCCCTTCGCCGTCACCGTGCCGTCCGCCTCGAAGCGGAGGCTTCCGCCGTCGCCGCCCGTCCAGGTGCCGACCATGTCGGCTTCAGTGAGCCGGGGCGGTTCGTAGATCTTGAGGATCCCCGAGCTGTACGCCGCGACCCCGACGGCAAGCGTCACCGCGAGCAGCCCCAGACCGCCCAGCGCCACGCCCCCGAGCACCCGCCATCGGGCCCCGGGCTTTCCGGGGTTCCCCGCCGCCCGGGCGCACAGCGTCGCGGGTGCCAGCCCGACGATGAGGCTGAGGGCAAGGACGGGATAAACGAGCAGGTCGCCGAAGCCGGCCAGGAGCATGCAGGAGCCGATGAGCAGCGCCAGGGCGACGGCAACGACCACCACAGTGGCCAGGGTGAGCTGCCAGCTGTCGCGCCGGCGCGTACGGCGGGCCACCGCACGCCCGAGGAGGACGAGAGGAAGCACCGCCATCGCCGAACCGGCCAGCCCTGCGATCACCGACACGACTGCCAGCAGCACGAGCGCGAATATGGTGCCGAACAGCCCTCCGAGGCCGCCTTCGCCTCCGTGGGACTCGGACTGCAAGCTGTACGCAACGGCGACCAGCGCGGCGATCACGGTCTCAGCCCCGATGGCCACAGCCCCGACGGTGAACACCGCACCGTTCCCGCCGTCCGGAGGCCGCACGGGCATGAACCCCTGCGGCGGCACACCCGGAGTCACAGGAGCCCCCGGCGGTGTCGGCCCCCATCCCGGCGGCGTGGTCTGCGTCATGCGTCCCCCCTATGTCCAGGCACATCATGCACCCAGGCACACCGGTGTGATCAAGGGGGGAGGTACAGGGCTCACTCCCCGCGGCCGAGCAGTAACCCCGGCCGCCACCAGCGACTTCCGTCACCGGGATGAGGCACCTTTCGTCGGTGCTTCCGGGTTCCCACCGATACGTCCGCACCGTGTGGAAGGAGAGCCCTATCGCCTCGGCGAACAGCCGCAGGGAGCCCTCCGCCCCAGCTCGGCGTCCTCGACCAGCATGTTCCCGCCGTGCGTACGCAGCGGTGCGATCTCCAACGCGATGCCCCCCAGCGTGAACTGGCATCCCGTCATCACATGGACCAGCTGAACCGACTGGTCCACCCCCGAACGCAGCACCGATCCCGGCACACAACTGAACGACTCTGCCACCCGTCACAGAACCTCACAGCTCACGGGGTATGGCACAGCTTCTCAGGCCGTCATGGCGGCCCGGTCGGACTCGCTGCGCAGGACGCAGAATTCGTTGCCTTCGGGATCAGCGAGGACCGCCCAGCCGGACCCATCAGGGTTCCGGTGATCGGAGACAAAGGTGGCACCGATCCCCAGCAGCCGTTCCACCTCCCGCTCACGTGAGGTGTCAGGGCGCAGGCACAGGTGGATCCGGTTCTTGACCGCCTTGGCCTCGGTCACCTGGTTGAAGTGCAGCACCGGGCCCGCCTCCAGCAGTACCTGGGCCTCGGGATGCCCCGGTTCGTCCTCCGGGTGCAGCGGACGGCCGGTCACCTTGCTCCAGAACCGGGCCAGCTCATAAGCATCCGCACAGTCGATCGCCACGTTCTGCACTACCGAGATCATGAGCGCGAGCCTCCCCGATTTCCGCTCGGGCCGCCAGCCGATTACCTCTCCGCTCGTCTCATGGCGTCAGCCTCTGCCTGACGGCGGCGACGTCCGGGCCCGCGTCCTGTGCGGGGATCGCCCAGCGGGACGGCGACTTCGTACCGTCGGTGTAGACCGCGCTGCCGCCCCGGGCCTGCGCCGGCGTCAGGTCGAAGACCTGGGCGCGCGACTGGGATGCGCCGGGCTGGATCGGCCCGTGGCCGTCGTACCCGGCCAGGACGATACGGCCCGCGTTGCCGTTGCCGGCAGCAGTGGTCCGTCCGTCGGGGCCGACCCACTTCCACCCTCCGCCGGAGGCGGCGGTCTCCTCGTCCGCGGGGTTCGCGCTCAGCGATTTCTCGAGCATCGTCACGATGACGAAGGTGCCGTACTTCGAGGTGGCCCCGCCGCCCTTCGCCGTGTGGACGACTGTCCGCGGCGTGATCTCCAGGATGCCGATCGTCTTGGCCCCCACCGTCCGCGCGGGAGTTCCGAGCGCCAGCGCGGCGCCGCCGGGCGCGGGGCTTGCGCTCGGGTCCCCGGTGCTCGCGGTGGCCGAAGGCTGTTTCGCGGTCGGCCCGTTGCCGGAGTCGACGCTCCCGGAGTTGTCGTTGCAACCGGTCAGTGCGAGGCAGGTCACCGCAGCGGCGGCGAGCAGGATCTTGCGCATGATTCCCCCAAGGTGTCGACACGCTCGGTGACCGTACTGCTACGGAACCCGCCGGGGGGAGTCAGTCGCAGAACTGGGACGAATGCGGTAGTCCTGTGACGATTCCCGCGCCGGCGGCGGTCAGCCGTCGAGCAGTCTGCGGGCACCCAGCGCCAGTGACACCTCGACCATGTCGCCGACTCTCGTCAGGCTCCGCCCGGTCAACTGCTCAAAGCGGCGGAGCCGGTTGAGGACCGTGTTGCGGTGGCAGTACAGGCGCGCGCCGGCCCGCTGCGCGGAGCCGTCGGCCTCCAGCCATACGGTGAGCGTGTCCAGGAGGAGGTCCCGGTCCGTGTGTTCGAGGGAGCTCAGGGGGCCGAGGACGCGCGCGACGAGCGCGGCGGCGAGGTCCGGCGACGAGACGACGAGTGCGTCGGGCAGCCGCTCGTCCAGGAGTACGGTTCCGCCGCCGCGGGGGCAGGCGCGCAATGCCGTGTCGGCGAGCCTGCGGGCGTCGGGGACCGCGGCCAGGCCTTCCACCGGCGAACCGATCCCTGCGCGTGCTCCCGGAGGCAGCGCGAACGCGGCGGCGAGCGAGGCGAGTTCGGCCGCCGGATCCCCCTCGGCATCGCCGAGCAGCACCAGGACGTACCGCGCGCCGGAGTCACCGTGGTGCAGCGACCGCGTGCCGGCCGGAAGCGTCAGCCGTACGTCGTCCCCCGCCAGCGCGATCACCGCGTACCACCCCTCCTCGGGGAGGCCGAGGGCGTCCGCGGCGTCGGGAAGGTCGGCGAGTCTGGCACTTCCGTCGAACAGGCTCGCGGTCAGCAGGCGCAGCCAGTTCTCGCGCTGCCAGGCCATGCGGCGCTCGGTGCGGTGGTAGGCCTCGGCGACGACGCCGCAGTGTTCGTCGACGAAGTTCCATACGTCCGTGGCGACATGGATGAGCAGGCGCATGTCGTCGGGATTGCCGCGTGCGGTCTCCTCCACCAGCCCTTGCCACACCATCGCTCCGCCCAGCCGGAAGGCGTGCAGCAACGCGTCGAGCGGCAGGCCCCGTTCGGCGCGCGTCTCGGCGATCTGCGCGGAGGTGCGGTGGGCAGCCTCCCTGGTCCCGCCCGGTTCGAGCAGCGAGGTGACGCTGTGCCGCAGGGAGCGGTGCACCTCGTGCCACACCTCGGCCGGATGCGACGCGAGGGCCGAGCGGTAGGCCGGCTCCCGCTCGCGCAGGGCCGCGACGAGCCGGTCGGTCAGTGCGGGCAGCTCGTCCAGCAGGACGCGGGACGCGCGGTGGAGGACCGCGACGGCATCGGCGTCCAGCAGCGAGCGCGACCCCGGTGCGCGCGGGGCGACGGCGGGCACTTCGTACAGCACCCTGGTCCGGGACTGCAGGACATGTGGCATGGGGACCTCCGCGGGGAGTGTGCTCACTGCCGGATCTTCCTGACGCCCGAAGAATGGCATACCGCCCGGT
The DNA here is from genome assembly GCF_040654175.1 of Streptomyces sp. NPDC050738. Taxonomy (NCBI): domain Bacteria; kingdom Bacillati; phylum Actinomycetota; class Actinomycetes; order Kitasatosporales; family Streptomycetaceae; genus Streptomyces; species Streptomyces sp. NPDC050738. The sequence goes on along the minus strand of NZ_JBFAHN010000007.1, from coordinate 446,860 downwards.
CGGTACCTAGAGGTGCGCGGCAATTTCCACATCACGGTCCGGCCATGCGCCGCCCCCCGACGAGCAACCGCGACAGTTCGACGCGCGAGCGCACCCCCAGCGCCGAGAAGACATTGCGCAGGTGGTGGTCGACCGTGCGGTGGCTCAGCGAAAGCCGCGCCGCCACCTCCCTGTTGGTGGCGCCCTCCGCCACATGCCGGGCGATGCGCTGCTGCTGCGGGGTCAGCACTTCCAGCGGTCCGGGGTCCGGCTCCCCTGCCACCGCCTCGCCCGCGGCGCGGAGTTCGCCTCGGGTGCGGTCCGCCCAGGCGCGCGCCCCGCACCGTTCGAAGGAGACCAGCGCGTCACGCAGGGGGGCGCGCGCCATGCGGGTACGCCGTCTGCGGCGCAGCCACTGGCCGTAGAGGAGTTGGGTGCGGGCGCGCTCGAACTCGCCCGGCATACGGTCGTGGTGGGCGAGCGCACTCTCGTACGCGGCTGCCGCGCTCTGCGGCGGCGCCAACAGCGCACGGCAGCGGGCCAGTTGGGCCGGAGCGAGGCGGTCCGCGGTCGCCGCGGTCCAGAGTGCGAATTCCTCCGTGGCCCGGCGGGCCTCCGCCGGCCGGCCGGACTGGACGGCGGCCTCCACGAAGCAGGGCACGGCCAGCATGCGTACCGCGAAGTGACCGCTCCGCGGCCCCGGCGCGACCAGCGGGCCGAGCCGGGCCGCGGCATCGGCGGGCCGTCCCGCGGCGAGATCGGCACGGGCGACGGCCCAGGCGGCGAGCAGCGCGGCCTGGGTGAGATCGTGCGGTCCCGCACCCGCCGATGCGGCCTCGGCGTGTACGGAGCACGCCACCGCGTCGCCCTCGACGGACGCGGCGAGCGCGAGGACCGCGTGCAGAGCGACGGCGACGTTGGGCTGGCCGATGCGGTGCGCGGCTCTGAGGCCTTCCAGGGCGTGTGCCCGGGCCCGGGTGTGTCGGCCCGCCCTCAGTTCCCCGTAGGCGAGGTGTTCCAGGGCGCGGGGCAGCAGCACTTCGGGGCCGTACGCACCTACGGCGGCCAGCGCCCTCGCGCCCGCCGCGCAGGCGGTCTCGACCTCGCCGACGACGAGGGCCGCTGCTCCGGCGCGCAGCAACACGGCCGGGTCGCCCGTCCTGGGTACATCGTCCAGGCAGCGGCGCAACAGGGCGTGGCCCGCTTCGATCCGGCCCGTGAGCATCGCGCACATCCCGTCGCAGTAGGCCTCCAGCGATGGATCGTCCGTGTCCGCGCGAGCCCTGGTCATCGCCTCCATGTACGCGGTGGCGTCGCCCATCGCCCAGGCCGCCTCCGCCGCGCCCAGCAGAGCGCGGCGGGCCGGTTCGGGCGGGAGCAGTGAGGCGGCGGTCAGCAGCGCCTCCCGCGCATCGGCCGCCGGACCGTCGGCGAGGGCGAGCAGCCCGCGCACCCGGTGGGCGCCGCCGTGACCGGGAGTCGCGCCGGTACGCGCCAGCAGGGCTCGGGCCCGTACGGGGTCACCGGCGCGCCGTGCCGCTTCGGCCGCCTCGGCGAGCCGGTCCGTGCGCAGTGCGGGGTCGGCGGTGAGTGCGGCGGCGCGGGCCAGAGCGTCGGAGCACTCGGCATACGGACGCGGCCTGGACGCCGTCGCGGCCAGGGCGGCGGCGAGCGCAGCGTCGTACTCCCCTGCTGTGCACGCCAGTTGTACGAGGCGGGGCAGACCGTCGCCGCAGACCTCGGCGAGCCCGGCGTGGGCCCTCCTGCGGCTTTCGAGCGGAGCGCGGTGCAGAACGGCGCGGCGCAGCAGGGGGTGGGTGAAGCGGATGCGCCCGCCGGCACGGACGACCACTCCGGCGGCCACTGCGGGTGCGAGCCCTTCCGGGTCGGCTCCGGTCCGCAGAAGCAGGGCGAGGTCCGCGCCCACGCCGTCGGCTTCGTGTTCGACGGCCGCCGCGGCGAGCAGCAGCAGGGCACGCGCGGCGCGGGGAAGCGCGTCGACGCGTACCGCATAGGCGTCGAGGACGTCTTCCCCACCGGACAGAGAGTCGGGCAGCGGGCTGCGCCCGGCCAGTTGGCCGGGGGTGAGGTGGGTGATGTACGCGGCGAGCAGGCGCGGGTTCCCCTCGGCCTCGCGGATCAGCAAGGCTTTGACGAGCGGGTCGGCCAGAGCTCCGCCGAGCCGGTCGAAGAGGGCAGCGGTCGCGGTGTGGTCGAGCGGCCCCAGCCGTAGCGTCGGAAGGGCGGTGAACTCCTCTGCTCCTGGCGCATGTTCGGCGATGGTGAGCAGTACGGCGACCGGGCGCTCCGTGGTCATGCGGTGCAGGCCGGCGACGAGGGCGGAGCGTTCCGAGGGTTCCCAGGTGTGTGCGTCGTCGATGCAGACCAGCAGCGGCCCTTCCCCCGGCAGCCGCGCCGGAGCGGTCAGCGTGATGGAGGGGAGCGGCGCACAGATCGCCTGCGCGTACTGCACGAGTGCCGTGCGGCCGAGCCCCGGGTGCGCGGCCAGGGCCAGTACGCCGCCGAGGCCGGTGCGTAATCGCCTCACCAGGCCGTCCACGGCGTCCCGTTCCTCGCGGCGGCCGTGGAATGTGAGGGGGCTGATGATGTCGGATGCGCTCGTCGAGAGGGTCACGGCCGCACGTTACTTTCGCGTAAACAGGACCGGAAGGCATCCGTCCGTGCAGGCACCCCCGATGAGGGCAGCGCTGGGCACGCCCCCAGCGGGGGCCGTACCGCGGTGTGAGCGGGCACAGCCCAAACGTGCATCGTCCGCCACCGCGGATCCCGGCAGCGGACGACGGCCCCCCGTGACGAAGCCTCGGGATCAGGACGTGTGCGGGCAGTTGCCCCTGTATTCGTCGATCGTGAGGCCGGGCTGGGGCAGCGGGCAGAGGAACTGCTCGTAGCGGGTGTCGTTGTCGATGAACCGCTTCAGCCAGGAAATGCTGTACTTGGCGATCGTCGTGTTGGACGAATTCGGCGTGAAGTGCGTGGCGTTGTTGAGCTCCAGGTACGCCTTGTCCAGGGTGCTGGGCAGCGACTGGTAGAACGGCTCGGAGTGGGTGGCTACGGGGGCGATCGTGTCACCGTCGGCGCCGATGATCAGGGTGGGTGTGCGCACCTCGGGCCAGGTCGTGTCGGTGTTCCAGGCCGTCAGGGGTATCGCCGCTTTCAGCGAGGTGCGGCTCTTGGCGGCCTCCAGGGTTCCCCCGCCGCCCATGGAGTGGCCCATCACACCGAGCCGGGAGGTGTCGATCCGGCTGCGCACCGAGCTGGTCTTCGTCAAGTAGTCGAGTGCGGAGAGCAGTTGGCGACCGCGGCTGGCGGGCTGGTCGAGTGTGGTGAGGGTGTCGATGGTGAAGACCACGAAGCCCTGCGAGGCGAGGCGCGGCCCGAGCCAGGCGATGCTCGACTGGTACGCGGTGTAGCCGGGGGCGATGACGACCGCGCCGAAGGTGCCGTCGGCGGTCGACGTCGGATAGTAGACGGTGCCACCGCCGAAGCCGGTCACGCCGAGCGCGGAGACGCTGGTCTGCGAGACGGCGTAGGAGCCGCGCGAGGCCTCGATGCTGGAGACGCTGGGCGCGGGGCCGCGCTCGTACGGGTTGTCGGCGGCGGCGTGTGCACCGGGGGCGAAGGCGGTGCCGAGGAGGCCGGCGGCCGTCAAGGTGGCGGCGAGGAAGGCCCGTACCAACGGGCGGGAAAAGGCGTGCGGTTGCAGGTGCACGGAGGGGTCCTCTCGGTCGTGGCGGGGCCACGCGGGAGGACTGGATCACGCCCGGGTGGGGACCGCCGTGTGCGTTGGTGGTCCCCACCGTGACGGTGCGGGCGGTGTGCGGGCATCGGCGATTTCACCGGTGTTCCGCGGGTTCAGGGAGTGATGACGATGCGGCGGCCGGGGTCGGCCGGTGCGGCCCACGCCTGCTCGACCTGGTCCAGCGGCATGGCCACCGGGTCCACGGCGAAGGCGCCGGAGGCGATCTCCCGCGCCAGGGAGGGGAGTTCGTCGAGGATTCCGGCCGTGGTGACGGAGCCCTGGCCACTGCCCATGATGTTCAGGTTCCCCGCGCGCAGCAGGTACGAGGGCAGGGTGATGTCCTGCCCGGCCATCGAACCGATCTGGACCCAGGCCAGCGCCTTGGACCGGTCGGTACGGGCTGTGAGCAGTGCGGGCATCGCCTGCTGGGCGGGCCGGCCCCACAGGTAGTCGATGACGACGTCGACGTCCGCGGCCGCCGACGCGAGCCGGTCGGCGATGTCGTCCTCGTCGCCGTCCAGTGCGATCACGTCGTCGGCTCCGAGGCTCTTGAGCAGGTCGAGGCGTCGGCGGTCGCGGCCCGCCCCGATCACCCGGGCGGCCCCCAGGTGTCCGGCGATCTGGACGGCGAGCTGTCCGGCGTTGCCGGTGGCGCCCATGACGAGGACGGAGCCGCCGGGGCGGAAGTCGACGCGTCGGCGAAGTGCCACCCAGGAGGACATCGCGGGGTTCATGGCGGCGGCCACGGCGACCGGGTCGGTGCCCGGCGGCAGGGTGATGGCACGGCGGCGGTCGACGACGGCGCGCTCGGCCATGGTGCCGGGCGCGCCGTCGGGGGCGACGAAGTAGAGAAGCTCCCCTTCCCGGGTCCGGCCGACCGCGTCGATGCCGGGGATCAGCGGCAGGGTGCCGTCGGAGGTGTAGTGACTGCCGTCGGCGGCGGAGCGCACGCGCGGATGCAGGCCCGCCGCCAGGACGTCGACGAGGACCTCGTGCTCCCCCGTGGGGGTCGGGTCCGGGAAGGTGTCGCAGCGAGGAGGGGAGTCGAAGGAGTGGACGACGGCTGCGCGCATGGGGTTTCTCCGGTTCCGCCTCGCAGCGGCGACGGCCGGAGGCATGGGGTGCGATCGCCGCCACCATCTGATTTGCGGCACGTACTACTTTCCAAAGTAGTTTGCGCCGCGTACCAGGTCAACTAAGCTCGCCCCATGCCCACCGAACCCGCCCCGGCCGGCCCCGCCGAAGACCAGCCCCTGAACACGGTGGACGCCCTGGTCCAGCTGTCGTTCCTGACGCAGCGCGTCCTGGCCGCCACCGGCACCGAGCACGACCTGTCGATCATCCAGATCAGGCTGCTGGGCATCCTGCGCGACCGGCAGGCCGGCATGCTGGAGATCGGCACCCACCTCGGCCTGGACAAGTCCTCCATGACGGGGCTGGTCGGCCGCGCCGAGAAGCGCGGCCTGGTCCGTCGCTCCCCGTCCCCGCACGACGGACGCGCCGTACTGGTCGCCCTCACTCCTCTCGGCCAAGAACTCACCGACCGGTGCACCGCCGAGATCACCCGCCGCATCACCGGACTCACCGAACGCCTCACCGCCGCCCAGCGCACCCAGCTGACCGGGCTCGCGGCCGCCCTTGTGCGCCCGAGCGGGGACCCGCAGATCACTTAGACTCGACAAATGGCCAAGTACTTCGACGTGCACCCCGAGAACCCCCAGCGCCGCACCATCACCAGCGTGGCGGACAGCATCAGGTCGGGTGCGCTCATCGCTTACCCGACGGACTCCTGCTACGCGCTGGGATGCCAGCTGGGCAGCCGCGACGGCATCAGCCGGATCCGGTCGATCCGCAACCTCGACGACCGGCACCACTTCACGCTCATGTGCCAGAACTTCGCGCAGCTGGGCCAGTTCGTGCACATCGACAACGACGTCTTCCGCGCGGTCAAAGCGGCCACGCCGGGCAGCTACACCTTCATCCTGCCGGCGACGAAGGAAGTCCCGAAGCAACTGCTGCACCCCAAGAAGAAGACGGTCGGGGTCCGGATCCCCGACCACGCCGTGACGCAGGCACTCCTCGCCGAGCTCGGTGAGCCGCTGCTCTCCAGCACCCTCCTCCTCCCCGACGAGGAGGAGCCGCTGACGCAGGGCTGGGAGATCAAGGAGCGGCTCGACCACGTGGTGGACGCGGTGATCGACTCCGGCGACTGCGGCACCGAGCCGACCACGGTCATCGACTTCTCCGACGGCGACGTCGAGATCGTGCGCCGGGGAGCGGGCGACATCTCGCGCTTCGAGTAACCACCCGTCAATAGCGGATCTCATGCGCTTCGTACGCCTTGAGCCCCGCCGCGACGAGGGCGGGGACAAGCGTGTGCAGATACCACGCCAGGTCGGTGAATTCCGGTGCCTCAGGCAGCAACCGGCGGTCGATGTCGGGGACGAAGGAGACGTCCGTGCGCCCGGTGAGGAAGAGGAGCATGCCGCCCGTCCCCGCCCCATGGTGATAGACGTTGAGAGCCACGGCATACGGCAGGTTCTCGGTCGCGTCCAGGACGGCGAGCACCTCGTCAACGCCCTCGGGCGCGCTGTCGTACCACTCGTGCATGTCGTCCGCGTCATTGACCATGTAGGTGATGCGGCCTCCCAATTCAACGGCGGACCAGCCCGCATCGGTCAGCGCTTCCAGGACGGCCCCCACCGTGGTCGGACGCCAGAAGGTGAAGTCGATGTCGGCGTCTCTGGATCCCACGGCCCCTCCCGGCAGGCTTCGTAACGGCCCTCGCATCCTCGCTCCTCGAAGAGGAATCGTCGAACCAGTTATCGCCGGAGGAGTCCAACTACCCCGCACTCTTGGCAGAGTTGAACCGATACCTGTTTCCCCGCTCGAGTGAGGGGCAGCACATGCAACCGTACGAGAACACGAACCCCCCGGCCGGCGCCGAGGCTCCGCGGGTGGACATCACTCCTGCGGCGGCCGCCGTCCTGCGGCGGCTCCGCGAGGCCCACGGGCCGCTGATGTTCCACCAGTCGGGCGGCTGCTGCGACGGCAGTTCGCCCATGTGCTTCCCCGAGGGCGAGTTCCGCACCGGGGAGTCCGACGTGCTGATCGAGTCGCTCGCCGTCGAAGGGGTCGCGGAGCCCGTCTCCTTCTGGATCTCCGCGAGTCAGAACGCGGCGTGGGCGCACACCCGGCTGATCGTCGATGTCGTGGAGGGTCGCGGCAGCGGGTTCTCGCTGGAGGCACCCGAGGGCGTGCGCTTCCTGATCAGGTCGAAGGTGATCTGATCAGGGCTTGATGTTGCCGACCATCTGCGCGGTCGCGCTCAGACCGCTCTGGATGGTCGGCGCCACGCTGGTACTGGCGAGGTAGAAGCCGAGCAGCACACAGACCAGTGCGTGCGAGACCTTAAGCCCTCCGCTGCGCAGGAAGATCACTGCCAGGACCAGCAGCAGCAGTACCAGTGAGATCGAGACAGCCATGGTCACCCTCCTCCGCCGCGCCGGATTTGCGGCATTCGGCCGCCAGTGTGGCGGAGGAGAGGGGCCGTTCAGGCGGAAGAGCTGTCCGCCGTACGGGTGTTGTTGCTCAGGAGTCGTGACGGCGCAGGAAGCGTTCGAGGCCCGCCAGGTCGTCCGTGTTGAGGTGGTCGACGCCCGCGGCCAGGAGTTCGGTCCAGACCGCGTCACGGTCGGCTCCCGCCAGGTCGGGGGTCGCCCAGAAGCGGACGCGCTGACCATGCGCGTAGGCGGTCGAGACGAGCGAGTGCAGCTTCTCCCGTTCCGCTGAAGGGAATTCGCCGATGCCGAGCCAGCTGAAGCTCGATGTCCAGTTGCTGCTGATGAGCGGGATGAAGGAGGCGGGGACGCTGGTGGCCAGGTCCTCAAGGCGCCCGTCGTAGAACGCGTGACGCACCGTCTGGGCCTCCATCGGCACCCGCGCCGCACGGTCGCCCGAGATGACCGGGGTGATCGCACCGGGGATCACCCGGCCGTTCGCGTACGTACTGAGCATGCGCCGGTACGGGCGCAGCCGCCGGTCCAGCTCGCGGTACGCGGCGTCCCCGTCCTCCTTGATGTCGACGAGCAGCTGCACAGGGCGGTGGTAATCCCGGTACACCGCACCGTGGTTGGCCTTGACCAGGGCCAGCAGCGGGTCGAGGTAGAGGGATTCGAGGGTGCGGGTGGGGTCGAGGTCGATGCGGTCGTGGGAGACCAGGAGTTGGCCGTCGACGAGGTAGATGTCGGCCTCGACGCTGGTGAAGCCGTGGGAGAGGGCGTCGAAGAGCGGGTGCTCGTGTTCGTAGTCGTTGTGGGCGTGCGCGCGGCGCAGCGGTCGCGGGCCACGCCCGCGCTCCTGGGCCGACGCGGTCTGCAGGGGCACGGCCGCACCTGCCGCTGCTGCGGCGACAAGGGTGGCGACGGCTCTGCGGCGGGTCAGGTGCACCATGGTGTCTCCTGGGACGGGCGTGACGGACGGGCGGACGCCATCGAGTATCCGGGCGGAGTACCCCCATGGGCAGGTGCCTGCCAAGAGTTGGCCGGGTCGACGCCCACCCGCCGTACGCCGTTCTCGGTCAGGAAGGGGTGGTCCAGCGCTGGTTGGCGTTACCGGTGCAGGTGTAGACGCCCAGTGCGGTGCCCTCCGAGCTGCCGCCGCCGGTCACGTCCAGGCACTTCCCGGTGGCCGGATTGAGCAGGGACTCTCCGCTGATCTGCCATTTCTGGGCCGCGGCGCCCGTACAGGAGGAGAGCTGCACGGCCGATCCGCTGACGGTGGCGCACTTGAATGCGGCGCGCAGGGTTCCGTCCCCGGCGCGCACCCAGTTCTGGTTGTTGCCGCCGTTGCAGGTCCACAGGACGAGCTGGGTGCCGTCGGCGGTTGCCGGGGCGTCGGCGCACTTGGCCGCGATGCCGGTCACGGAGCCCGATGAGGAGTTGCCGATGCCGTCCTCCTGGATGCTGCCGCCGCTCTGCGCCGTGACCTTGGCGCCATTGGGGCAGCTGCTGCTCACGGAGGTGGAGCTGATGGCGGCGGTCGCCGTGGAGCCGCCGGTGGCGGTGCCGGCCGGAAGGTCGAACACCGCTTTGGAGTACGGTTCGTCGGCGCAGGTCGCGGCGTTGTTGTTCCAGTCGAAGTATTCGACCCAGTTGACCATTCCGCCTGTGTCGACCTTCGCCCCGGACCCGACGTTCAGCGAGCCGAGGACGAACGATGTTCCCGCCGTGACGTCGGTGATGGTGGCCTTGTACCAGCCTGCCGTGGTGTCGGGCGCGATGCGGTAGCGGTAGTGATGCCCTGCGGTGAAGCGCTGGTTGAGCCGGCAGGTGTATCCGCTGCCTGTCTCGTCGAAGGTCTGGCAGTACGTACCGCTGCTGCCCGCGGCGCCACCGGTGGAGTCCCAGAGCGAGAACAGGAACATCCCGCCGCCGTCGCGCCACCGCTGCATGCCGATGTAGCCGCCGACTCCGTTGGAGAAGCCGAACTGGTGGGACCAGAAGACGTTGGCCCGCCCCGGGTCGGACTGGACGGTCACCCCGAAGGTGACGTCGTCCAGCGTCGACGTGCCGGACGGGAAGGAGTAGTTGGTGTAGGTGCCGGGGGTCTGGCCGGTGGCCGCGGCCGGTCCGGCCAGACCCAGGCAGGCCGCCAGGGCCACGATCACCACGAGGGCGAGTGCTCTCGCTCTGCGCATGCCGATCTCCTCTGTTCGACGGGCCCATGGGCATGAACCCGTCAAACAGAGTGGGGTGGTCCTGTCACCCGCGACATGGACTATCCGCGCGGGCCCATGGACTTCACGGAGCCTGGAGATCGACGAGCTCGGCCACCGTGTCGCGGTGCAGGCCCGCCGAACCCAGCGCGATCGCATCGGACTTGGCGCGCTTGAGGTACAGGTGCGCGGGATGCTCCCAGGTCATGCCGATCCCGCCGTGCAGCTGTACGCACTCCTCGGCCGCATGGACGGCGACCCTCCCGCAGTACGCCTGCGCCACGGCCACGGCGAGCGCGGTCTCGGGGCTGCCGGTCGCCAGGGCGTCGGCGGCGTTGCGGGCGGCGGCCCTGGCCGAGACGACCTCCAGCCAGAGCTGCGCCATCCGGTGCTTCAGCGCCTGGAATCCGCCGACCGGGCGGTTGAACTGGTGCCGCTCGCGCGTGTGCCGCACGGTCTCCTCCAGGCACCATTCGGCAAGCCCGAGCTGCTCGGAGGCGAGCAGCCCGGCACCGGCGAGAAGCCCGCGGCGTACCGCGGCCTCCGCCTTGGCACCGTCCGCGAGGAGCGTGCCCGAGGCGCCGTCGAAGGTGACGGCCGCGAGGGGGCGGGTCAGGTCGAGCGGGGTGAGCGCCTCGACGGTGACTCCGGGGGCGGAGGTCTCGACCGCGTACAGGCCCTCGGGGGTGGGGACGAGGAGCACCTGGGCGGCCGCGGCGTCGGCGACCCCGGTGACGCGCCCGGTGAGGGCGGTCAGCGGTACGGGCGCGCCCGGTGCCGCCGACAGGGGCACCGCGAGGACGGCGACCGTACGGCCTGCCGCCAGGTCACCGACGAGTGCGGCCGCATCGGCGCTCTCGCCGGCCAGGGCCAGCAGCGTCTCGGTGGCGACGACCGCACTGGTGAGATACGGAGCCGGGGCGACAGCGCGCCCGAGCTCCTCCAGCACTACGGCGACCTCCCGGTGGCCGGCGCCCTGGCCGCCGAGCTCTTCGGGCACGAGGAGCCCCGCCAGCCCCATCTCGGAGGCGAGGGACTTCCAGAGCTGCGGGTCGTACGGCGTGTCGGACTCGACGCGCGCGAGCAGGGACGGCGTGTCGCTGCGGTCGGAGAGCAGGGACCGTACCGCCGAGCGGAGGTCTTCCTCGGTCTCGGAGTAGAGCAGATCGGTCATCGAGCCAGGTCCTTCCAGGCGACGTCCTTGTCGGTGCGCGGCTCGGTGGGCAGTCCGAGTACGCGCTCGGCGACGATGTTCAGCAGCACCTCGCTGGTGCCGCCTTCGATCGAATTTCCCTTGGAGCGCAGATAGCGGTATCCGGCGTCACGGCCGGTGAAGTCGACCATCTCGGGCCTTCGCATGGTCCATTCGCTGTACAGCAGCCCTTCCTCGCCGAGGAGTTCGACTTCCAGGCCGCTGATCTCCTGGTTGAGGCGGGCGAAGTTGAGTTTCATTCCGGAGCCCTCGTGTCCGGGCTGTCCCGCGACGAGCTGCTGGCGGAGCCGCTCACCGGTGAGGCGTGCGACCTCGGCCTCGACCCAGAGGGTGAGCAGCCGCTGGTGGACGTCGTGGGTGCGCAGTTCGGGTCGCTCGCGCCAGGTCTGCGCGATCGGCCCGATCATGCCGCCTTCGCGCGGGATGCGGGCGCCCCCGATCGAGACGCGCTCGTTCATGAGCGTGGTCTGCGCGACCTTCCAGCCGTCGCCGACCGGGCCGAGGCGGTGGGCGTCCGGGATGCGTACGTCGGTGAGGAAGACCTCGTTGAACTCCGCCTCGCCGGTGATCTGGCGCAGCGGCCGCACCTCGACACCCGGGTCGGTCATGTCGCAGATGAAGTACGTGATGCCGCGGTGCTTGGGCACGTCGGGGTCGGTGCGCGCGATGAGGATCGCCCAGCGCGCCAGGTGCGCACTGGAGGTCCACACCTTCTGCCCGTTGATGATCCAGTCGCCGGTCGTCTCGTCCTGTACGGCCCGGGTGGCGAGCGCCGCGAGGTCGGAGCCGGCGCCCGGCTCGCTGAAGAGCTGGCACCAGACCTCCTCGCCGACCCAGAGCGGGCGCAGGAAGCGCTGCTTCTGCTCGTCGGTGCCGAAGCCGAGGACGGTCGGGGCGGCCATGCCCAGACCGATGCCGATCTTGCGCGGGTCGTTGTCGGGCGCTCCGGCGGCTGCCAGCTCGGCGTCGACGACGGGCTGCATCGAGCGCGGGGCGTCGAGGCCGCCGAGGCCCACCGGGTAGTGGACCCAGGCGAGACCCGCGTCGAAGCGGGCCTTGAGGAAGTCTGTCGGCGCGGTGGTGGCGACCGGGTGCGCGGTCAGCAACTCCTGTGTACGGCGGCGCAGTTCAGCGGCGTCCGTCATCTTCATCGGGCCAGTCCTTCCGGGATGACGACCACGCGTCCGGTGGTCGTGCCGTCGGCGACACGCTGGACGGCGTCGGCCGCGTCCTTCATCGGCACGCGCTCGCTGATGAGCGGCTTGATCGCCCCCTCGGCGGCGAGCCGGGTGAGTTCCTCGTGGCAGGCGAGGATCGCCGCCGGGTCCTTCTGGTTGTAGAGCCCCCAGTGGAGTCCGACGATCGAGTAGTTCTTGACGAGGGCGTGGTTGAGGGCAGGCGTGGGGATGGTCCCGCTCGCGAAGCCGACCACGATCACCCGCCCCTCGAAGGCGATGCACTTCACGGACTTCGCGTACGCGTCTCCGCCGACCGGGTCGTAGACGACATCCGCACCGCGTCCGCCGGTGGCTTCCTTCACCGCGGCGACGATGTCCTCGCTGTGCCGGTCGATGACCAGGTCGCAGCCCAGCTCGCGGGCCACGCGCGCCTTCTCGGCCCCGCCGACCACTCCGATGACGGTGGCGCCGGCCGCCTTGCCGAGCTGTACGGCCGCGCTGCCGACTCCGCCCGCGGCCGCGTGGACGAGCAGCGTCTCCCCCGCCTGGAGGTGGGCGCGGCGGTGCAGGCCGAACCAGCCCGTCTGGTAGCCGATGTGCAGTGCGGCCGCCTCGGCGTCGTCCAGCGAGGCAGGGGCGGGCAGCACGGTGTGCGCGTCGACGGTGACGTACTCGGCGAATCCGCCGTGCGGCAGGACGGGGTTGGCGATGACACGCCGGCCGTCCTCGGTCTCGCCGCAGATCTCGACGCCCGGGGTGAAGGGCAGCGGGGGCCTGACCTGGTACTGGCCACGGCAGAGCAGCGCGTCGGGGAAGTTGATGTTCGCGGCGCGGACCTTCAGCAGGAGCTGCCCTTCACCGGGTATGGGGCGGTCGGTCTCCTCGAGCTGCATCACCTCGCTCGGCTCGCCGTTCCGGTGCACTCGCCATGCCTGCATTCGGGGCCTCCACAAACCGTCGGCTGTTCACGCTGAGTGCATACTAAGCGGTCGCTTGCCGAGCTGTGAAGGGCTGGAGGCCGCCGGGCGGAGACCCGGCGGCCCTGTGCAGGCTCAGCCGACGACCACCTCGGCGATCTGCGGGGATGCGCCCGAGGACCAGACCAGACGCACCGCGTCGGCACTCACACCGCCCGTCTCGATCCGGGTGTACGGCCCTGCCTGCGAGCCCACGGTCAGCCAGCTCCCGTTGGCCGTACGCAGCTGGACCGAGGCCTTCGCCAGCTCTCCTGCGGGCCGCAGTACGGTCACGGCCCGCACCGCCTGCTGCCGGCCGAGCGCCAGGTCGAGGCTCTCCCCCGGTGCCGGTGCGCGGGCCGCGCGATAGACCGTGGACACGTCCCCGTCCGCAGCCGCCTGGAGCGAGGAGCCGTCCGCCGCGGGCGGTCCGCCGGTCACCGCGGCCCGCGCGGTGGCGACGGCGAACTCCCGGACCACCAGCCAGTTCCCCTGCGCCGCGGTCGCGCGCGCCCGGACGAACCTGGCCGTGGTCCCGGCCGGCGGCGAAGCGGTGACGGTCGCCTGCCCGGAGAAGGCGGCCAGCTGCTGCCAGGTGGTCCCGTCCGCCGAGTACTCCAGTACGCCGTCATGCAGGTAGTCGTCCACGCTGCCCGGCTTGCCCATGGCGAGCGTGATGCCGCCGATCGTCTGCTGCTTGCGCAGGTCCACGGTCACCGTGTCGCCGGGCGCCGGCGATCCACTGCTCCAGAAGTAGGTGGAGTCGTCGCCGTCGACCATCCGAGCGGGCGTGTTGGTCTGGTACGTACCCAGGCTGGTCAGCGCCTTCGGCGGGCCGGTGACTCCGAGCAACCGGTCGTGCTCGGCGGTCGCGGCGTCGATGAACGTGTCGAGCACTCCGTCGCCGACGAGCACCGGGATCTTGCGCCCGTCGAGCCCGGTGTACGTGAAGGACTGCGCCCTGGCCACCAGCGCGGGCAGCTCCTGGCGAAGCTGCCAGGCCTGCGCCCCGTGCCCGTCGCGTGCGGCACCGATCATCCGCAGCGCGGTACGGGCCGCCGCACCCCAGGCCTCGGTGGCATCGAGCCAGGGCCCGGCGTCGTCGGCGAAGGCGCGGTCGCGCAACCGCTCGCGCAGCACCGCGGGCGCGGACTCCAGTGCGGCCAGCGTGCGGTCGAGACGACGGCCGTCGCCCGACGCCCAGAACGACGCCAACTCGCCTGCCAGCTCAGGGGCTTGCTGCCTATTGAGGTCCGAGCTGTAACTGAGGTCGGCGAAGATGCGCAGCGCAGCGGTGGCGCGCGGGTCGCCGCCCGCGTACTCCTTCACTGCCGCACCCCAGGACGCGCGCGCGTCGTAGGCGCCGTCGTTCCAGGCGTAGTCGGCGAGCGTGAACAGGGCGATCTTCGAGGCGTACGGCTGGATCATGGGGTTGGCGGTGATCCCGGCGAGCTCGCCCGGCAGGCCCTTCTCCCTGCCGTTGAACGGGCCGAGCAGCAGACGGTTGGTGATGTAGTCGTTGACCGGATAGTTGTCCCAGGTCAGGATCGGGTGCCCGAAGACCGTACGGGCGGCTTTCGCCTGGTCGACCGTCATGGTCGGGGCGATGACGCCCACCCCCGTCCACTCGACGAGCACGTCCGGGTCGAGCTGGTCCGCGAGGACCTTCTTGTACGGGGACGGCGTCACGTTGTAGTACTCGGTCGGGACCATCTGGAGCGGCTGGGCGTCCGGGTGGGTGGCGATGAACTCACGGTTCACCCGGTTCAGCAGATACGACTGCGCGGCGCCCGCCGCACCGCCGCCCGTGCCCCAACGGTCCTGGTCGGCCTGGCAGTTCCAGTTCGTGTAGCTGATGTCGTCGAGCGGGACGGCGAAGGTGCGCACCCCGATGTCCCAGAGTGTCCGGAACTTGTCGACGAGCGCTTCGATGTCGGCATCCGAGCTGTAGCAGACGGAGAGACCGGGCGAGAGGGCGTACGTGAAGTCGACGTGGTCGGCGGTCGCCCGGTCGACGAGCTCCTTCAACTGCCCCAGCTGGTCGGCCGGGTAGGCCTCGCGCCACCTGGCGCGCAGATAGGGGTCGTCCTTGGGCGAGTAGACGTAGATGTTCATCTTGTGCTCGCCGTAGAAATCGAGCTGGTCGAGGCGGGCGGCGTGCGACCACGGAGTTCCGTAGAAGCCCTCGATGACTCCGCGCAGCGGGGTGGCGGGCCAGTCCCGCATCTGAAGGCCGGGGACGGTCGCGCCCGGGCGGGTGTCGTGCGGGAGGACCTGCCGCAGGGATTGGGCCGCGTAGTACGTGCCCGTGGTGTCCTGCCCGGCGAGGACGATCCGGCCAGCGCCGATACCCAACACGTACCCATCGGCGGGGAGTTGAGCGGGCCCCTTGATTCCGAGCGCCGACAGGGGCGCCGCGGAGCCGACGTACACGGTGAGGCCGCCATGGCCCGCCGCGGTGGAACGTACGATCCGCTGCGCACCGGCCGCGCGCAGCGCCTGCTCCGTGATCCGTACGGCTTGCTCGTCCGCGGTCTCCCCTGTCACCAGGGTCACGCTGGACGAGACGGTCGCATGGTCGCCGCGCGGCTGCACGGACTGGGGTGTCGGGGTGACGGCCGGGGCGGTCCAGGGTTTCTGGTGCCGCGCTTCCTGGGCAACGGCCGGCAGGGCGGGAACGGCGAGGAGAAGGCTCAGGGCCGCGGCAAGTGCGGCGAGGCGGGGCAGGCGAAGCGTCACATGTCCTCCATGGGCCACGGGGGTCTCACAAGGCAGTCGCGCAACACAACATCCGCAATGCACCAGTGTCCTGACGGACTGTCAATGCATCGTGCACGGATTGCGGCGGAGGGCTGGAGGTTTCTGCCGATGCGAGGTATCGATTCGGCCATGACGCAGAACACGTATCCCGGACTGCCCTCCCCTCCCCCGCCGGGCGGCAGCGCCCTGCCGCCCGGGACGTACGAAGGGCGCCTCGTCCTGGTCACCGGCGGCGGCTCCGGGCTCGGCAAGGCGATCGCCGCGGAGTTCGCCCGGCTCGGTGCGGACCTGCTGATCGTGGGACGCACGGCGGACCGGCTCAAGGCGGCGCAGGAGGAACTGGGCGCGCTGGGCGGGCGGGTGAGCGCATCGGTGTGCGACATCCGGGAGCCGGAACAGATCGCCGAGGTCTTCGACTCCGCTCCGGCGCTGCCCGATGTGCTGGTTAACAACGCGGCCGCCAATTTCCCCGTCGCGGCGGAGGACATGTCGCCGAACGCATGGCGGGCGGTCGTGGACATCACGCTGACGGGGACGTGGTTCATGACACGGGAGTTCGGCCGGCGGCACCTCGGCGACGGGACACCCGGCTCCGTGATCAACGTCGGGGCGTCGTACGCGTGGACGGGCGGCCCGGGGTTCGCCCACTCGGCCGCGGCCAAGGCAGGGGTGAAGAACCTGGTGGAGACGCTGGCCGTCGAATGGGCCCCGTACGGCATCCAGGTCAACGGTCTGGTGCCCGGCCTCATCCCTCATGCGGACATGCCGGAGGCCATACGCGGCAATCTGGACCGGACGGACGACGACAAGGCGGCCCGTCAGCCCGCACTGAGGGTCGGGCAGCCGCACGAGCTGGGATGGGCGGCGACCTTCCTGGCCTCGCCGTACGCCCGATTCGTATCGGGCCACACGATGGTCGTGGACGGCGCGAACTGGCAGCGGCGAAACGTGGTGAACCCGCCGGTGGTGCCGGTGCGGGAGCAGCTGGGGCGGGGCCCGTACGGGCAGTGAACCCGCAGTCCGAACCGGATCGGCGTCTCAGGAGCCCAGTTCGGCCTGCAGGCGATCGCGCCAGTTCTCGTCAGCCAGATCGGCCGCGACCAGCAGGTCACGCCAGTCCGTCAGGGCGAGTTGGACCGCATCACGGAACTGCCGGACGCTGCCCTGCGCGAGCACGATGATCGCAGCCTGCAAGCGCTCACCTGCACAGCACTCCGCGTCATGCCCCGCAGTCTCCGTCAGCCCGTCGAGTATCCGCATGATCTCCGGAGCAGATCCGCGTTCGGGGAAATCCTCATGGATCCGGCGTTCGAGTCGCGCGCTCACCGGCACCGGATCTAGCGGCCCTCGAACTTCGGGTCGCGGCGGGACGCCTTCGCCGAGTAGCCCTCCTGTGCGTCCTCCGAGGTGAGGGTGAGCGCGGCGGACAGTGCCGTACGGTCCAGCGCCTCCGCCATCCCGGAGTCCGCGTACGCGTCGATGCTGCGCTTGACGGCCCGGACCGCGAGGGGGGCGTTCGACGCGATCTCGGCGGCGATCTCCAGCGCCCGCTCCTCCAACTCCGCGAGCGGGGTGAGCAGTTGAACCAACCCGAGGCGCTCGGCGGTCGCGGCGTCGATACGGCGCCCGGTGAGCGCGAGGAGCTTCGCCCAGCCGGCGCCCACCTCCCGGGCGATCCGCATGTCGCCGCCCGCGTCGACCGCCACCCCGATCTGCGCCTCCGGGAGGGCGAAGACGGCGTCGTCCGCCGCGATCCGGATGTCCGCCATCAGCGCGAGCTCGAAGCCGAAGCCCAGGCAGTAGCCCTGCACAGCGGCGACGACCGGTTGCGGCAGCCGCGCGAAGGCGGCGAAGCGCTCGTGGACCCAGCGGATGCCCTCGTAGTAGTTCTGCGTCCGCTCCGCCGGGGAGCGTCCCGTGATCGCACCGCCGGGGGCGGTGACGTCGATGCCCGCGCAGAAGGCGCGGCCCTCTGCGCGCAGCAGGACCACGCGGATCGAGTCGTCGAAGCGGATCCGGTCGGCCATCAGTCCCAGCTGGCGGCTGGACTCCCAGCTCCAGCCGTTGAGTTTCTCCGGACGGCAGAGTGTCAGGGTGCCGATGCCGTCCTCGACCTGGAGGGTCAGTCGCTCTCCGCCCTCGGGTATCTCCCTGCTCAGCGTGTCGATCACGGGTGCCTCAGCGCCCGAAGAGTTCGAAGGTAACGGCGGGCTTGCCGGCGAAGCGCTCGGCGGCCCTTTGCGCGTTGCCGGTGAGGAATGTACGGCAGTACGTCTCCGGGTCCTCGTCCGTCAACACCTCGATGTAGGTGCGGTGTTCGAGGAGGGAGAGCACGGAGCGCTCCAGGCCCGCGGTCGCGTCGACCGCATGCGTGGGCGAGACGGATCCGGCGACGGCGACCCAGCGCACCCCGTCCCAGGGCTGCAGTCCCTGCTCCGCCAGCTCGGGGAAGATCCACCGGTTTCCCGCGTCACCGGCAGCGTCGAGCACGGCGCGTCCGACGGCCCGGTGATCGGGTGAGTTCCAGGCGACGCCGCCCCAGGTGTCGCGGTGGTTGAGGGTGATGACGAGTTCGGGCCGGTGCTTGCGGATCGCTGCGGCGATGTCCCGGCGCAGCCCGGTGCCGTACTCGATCACCCCGTCCTTGTGGTCGAGGAATTCGACGGCCGACACCCCGACGACGCCCGCGCTGGCCCGCTGCTCCTGCTCGCGCAGCGGACCGCACTTGTCGGGCTCGATGGTGTCGATCCCGGCCTCGCCCCGGGTCGCGAGGACATAGGTGACCTCGCGGCCCTCGTCGGTCCAGGCGGCGATCGCCGCCGCGCAGCCGTACTCGAGGTCGTCGGGGTGGGCGACAACGGCGAGAGCGCGCTGCCAGTCCGCGGGCATCGGTTCCAACTGGTCTGTCATGGCCGCAGGATAGGCCTCGGGGTCAGATTTCGTCCCGTACGAGGGCGAGCAGCCGGTCCAGTACGCGCGGACCTCCTGCCCGCAGACCGTCGTGCTCGAACTCGTCGGTGACCCAGGTGCGCAGGCCGCGGATGGAACGGGCGGTGCGCAGGGAGTGGTCCGCGTCGACGTACATGTCGTCGTGGTAGACGGCTGCCGCCACGGGAACCTCGTTGGCGGCCAGGCGTGCCGTGTCGTACAGCGGCGTCCAGTCGGTGCGGGCCGCGAGCAGTTCGGCGGTCTCGCGCAGCGGTCGCAGGGCAGGGTCCACCTCGAAGTGCCAGGGGTGGACGGACTCGCCGGTGAAGGGCAGCGGGCCTTCGGTGGTCCGTGCGTCGAAGCCGGGGAATTCGGTGCGCACCCGCTCGGCGGACCAGGCGGTGGGGCGGGCGTCCTGGCCGTAGATGGACTCGTGGACCAGGGCGTAGAGCGGGTGTCCCGCGAAGGACAGTGCTCCGTGCACCTGCTCCTGGAAGGCGTCGGAGAGATGCGGTCCTTCCGGGGTGGGGACGAAGGCGTCCTCGAGGAGGTGGTGCAGTTGGTGGCTGCCGTCGCTGCCGCCGAGCAGAATGCCCAGCGACTGGAAGGCCTCGACGGTCAGGACGTAGCCGCTCGGCAGGGTGATCGGGCGCTCCTGCAGGTGAGCGGCGATCTCGCGGGCGCGGGCGATGTCCTGCGGGTAGCGCTTGTAGTGCGCGGCGACCTTGCGGGCGATGCGCGGGTACGCGGCCCGGTAGACGTCGTCGGCGTGCCCGTCCAGGGTCGGCAGACCGCCGGTGATGAGGGCCGCGGTGAGCCCTTCGGGGGCGGCGGAGAGATAGCGGACGGCGCAGAAACCGCCGAAGCTCTGGCCCAGTACGGTCCAGGGTTCGCCGCCGGTGAGCTGCGGCCGGATGAGTTCGCAGTCGCGGACGATGGAGTCCGAACGGAAGTGGCCGAGGTAGCCGGCCTGTTCCGCGGGGCCTCCGCGCAGGGGCAGGGTCTGCCGGTTGGCCGGGGTGGAGGCACCGGTTCCGCGCTGATCGAGAAGCAGTACGCGGAACTCCTTCAGGGCCCGCCCCAGCCACGCCTGCTGCTTACTCGTGAAGCGGTTGGCACCGAAGCCGGGACCACCCTGGAGATAGAGCAGCCAGGGCAGCTGCGCCCCGGCCTTTTCCGAGGCGACGGCCTCGCGGGCGTACAGCTCGATCTGCTCGCCGCCCGGGTCCGCGTGGTCCAGGGGGACCTGGAATCGGTGGTCGGTGAGGACGACGCCCGGCTGGCGGTAGCTGGTCACAAGGTGCTCCTGGTCGTTCGGTCAACACCTCATGATCCGTCATCACCGGAGAGCGTGCTCCGCCCCGTCCGGCTAGCGTGGATCCATGATCAGGTTCGAGCAGGTGGGCAAGGTCTATCCGGACGGCACGACGGCCGTGGACGATCTCTCCTTCGAGGTCGCCGAGGGCGAACTGGTCACCCTTGTCGGCCCCTCCGGCTGCGGGAAGACCACCACGATGATGATGGTGAACCGGCTGATCGAACCGACCGCAGGACGCATCCTGGTGGACGGCGAGGACATCTCAAGCGTCGACCCGGTCAAGCTGCGCCGCCGTATCGGCTACGTCATCCAGCAGGTGGGCCTCTTCCCCCACCGCACCATCCTCGACAACACGGCGACCGTGCCGGCTCTGGTCGGGTGGAAGAAGGCGAAGGCCAAGGAGCGTGCGGCGGAGCTCCTGGACCTGGTGGGGCTCGATCCGAAGACGTACGGATCGCGCTATCCGGCACAGCTCTCCGGCGGCCAGCGCCAGCGAGTCGGCGTGGCCAGGGCGCTGGCCGCGGATCCCCCCGTACTCCTGATGGACGAACCGTTCGGCGCGGTCGATCCGGTGGTGCGCGAGCGGCTGCAGAACGAGTTCCTGAAGCTCCAGGCGACCGTGCGCAAGACCGTGCTGCTCGTCACCCACGACATCGAGGAAGCGGTGCGGATGGGCGACAGGATCGCGGTGTACGGGCAGGGGCGCATCGAGCAGTTCGACACTCCTGCCGCGGTCCTCGGGACGCCCGCGACCCCGTATGTCGCGCAGTTCGTCGGAGCCGACCGGGGGCTGAAGCGGCTGTCGGTCACCGAGATCGAGGAACACGACCTGGAGCAGCCGCCGGTCGCCTATCTCGACGATCCCGCGCAGACGGCGGCCCGGGAACTGAGTGCGCTGGACGCGCGCTGGGCTGTGGTCCTCTCCCGTCAGGGCGAACTGCACGGCTGGGTCTCGGGCGAGGCGCTGCGGGGCGCGTCCGGCACGGTCGGCGCGCTGGCCCGGCGGATGGAGGCCTGGGTGCCGGTCGGTGCGCCGCTGAAGCAGGCGTTCAGCGAGATGCTGCAGCACGACGCCGGGTGGGTGGCGGTGCTCGACGGTCCGCGCTTCCTCGGTGTGCTGACCCCGGCCAAGCTCCATGAGGCGCTGCGGCGGTCGGTAGACGCGGACGCGCAGGGTGTCGCGCGCGACGAGGTGGAGTTCGATTCGGTCGCCGACGCATAAATTCTTCGCGCCCACCGATGAGTTCCGGATCCCGTCGCGGTCTGCACTCGTGCAGCAGTCCGTGACGCGCGACGAGGAGCAGGCAGATGCGGTACATGGTGCAGACGTTCGTGACCGGCGAGAGCTGGGAAATGGAGCTGGCGGGTTTCTCCCGGGGCGACATCGAGATGATGATCGAGTACTGCCATGTGCTCAATGACGAGCTGGTCGAGGCGGACGAACTGGTGGAGACGCGGGGGCTCGGCGGTCCCGGCACCGTCACCACCGTCCAGTCCCAGCCGGCGGGCGACCCGGTGGTCTTCGAAGGTCCGAGCGCACCGGGCGAGAAGAGCCTGATCGCCTACTGGGTGATCGAGGTGAAGTCCCATGAGCGTGCGGTCGAGATCGCTTCGAGGATTTCCGCGACCCCGGGTCCCGGCGGCAAGCCGTCGAACCAGATCGTGGAGCTGCACCTGGTGCCGTCGGCGCCGGACGGAGCGTGAACGCTACCGCGGGATCAGTTTCTTGGACTGCAGATAGGTGCGGGCGACGTCGCCGGGAAGCCGCCGCCAGCTGTCCACCTGCTCGTTCATGGAGGCCAGGTCCGCGGTGGTCAGTACGGTGTTGAGCTTGTCCAGCGCCGCCGTCACCTTGCTGCTGCCCGCCTGGGACCGGTTGACGACGGGCACGATGTAGTCGGCGTTCTGCAGATGCTTGTCGTCGTCGAGGAGCACCAGGCCGAAGTTGTCGAGTGTCGCGTCGGTCGAGGTGGTGAGCACCATCTGGTCCTGGCCGTTCTGCACGGCCTGCTTGGAGGGCGTGGTGCCGACTCCCTTGGGGTCCACCGCGGTGATGTCGATCCCGTACGTCTTCTTCAACCCCGGTGCGCAGTACGGGCGTTGGACGCATTCGTCGCCTGCGGCCAGTCGTACGGGCAGCTTGGACGCGCCCAGGTCGCTGAGCGTCTTGAGGTGATGCTCGGTGGCGTACGACGAGGCGACCGCGAAGGCGTTCTGGTCGACTGCCGCGCCCGGGTCGAGGACGGTGAGTCCGCGCGGCGTGGCGAGAGAGCGCAGTGCGGTCATGGTCTTCCCGAGGTCGGGCGAGCCCACGGGGGCAGCGTCGGGGCCGTTGACCTTGGCGTTGAGCCAGTCCGCGAAGGTCGCCGCGTACTCCGGCACCACATCGATCTGCCCGCTCTCCAGGGCCGGTTCGTACAGTTCCCGGTTGGTGACGGACAGGATCTGGGTGCTGTATCCGGCCTGGTCGAGAAGGAGTACGTACATCTGGGCGAGGAGGTCGCTCTCGGTGAATCCCGCCGAGCCGACGGTCAGGTGCGAGCTGTCGCCCGGGGGTGCGGTGACGTCGCCCTGGTTCTCCAGGGTGGGTCCGCCGGTGCAGGCGGTGGTGAGGAGAAGCAGCACGGGGAGGGTGCGGCGCAGTCTCATCCCATCCTGCCTCTCGCCCATTCGGGGGCCAGCCGCTCAGCGATCTCGAAGAGCCCCTCCACCAGCAGCGCGAAGGCGGCGACCAGAACGGCGCCCGCGACGACCTGCGGGGTGGAGGCCAGGTTGAAGCCCGCGGTGATGATCCGGCCGAGTCCGCCGCCGCCGGCGAGCGCGGCGAGGGTCGCCGTGGCGACCAGCTGTACCGCGGCGATGCGTACGCCGGTGAGCACCAGAGGGAACGCAAGGGGCAGTTCCACGTGAAACAGCAGTTGTCGCCCGGTCATGCCCATACCGCGCGCGGCGCGCACCACATCCCGGTCGACCTCGCGCATCCCCACGTAGGCGTTGGTGAGCAGTGGGGGTACCGCGAAGACCACGAGCGCGATGATCGTGGGCCACTGGCCGTGGGTGCCCAGCGGGGTGAGCAGGAGCAGTACCAGTACGGCGAAGGTGGGCACAGCGCGGCCTGCGTTGGAGATGTTGACGGCGAGTGCGCCGCCCTTGCCCAGGTGTCCGAGGACCAGGGCGATCGGCAGGGCGATCAGGCAGCTGAGCAGCAGACAGACGACGGTGAGGAACAGATGCTCGCCGAGACGGTGCCAGATTCCGTCGTCGCCCTGCCAGTGGGCGGAGCTGGTCAGCCAGGACCAGGCTGAGGAGAGCGTGTTCACGACTGCACCGCCCGGGTCCATGGGGTGAGCAGCCGCTGGATGCCCAGGAGCAGGAGGTCGGCGGCGATCGCGATGACGACGCAGAGGACGGAGGCGGTGAGCACCTGGGCTTTGAAGTAGGTGTTCATCCCGGCGTAGATGAGATTGCCGAGGCCCCCGTAGCCGACGATCGCGCCGACGGTGACGAGGGATACGGCGGAGACGGTGGCGATGCGCAGCCCGGCCATGGCGGCGGGCAGCGAGAGGGGCAGTTCTACGGCGAACAGCATTCTGATCGGCCCGTATCCCATGCCGCGTGCCGCCTGCCGGGTCTCCTCGGGTACGGCTCGCAATCCGGCCAGGATGTTGCGTACGAGCAGGGTCAGCGAGTAGAGGACCAGGCCGGCGATGACCAGTGAGGCGGAGAGGCCGTACACGGGCAGCAGCAGCGAGAACATCGCCAGCGAGGGGATCGTGTACAGCACGGTGGTGAGCCCGAGGACGGGACCCGACGCCCAGCGCCAGCGCCGGGCCGCGACCGCGAGGGGCACGGCGAGCAGCAGTCCGATGAGCACCGAGACCAGCGTGAGGTGAAGGTGCTGGAGGACGGCGTCCCAGAGGATCTGGCGGCGCGTGGTGAGGTATTCGCCGCAGATCCACTCATTGCGCGCGAGGCAGTCGTCCGGGGGCGCGGTCACCCGTCCATTCCAGCCCGAAGGGGCGGGTGACCGCGCGTCCTGGTGGACCGTACGGGGGTCAGCTGTGGGAGACGGTGAGTCCGTAGAAGCCGACGCGGGCGCCCTTGGTGGTGCTGCTGGAGGACGACTGGTTGTAGGAGCCGGCCTTGAAGTACTGCTTGTAGCTGTTGAAGGACGACGGGATCGCGTAGTGCGTGGTGGATCCGTTGACCGTGAGGTCGATGGTGTGGCCGCCCGAGACGGCGATGGCGTAGCTCCATGTCTTGCCGACGGACACATGGCCCACGGTGTGGGTCGTCTGGCCGCCCGAGGGCGAGTTCTCCGTGCCGACGACTATGTCGCCGCTGGAGCGGTAGTACAGCTCCACCAGGGGTTTGGTGGACGAGCCGCCGGTGCCGAGATGGATCTGTCCTACGCAGACGTTCGAGGTCACCGACACCACGCGCAGCGTTGCCCTGAGCTGGTGGCTGCCGCTGAGCGACCAGTTCGCGGAGCTGCCGTCGCGGTTCATCTCGCGCAGTTCGGAGCGGGCGTAGTTGGAGTTGGGGGTGGTGACGCCCTTTTCCGGGGCCCAGAACGTCATCGCTCCGTCGCGGGTGTCCGTGTAGAAGTACGAGTCCTGGAAGCCGTTCGCGCCCTGCAGCCGGGACGAGGAGATGGTGGTCGGCGAGCCGGGAGAGCCCACCGGTTCCTGGAGTTGCCATACGGAGAGATCGAAGTTTCCGCCGGGTGCGACTGACGGATCCGCGAGAACGCGGGCGGAGGTGGCGGGCGCCGCGAGGGCCAGGCCCCCGATCACGGCGGCGGTGGTGGTCAGGGCGGTGAGCAGCGTACGCAGGCGCATGGGGGTGCCTTCCCGTCGACTCGATGGCGTTCATCACCTTGAACAAGGTGTTCGGATGTGAACAGCAAGCGACAGTAGGGCTCTGGCGTGTGCGCGTCAACGCCTCTGGCGATACAGCGGCTCGGCCGCCCCCGCGCAGGCCGCCACCCATGCCGCGACGGCGACCCACAGCAGGACGCGCCCGGGGCCCTCGAGCCAGGAGATGTGCGCCGCACTCGCTACGGACAGGGTGGCCACCGATGTCATCCCCATCGGGAAGACCGTCGCCCAGCGGCGGATGTCGTAATGGGGCCGTGGCCAGCGGAGTTCGGACCACAGCAGGACGCCGTACGCGGTCAGGTCGAGGGCGAGCACGACGAGCGTCGCGCCGCGCAGCACTTCGTGGACGGCGCTGCCCGTCTGCAGGACCGCGAGGAGCTTGGCGCCCGCCAGGGCCGAGATCGCCAGCGCGCCTCCCGCGACCCACTGGTCACCCGCGCCCGTACGCACATACCGCGGATCGAAGCGCACGAAAGCGTCCACATAGAGGACCAGCCCGAGACAGAAGAAGATCGCACCGACCCGGGCGAGCCACTGCACGGAGTCGGCAGCCGCGAGCGTCGCGGCGAGTACGACCAGCCCCTGCGTGGCGACGCACACGAGGAACACGGCCCCGGGCATCCTGCGCCCCCAGTGGCGTGTCACGGCGAGCATCAGAGCCGGCCACACCGCGGCCGAGAGCACCAGCAGCACCACCGCAGGCACCTGCCACCCCAGCAGTGACAGCCTGGTGCCCAGGACCGTGGTGGCGGCGACCGCGGTCAGGGCCGGCGGGGTACCCGCTTCCGCCGTCCACCGGGTGCGGTCACCCAGGAGCCGAACCGCGAAGTCCACCGCGAGCAACAGCCACACCACCCCGGCCAGCGCGAGCGCCACACGCGACAGCGTCTCGTGGCCGGTCAGGTGCAGGCCTACGGAGATGATGCCGGTGGCCATCACGACGGCGCCTTCGGCGGGCGGCACCTTTCGCCACCACGCGCCGAAGGCCGCACCACGCGATTCCCCCGGGCCGGCCGTGGCGTCCAGTTCTTCGCTCATCTCCCCAGCCTCGAACACGGTGCGGGGCCCCGCACATCGTCAGCTCACGCCGGTGAGGTGTGCGTAGACCACGACGTTGCCCGAGTAGCCGTCGCTCTTGGTGTAGTTGCCGCCGCAGGTGATCAGCCGCAGTTCCGCGCGCGCGGCGTGCCCGTAGACCTTCTCGCTGGGGAAGGTGTCCTTCTCGTACTCCTCGACCGCGTCGATCGTGAAGACCGCGGTGCGGCCGTCGCTGCGCGCAACGTCCACCGTGTTGTCCTTGTGCAGCGACCCGAGCCCGTAAAAGGCGGCAGGCCCCTTGTGGGTGTCCACGTGTCCGGCGATGACGGCGGTGCCGGTACTGCCGGGGGTCACCCCGTTCTCGTCCCAGCCGGCCAGATTCGCATCGTCGGCGGGCGGAGCCTGCAGCGTGTTGTTCTGGTCCCTGCCGAGTCCGGTCAGCGGGGCGTCCACGTCGATCGCCCTGATCCTGACGCGCGTCGGTGCGGATGGCGGCAACGACGGTACGGACGGCTTCGCGCCGTGCCCGCCGGCCGTGCCGAACGCGTCCGCGGCGGAGGGCCGGGGCACCTCCACCGCCTGTTCGCCGCCGTCCGCGACCATGCGCCCGCCCGCGATCAGCACCACAACGACGAGTGCGGCCCTCGGCCAGAGGCGGGCATCGGCTGCGGTCCCGGAGTTCGGCATGTCGGCGGGAGGGTCAGTGCCGGTCGGCCGCGCGGCGGCGGATCAGCATGACGCCGCCTGCCGCACCCGCGGCAAGCAGTGCCGCGCCGCCCGCCAGCTCGGCGGGGCCGGCGCCGCCCTGCGTTCCGCCCGCACCGGCCTTGACCGATCCCGTCACCGCCGGGTCCGTGGAGTCGCAGAACCGCTGGGCCGTCGATGCGGCCATGTTCGCCTCGTCCTCGGCGTTCTTCTTGTCCTCGGCCGAGGTGTTCGGGTCACTGTTGACCGTGTCGAAGTTCCGCTGCGTGATCTCCGCGTCGTCCAGCGCCTGCTGACAGCTCGCCGACACCGCGTGGGCGTTCGGTGCCGCCATCGCCAGGACGGCACCGGCCAGGGCGAGACCTGTGAGGGCACGTATCGAGCGCATGAGACCAGCCTCCATCGAGCACGCGGCCTCGTTGCTCTGGTGCCCCGAGTGAATGCAGTACCGGAACCGCGCCTCTACCAGGAGAGGTGCGCCGCCACGCCGATCCCGTACCGCGAACACGCCCGGGTTCCCCCGGGCGGCCCACAGATCAACGCCCGACCGGCCCATCGGCGCCCGCCGGTCAGGGCCGCGCCTCGTAGGGAGGCTTCGGGGCCGGCTGGATGTTCTGGTTGAGCCGGAAGAGGTTGCCCGGGTCGTACTCCGCCTTCACCCGGGCCAGGCGTGCGTAGTTGTCGCGGTAGCTGGCCCGTACGCGCTCCTGGCCCTCGTCCATCATCATGTTCACGTAGGCGCCGCCTGCCGAGAACGGGTGCAGTGCGTCGAAGTAGTCGACCGTCCACCGCTTGATGAGCTCGGCGTTGGCCGGATCTCCGTCCACTCCCGCATAGACGGAGGCCCATCCCGAGTCGCGGTAGCTCCACGGGGTGTCCGCGGGTGTGTGCTCGTGGACGGCGCCGTCGATCGGATACAGGTGCATCGTCGACTGCGGGGTCGGCAGCTCGGCACCGAACTTGGCGTGCAGGGCGAGGGCCTCGTCGGGGATCTCGTTGACGAAGTCCGCGCGCCAGTACCACTGGTCGCCGGGCGGGTAGAGCCCGTCGAAGGCCGACTGCAGCACCGGGTGCGGCATCGGGCCCGGGCCGTGCAGCATCGGCTCCGGCAGTACGGCGAGCAGCGGTGCCATGGCCCGTGCCGCCGCGTCGGTGTCGTCGCCCGCGTAGCACCACACGACGCCGCAGGCCTTGCGTCCCTGGAGTTCCTCGGGGTACGGAGGGGCCGGCGGGACGGAGCCGTACAGGAAGAAGCCGTTCAGTTCGCGGGGTGCCCCGGGGAGGAAGTCGCGGTAGGCCGCGAGGACTTCGGCTCCCAGCTCGACGGGCCAGAAGGTGGGTCCGGCGACGACCGTGCTCAGCTCGTGCAGCCGGAACAGGAAGGAGGTGACGACGCCGAAGTTGCCCCCGCCGCCGCGGATCGCCCAGTAGAGGTCGGGGTGTTCGCTCGCGCTCGCGCGCACGCGCTCCCCGCCGGCCAGGACGAGGTCGGCCTCCAGCAGGTTGTCGATGGTCAGCCCGAATTTGCGGGTCAGGTGGCCTATGCCGCCGCCCAGGGTGATGCCGCCGACTCCCGTCGTGGAGACGATGCCGCTCGGTGTGGCGAGCCCGTGCGCGTTGGTCGCCCGGTCGACCTCACCCCATACGCAGCCGCCTCCGACGCGTACGGTACGGGCCGCAGGGTCGACCGTGATCTCCTTCAGCGGGGACAGGTCGGCCACCACTCCCCCGTCGCAGGTCCCCAGACCCGCTCCATGGTGGCCGCCGCCCCGTACCGCGAGCAGCAGGCCGCGGTCGCGCGCGAAGCCCACCACCCGGGACACCTCCTCGGCGTCGGTGCAGGCCGCTATCAGCCCGGGCCTCCTGTCGATCATCGCGTTGTAGACGGCGCGTGCCTTGTCGTAGCCGGAGTCTTCCGGTCCGGTCAGTTCTCCTTTGAATCCTGCGAGTTCCTGGCGGGCCGCTTGTGCAGGCGTCATGGCCATGTGGATCCCCCGTGGGTCCGGTTGTCGGGTCGGATCCGTCTGTTCTATTGCGGACCGCGGGTGCCGGTAATCCGTGCCGGACACCTAGCTCGCGCCCGGCCGGTACCTACTTCTCGCGTCCTGGCAGCAGCCCCAGTTCGGCCGCACGGAGCGTGGCGTGGCGCCGGGTGCGGGCGCCGAGCTTGTCCAGTACGGCCGAGACGTGGTTGTCGACGGTACGGACCGAGACGACCAGACGGTGGGCGATCTCCAGGTTGGTCAGCCCCTCGGCGAGCAGCCGCATCACCTGCAGCTGGCGCTCGGTGAGCCCGGCGGGATTCTCGCGGGTCGCCGCCACCGGGCCGCGCGGTATCCGGCGCACGCCGAGCGCCCGCAGGTCGGCGCGGAGCCGGCGGGCCAGCGGATCGGCGCCCAGCAGGTCGAGGGCCGCGAGGGCGGCGAGTTTGTCCTCGGCGTCCTCGCTCTCGGCGAGGGCCGCGGCGTGCTCGTACGGGCAGCCCGCCTCCTGCCATGCGTCGGCGGCCGCGCGCCACTGCCCGGCGGCCTGGAGTGCGTACGGATGGTCGCCGCCGTCCGGCTCCACCCGGTGCCCGGCTTTGCCGAGCCAGTAGCCGAGTTCCGCCCGGTACGCCGTGTAGTCCAGTTGGCACGCCTGGGCGTGGACGGTCCCGACGGCGCTCACCACGCCCGCAGGGTCGCCGCGCAGCCAGGCCGCCTCGGCGCGGGCC
Source organism: Streptomyces sp. NPDC050738 (assembly GCF_040654175.1). Taxonomy (NCBI): domain Bacteria; kingdom Bacillati; phylum Actinomycetota; class Actinomycetes; order Kitasatosporales; family Streptomycetaceae; genus Streptomyces; species Streptomyces sp. NPDC050738. Next base: position 417,716 of record NZ_JBFAHN010000007.1, on the reverse strand, counting down.
GCTGCCACCGGTCCGGTGCGCTGGAGTTCGCGGGTTCCCTCGGCCATCTCCCAGGCCTGCGCGAGGAGTTCGTCACCGCCCGGAGTGCCGCGCCGTATCCGTACCCGCCCCAGTACGGTCAGGGCGGGGCAGCGGCCGGGCACCGGATCGTGCACACCGAGCTCCGCGTACCGCTCCGCCTCGTCCCAGTCCGCGGCGGCGAACCGGCGCAGTGCCGTCTCCACCTGCAGATAGCTGAGGAATCCGAGGTGTTCGGCCCGGTCCGCCAGTTCCAGGGCCGGGGCCAGGAAGCGGTCGGCGTCGGCGTACTGGAGGTTCTCCAGGAGCGTCCAGATGATGTTGGCGTACGCACGGCAGGCATGCTCGACCTCGCCCGCGGCGAGTGCCACGCGCAGACTCTCCTCCAGCTGGGGCCGCCCGCGCGGATCCCCGCTGCGCCAGAGAGCTGCGCCGACATTGTTCAGCGCGTGGGAGAGGATCGCCGCGTCGCCTTCCTCGCGGGCCAGGACGATGGCGCGTTCGCCGAACTCGACGGCCTCCGCCGTGCGTTCGGCGAGCATGTGCAGCTGGGAGGTGTTGCTGAGCGCGAGCGCCAGCAGCCGTCCGTCGTCGGCTTGTTCCAGTACGGCGATGGCCTCCCGCGCGGCCTCCTGCGCCGCGTCGGCGTCTCCGGCCCACCAGTGGATCCTGGAGAGCCAGCGCAGGTCCGCGCCCAGGGCGCGGGTGTCGCCGAGGGACCGGCGCAGGGCCACGGCCTCGCGCTGGGCGCTGACGGCGGCCGCGGAGTCGGCGATGGTGTAGCTCTCCACCGCGTATTGCTCCAGGAGCGAGGCCAGAGCGGCCGGCTCGTACCGCTGGCGGCTGCGCAGTACGAGCCTGAGGTGGGCGGCGGCTTCGCGGTGGGCGCCGGCCCGGGAGGCCTCGCGGGCGGCGTCGGGTCCGTAACTCGCGATCGCCTCCTGGTCGCCCGCCTGCGCCGCATGGTGGACGATCCGCGAGGGGTCGGCGCCGGGCTGGGCGATCAGTGCGTCGAGCACGTCGCGGTTGAGGGCGATGCGCCGTGCGGCGGGCAGCGAGTCGGCGACGGCGCGGCGGATCAGCTCGTGCCGGAAGCCGGCCCGTTCGGGGGTCACGGTGAGCAGGCCGCGCTGCTCGGCCGGGGCCAGTACGGCCACTCCGTCCGTGAGCAGCGCGTCCACCAGGCTGCGTTCGACAGCGGAGGGCACCACGGCGAGCTGTTCGAGTGCGTCCCGGGCGCGGGTGTCGAGACCACGGAGGCGGGCGAGCACGGCGTCGACGACGGTCGGTGGCACCGACCCCGTACCGCCTGCGGCGAGGACCGCGGCGACGAAGAAGGGGTTGCCCGAGGTCGCCTCGTACACCTGGGCCGCGTCCGCGGGTCCTGCCGCGCTCAAGGTGCGTACGGCTTCACGGGAGAGCCGGGAGAGCGGCAGCCGGTGCACCCGGTCCAGCCGGGACACCTGGCCCAGGAGATGACGGAGCGGGTGTTCGCGCCCCAGCTCGTCGTCCCGGTACGTCAGCACGAGCACCGCCGGAAGCCGGTCCACCCGGCGCACCAGGAAGCGCAGTGCGTCCAGCGACGCCTCGTCTGCCCAGTGCACGTCCTCGACGACGAGTACCACAGGATGCGGAGCCGCCGTCAGCTCCGCCCGCAGGGCGTCGTAGACCCGTTGCCGGTCCCCGCCCTCCTTCAGCGCCTGCCCCAGCTCGCCCCCGACGCCGCCCGCGCCGCCGACGAGATCGCGGAAGGGGCCCAGCGGGCGCCGCATCACCAGGTCGTCGCACTCGCCGACGAGCAGCCGCGCCTGTCCGGGCAGCACCCCCGCTGCCGCTCTGACCAGGCTGGACTTTCCGATTCCGGCCTCTCCGGAGACAAGCACGACCGACCCGGCGCCGTCGGCCGCTTCCCTTGCGGCGGCGCCCAGTTGGGCCAGCTCATGGTCGCGTTCGAGGATCTCCCCGTACACAGCGCAATTCTGACACCGGGCATCGCGGTACGTCCCCGGCTTCCGCATCGGGCCTCACCGGGACAGCCGTCCACCGCACCATCAGGCGGATACGAGGTCGTGGCGGATGTACCACTCGGTGGCCAGCAGCTCCTCCTGGGCGGCTCGCGGGAGGGCGGCCAGTCTGCCCGGCAGCGCTCCCCGCTCCACCTCGCTCCGGTGAGCCAGCACGGCACCGATTTTCTGCTCGATCCAGGGCCGCACATCAACGGTCGCGGTGACCCATTCGTCCGGGACGCTGAACATCGTCCGGCCCTCCCGGAGCAGGCGCGGGCCCAGCCTCCGCGCGGCAGAGTGCGGATGCGTGGCCAGATGGAGCGCGCTCGGCCGCCAGGCGGCGCCGGCCTCCGGATGGACGAGATCCCAACCGGCGGCCTGCACCGCGAGCACGGCCACCCGATGGGTGTGCACATGATCGGGATGACCGGTCAACCCGCCGTAGGCATCGTGCGTGATGACGATGTCCGGGCGGAAGTCCCGGATGTGCACGACCAGCCGGCGTATCGACTCGTCGAGCGGGGCGTCACAGAACCGCACCTCCCCCGGGGCCGACTCCGGTACCCGGGCGTCGGCGTACCCGAGCAGACGCGGCCTGCCCGCACCGAGCACGCGCAGGGCATCGGCCAACTCACCGGCGCGGTGGCTGTCTTGGGCCCAGGTCGCCGTGACCACCGCGGTCCGCCCGCCTGCGGCCGCATGTCGGGCGAGCACACCCCCCGCCACCAGCGATTCGTCGTCCGGGTGCGCGAATACGGCAAGCACGCTCGGCACGGGCATTCATCGACCGCCCTACTTCTTCGGCTCCCTGAAGCGGCCGAACGCCTTCGTGAGGGCGCTCAGCGGCGACCCGTCGGCCTTGTCCTGACTCTGCGCGGGCAGCCGGAGCACACCGTCCCCGCCGGTCGTGTCGGCCAGCGCTTCCTGCGCCGCCTCGGCCGCTTCCCGGTACAGGTCACGGGAGTTGGTCATGACCTCGAGCGCCTCGGCGTACGTGGCCACCATCCCCTGGGCGTGGACCAGCTCCTCGTCGGGGGTGAGCAGATGCCAGGCGCGGCGCAGCCGCGTCAGCGCCTGCTCCGCCTCGGCCGACATGGGCCGGGGCAGGGAGGCGAACTCCTGGATCCTGTCGAGGAGTTCGGTCGGCTCCGAGCCGTCCAGGAAGACGCTGCGTACGGTGAAACGCTCCGCGTCGTAACCAGGCCCCTGCGGCACCTTGGGGAGCACGACGGCGCCACCGCGCGGCATCCGTACGCTCAGCTCGCGCTTCAGCGCGAAGTCGGCGATCTGCGCCTGCTCCGGCGTGCCACGGTGCTCGACCACCTGGTGGCGCAGACTCGGCGGCAGGAACGCCGCGAGCGGCCGCTGCCCCTTCGCGTCCGGCGTCATCGCCTCGTGCACCACGACATGGATGTACCAGCTCTGCCTGGCACAGTCGCGCAGCCGGTGACGCAGCTCGTCGTCGTCCTTGGGCAGGTGGTTCGGCGTCCGCAGACGCACCCCGGGCACCGTGTCCTGGTCCCAGGCGACCTGGTCGCTGTCGGGCCAGAACATGGTGGCGGGCGAGGGCCAGCGCGCGTCCCACACCCGCTCCGCCTCGGCGGCCAGAACCCAGTTGACGCCCTCGCCTTCTTTGCGGCGCGCACCGGAGTCGTACGTGATCAGCTGCGCGCGCACCGTGACCTCGTCGGCCACGCGCCAGCGGGCCTCGAAGAAGCGGCGGGCGCCCGGACCGGGATCTGCGGACTCGTCCCGCGGGTGCAGGACGGTGGAGCGGGCCGCCTCGACGGGGTCGAGGTCCAGGAAGTCGTCGAGCACCCCGGCCGCCCTGAGGGCGATCAGGTTGCGCCGGATGTCCTGTTCGGGCTCGGGCCCGAGGTGGCGCCCGCGCCCCAGCCACGCGGTGTCGGGGACGGTGGTCGGTGAGGTGCTGTTCTTGGCCATGGAGTCTGTCTGTGGGTGATCGGGATCCGACCAGTATCGTCCGTGCACCCGTCAATGCAAGCGAGCGTCGCGCCAACGGGCGGGCTGGTATCGATCGGTGACTTCACGTAGCGTTGTGGCTACTCTCCGTGCCCATCAGTGAGATGACGCAGAGAGCGAGCACAGAAAGGCAGCACCACGTGAGGAACCTTCCCCGCAATTTCGCCTTTGCCCTTGTGGGTCTCCTGGCGGCCGTCACCACCTCGGCGCAGCCGGCTTCGGCCACCACCGGCAGCGAGGTGTCGCGGTCGGAATGCCGGAGCATCGGCACATCGTTCACCGACAAGATGATCCCCGGGCAGTGCCTGCGCAACGGCGGCTACCGGCTGGAGATGCAGTACGACGGCAACCTCGTCCTGTACTCGGACTCCCGCGTCTGCTGGGCGAGCGGCACGGACGGGACCGACGGCGTGTACGCGGAGTTCTCCGGTGACTGGAAGCCCGATTCCCCGTACATGACGCTCGAGTCGCAGTTCGGCGAGCTCAGGAAGTACCGGGGCAAGTACACCGGTCTCCACAAGAGCGGCGATGTCAGCCTGAACAACAAGGGTGAAGTGTGGATCGCCTACGGGAAGATGACGGGCTGTTGACCCCGGCCCGGCGTTTCGCCCGTGCGGTGGCCGCGGCCACCGTCGTGGTCGCCGCACTGACCGGCGCCCCGGCGACGGCGACCGCCACGGACGCCCGCACCGTCTCCGCCCACCCCGTCACGGCCGCTGCGTACGACCCGTGCGCCGCCAACGACAACCTCGGAGAGATCGCGAACAACTTCATCTCCCGCTGCCGCAAGGCCTCCATCAGGCAGGTCTTCCCCGGACAGCACTACGGGGACAGCCTGGGGTACATCAAGGGCTGCGGCGAGAGGTCCTGCAACACGGCCTGGAAGCTGTTGAACGACAACCGGTTCACGAAGTAGGCCCGGGACATGAGCCTCTACGTCGCCATCCTGCTGTGCGAGGCCTCGACCGCGGCCGAGGACCAAGTCCCGCTCTACCAGGAGACTTTCGTCCTGGTAGAGGCCGAGGACGAGACCGAGGCGCGCAGCAGGGCCCGCGAACACGGCAGGCGCCTGGAGACGAGCTACGAGAACCATCTCGGCGAGACGGTCTCCTGGAAGCTGCTCCACGTGGTGGATGTCAGCGAGGTCCCCGACGCCGAGCCGGGTGACGGGTCCGAGGTGTACAGCAGACACTTCAGGAACTACGACGCGTACCGGTCCTTCGAGCCGCTGCTGTCGGGAGAAGACCTCTAGCGCGGCAGGTGACACCCCGCGGGCGTGCCTCACGGATCCTTTCCCCGGACCTCGTGAGGCACGCCCGTTCGCGTACCACCGCTCGCGCCCGCCTAGCGGGCCACGGCGGCCTCGAGCACGGAGCGGAGGGGCGTCGTGGCACGCCCGAGCAGGTCCGCGAGCGCCGGCCCGGTGGTGGCGAATTCGCCGCGCCGCGAGGCGTGGAACATGCCGAGCAGCAGGTTGGCCTGGCCTTCCGGTACGCCGTGCCCGATGAGGCCTGCCGTCCATTCGTCGTCGTCGGCGACGACGCGGCGGATGGTGCGCCCGGTGAGTTCGGTGAGGATTGTGGCGATGTCCTCCAGGTCGAGGGCGTCGCCTGATGTCAGTGGCGGGGTCGCACCGTCGAACCGGCCTTCGTCGGCGACGATGGCCGCTGCCGCCTCCGCAAGGTCTTCGTGTGCGGTCCACGAGACGGGGCCGTCCGCAGGGGCGATGAGCTCACCGGTCTCCAGTGCCTGGCCCAGCAGGAGCGGGACGGTGCTCGCGTAGAACCCGTTGCGCAGCGCTGTGTACGGCGTGCCCGCACGGGCCAGGTACCGCTCGGTGGCGGCATGGTCGGGCATCGGCGCGAAGAGCGAATCCGCGGCGGCGGCCTGGTGGCTGGTGTACAGGATGCGCTTGGCCCCGGCGGCGCGTGCGGCATCGACGGCCGCGGTGTGCTGGGCGACCGCCGTCTCGCCGGTGTCGTTCGCCGAGACGACGAGTATCTGCCCGGCGCCCTCGAACGCGTCGGCGAGGGAGTCCGGATCGCTGAAGTCACCTCGCCGTACGCGGACCCCGCGGGCAGCGAGGCCGGCGGCACCCGCGGGGTCGCGGACGCTCACACCGATGCGATCCGCCGGAACACGCTCCAGCAGCCGATGGACGATTTGGGAGCCGAGGCGGCCCGTGGCTCCGGTGATGACGATCATGATCCACACCTCTTTGATATCGTTGGAATCACTTGCTTGATATCAACGATAACGCATTGATAGCAGTGAACCGTTATCGTTGGAACATGACGGAGAGCAGGACCGGCGAGGCCGGCAGACTCGAGATGCGCGCGCATCTCATCGAGGTCGCGGCGCAGCTCCTGCGGGAACAGGGCCCCACCGCGGTCACCACGCGCGCCGTCGCCCAGGAGGCAGGCGTCCAGGCGCCGAGCATCTACCGGCTGTTCGGGGACAAGGAGGGTCTGCTCGATGCCGTGGCGGAACACGTCTTCGCCACCTACGTCGCGGACAAGGCACTCGTCGTGGACATCGACGACCCGGTAGCGGACCTCCGCAGGGGATGGGACGCACACATCGACTTCGGACTCGCCAACGCAGCGCTGTTCGGTCTCCTCACCGATCCGGGCCGGGACAGCCGCTCACCGGCCGCGGCCGCCGGCCTGGAGGTTCTTCGGGCGCGGGTGCATCGCCTCGCGGCGATCGGCAGGCTCCGTGTCGCGGAACGCCGTGCCGTCGAGTTGATCCACGCCGCCGGCACCGGAACCGTGCTCACCCTGCTCGCCGCACCCCCCGAGGGCCGGGATCTCAGCCTCTCGGACACCATGTACGAGGCCGTGACCCATGCGATTCTGACCGACGCGCCCGCGCTGGCCGAGGACGGGACGACGGCGGCCGCTGTCGCGTTCCGGACCGTCGTGCCCGAGCTGCCGCGGCTCACCGACGCCGAGCGCGGGCTGCTGTCCGAGTGGCTGGACCGCTCCATCGGCGCGTGAACCGTAGCCGCCGGTTCAGTCGACGCGGCTCTGCAGCCGGGCGCCCAGCGAGCGGGAGATTCCGCGTGCCGCGACCTGCACCAGGGGGGCGAGTGCGTGCGGATTCGCACTGTCCGCGTGCGCGACCACGGACACCGCCGCGACGACGTTGTTCTCCGGGCCGTGGACAGGGGCCGCGACCGACACGGCATCCATCGTCACCTGGCGGTCGCTGACGGCGACGCCCGTCCGGCGCACCTCGGCGAGGACGCGGCGTATCCGGTCCGGGCTGCGGAGAGTCCGCTCGGTGTGGCGCGCGAGCGGCAGGGCGAGGGCGCGCTCCTGGACGTCTGCGGGTGCGTACGCGAGCAGGACCAGGCCCACACCGGTCGGGGTGAGCGCGAAGCGGCCGCCGACTCGGGTGAGCACCTGGACCGCGCCGCTTCCCGCCAGCCTCTCCACGTACACGACCGACAAGTCCTCACGGACGGCCAACTGAACGTTCTCGCGGGTGATCTGGCCGAGGTCGGAGAGATACGGAAGGGCCGTTTCGCGCAGACCGAGGCCCCGCGGTGCGAGCGAGGCGATCTCCCAAAGGCGCAGTCCGATGCGGTAGTTGCCCTCCGCGTCGCGCTCCAGTGCGCCCCAGCCGGTCAATTGCTTGACCAGGCGGTGCGCGGTGCTCAGCGGGAGTCCCGAGTGCCGGGAGATCTCGGCGAGCCGCAGCACGGGGTGGGCGGGGGTGAAGGCCTCCAGGACCTGGAGTGCCCTCGCGGTCACCGAGCAGCCCGGGGAGGTGGTCTTGCCGCGCTGCACGGGCGCCCTCCTTGCAGATGGTCCGGCCTGAAGGGAAAAGCTAGGCACATATGCGACGTGGGTCAATGCTTCGCCGAACTTATGGGGGCGGGGCTCACACGTCGAGTACCAGCCGGGGGCACGCCGCGCGCGAGACGCAGAGCATCATCGTGTCGTGGCGAGCCTGCTCGGTCGGGGTGAGCAGCGAGTCGCGATGGTCGACCGTGCCTTCCAGAACAGCGGTCTCACAGGTTCCGCAGGTGCCTTCCCGACAGGAGGAGAGGAGCGGTACGCCCGCCTCCTCGACCGCTTCCAGGACCGACTTGTCCGCCGGCACGGTCAACGTCAGCCCGCTCCGCACCAGTTCGACCTCGAAGTCCCCTGCGCGTACGGGAGCACCTGCCTCCTTGGGGGCGAACCGCTCCATGCGCAGGGCCCCTTCCGGCCAGTCGGCGCAGCGCTCTTCGACGGCTTTGAGCAGCGGTTCCGGCCCGCAGCAGTAGACCAGGGTTCCGGGGTGCGGGGCGGCGAGCAGCCCGTCCAGATCGAGCAGGCCGTGCGTGTCCTCGGGGTGGACCTGCACCCGGTCCCCGTACCGCCGGAGCAGCTCCTCGCGGAAGGCCATGGAGGTGAGCGTGCGTCCTCCGTACGCCAGGCGCCAGTCGGCCCCGCGGCGCTCTGCCTCCTCCAGCATCGGCAGGACCGGGGTGATGCCGATGCCGCCCGCGATGAAGAGGTACGCGTCCGCGGATTCGAGCGGAAAATGATTGCGCGGCCCCTGTACACGAATCGTGTCGCCCGGCTGCAGAGCGGCGTGCACGTGGTGCGAACCGCCGCGGCCTCCGCGCTCCTTGAGGACCGCGACCCGCCAGCGGGAGCGGTCTTCGGGCGAGGAACACAGGGAGTACTGACGCACCCGGCTCCCACCCGCGGGACCGAGGTGAAGGTCGATGTGCGCTCCCGGTCGCCAGACGGGCAGCGGGGCGCCGTCGGCGCGCCTCAGGTCGAGGGCGACGACAGCGTCCGCCTCGGTGCTGCGTGCCGTCACGACGAGATCGAGTTCGACTTCATGCCCGTCCGGGTGGGCGAGCAGCCACTCCCACAGCTCCACGGGGTCCTGCGACTCGTGGCCCGTGCCGCACCAGCAGGTGCCGAGCATCCGGTCCGTTCCAGGGACCCAGACGATGCGGTAGACGTTGCCCCGGTCCGGCACGGGCGTGGGCTGCCGGCTCATCGGGTGGGCTGCGCGGCGGGGGTGGCTGCGCTCTCGGCGAGCAGCCGCGCCAGGATGCGCCGGGCGGCCAGACCACCGGTGTCGATGTTGATGCTGAGCTCCTGGGTGCCTTCGGGCTCCCGGGCGATGACCTGCTCCAGCGTGTCGAGTGCGACGACGTCCTGCAGCACGACGGTGCGGTTGTTCTCCGCGAGGAAGTCGCTGACCTTCTGGTCGTCGAGGGCGAAGTCCCGGGCCACGGCCCAGAAGTCGTGCGTGGTGTTCTCCGTCTCCGGGGTGATGGCGTAGACGACCTCGACATGGAAGGCATGCGGGTCGGTGCCGTCGGCGTCCGGGCCGGGCGTGCCGGTCGGCGCGATCCGCGAGTGGAGCAAGTACAGGCAGGGGGCGTGGTATTCGATGTCCTGCCGGCGGGAGATCCTGCCGTCGATGCCGGTGGACTCGGAGTAGAACGGCGGACAGGCCGCGTCGTCCATGTGGCGGCTGACGCGGACGATGCCCGCACCTTCGTCCACCTCCGTGGCGATGGGAGTCTCGGCGACCTCGGGAGTCCCGATGTAGCCGCCGTGCAGATACGTCTCGTGCGAGAGGTCGAGGAGGTTGTCCACGAGCAGCCCGTAGCGGGCGGCCAGCGGCTCCATGCCGCACACGACCGTGTACGCCGGTGAGTTCAGCCAGGGGGCGCGGGGAATGCGCGACTCGTCGGCAGCCTCGCGGTCCCCGATCCACACCCACACGAAGGAGTCCTGCTCCTTCACCGCGTACGAAGCGAGGCGGGCGGTGCGCGGAACCCGCTGCTGGCCGGGGACGCTCACACAGACACCGTCGGCCCCGTAGGTGAAGCCGTGGTAGCCGCAGACGACGCGGTCGCCGTCGAGCCGGCTCGGCTTTTCGGAGAGCGGGAAGCGGCGGTGCACGCAGCGGCCGGCCATCGCGGTGACCTCACCGGCCTCCGTACGCCACAGGAGGATCGGCTCGCCGCAGACGGTCCGGCCGAACAGTTCGCGGCCGATCTCGGCTCCGTATGCGGCGACGTACCACTGGTTGCGCGCGAATGACGTCATCGTCTTCTCCCTCGGCTCCGGTGCACCTGCACGTCTCCAGGGTGCTGGGGCCGTGGGCGGCCGAACAGGGGGACTTCCGTTGAGTGGAAGGGCAGCTGAGGATCGCGCGCCTCGACCTGTGCGGAGTTCAGCCGTTCGGAGGCACCGTCTCCAGCAGCCGTTCGGCCTGGGCGCGCGCGAGGGAGTCCACCCGGGCGTCGGCCCGGCGGAAGACGTCCTCGGCGGCCGCCGCCGGCCAGTCGGCGGGGAGGTGGCGTACCGGCAGATAGGGGTCGGCGCGGACGATCTGCAGCCATTCGGTCAACAGGCGCAGTTTCGTGGCCAGTTCGTCGAGATCCGGTGCTGCGGCTCCGGCGGCGAAGTCCGCCCACCGGTCGAGGAAGTCGCGGTAGCCGGCCGCCGGGGTCGCGAGATCCCAGGCCGAGTGGACCAGGGCGTCGATGTCCGTCGCGGGGTCCGCGGTCGAACGGAAGACCGAGACGTACGCACCGAACTCCGGGTCCCCGGTGATCGCGGTGACGTCCGCGGGGCCGGGGGCGATCCACAGCCCGCCGATCAGCGGCCCGAAGCCCGCCCAGGTCAGCCGGGAGCGCAGGTCGTGCCGCTGGCGTTGCGAGGACTCCGGCAGGGAGAACGCCAGGAGGGTCCAGGTGCCGTCCCATTCGTCGTTGACGGCGCCGCGTTTCCAGACGCGGTTCTCGCCGTCCCGCAGGATCGCGGTGGCGCGGTCGGTGAGCCCGAAGTACATGCGCCGCCCCTCCCGACGGCGGTGCAGCAGCCCGCGGTTGACCATGCGGGTCAGCGTCGAGCGGGTGGCGTGCTCACCCACGCCAACCCTGCGGAAGACCTCGATGATGCTGCCCGAGTAGACGCAGATGTCGCCTCCCAGGACGTAGTTGCCGAGGAAGGTGAGCATGACGGTCTGCGGCCGCAGCGCGGTGTCCGCCTCGCGCGCGTCGTCCTCCCCCGCCACCGAGCCCGTCGTCTCCCCGCTGTCGCCCGTCATGTCGCCCCTCCGTTGTCCGTACCGTCGACCAGGCCAATGTTACGCACTCCATTGACTGCCGCAAGCAGAGTGCATAGCGTCATTCTCGTCGCCCTGCCGCGCAGCCCCGTGCCACCGGTTCGCCGCAGGGCCCCCACCTGCCTTAGGAGACATAATCATGGACCTTTCCGGCAAGGTCGCCGTCGTGACCGGCAGCGGGCGCGGGCTCGGGCTCGCCTACGCCGGTGCGCTCGCCGCGGCAGGCGCGTCGGTCGTCGTCAACGATGTCGACGCGGCAGCCGCCGAGGCGGCGGTCAAGCACATCACCGGAGCGGGTGGAACCGCCGTCGCCGAGGTGGCCGCCGTGGGGACCGCTGAGGCCGCGGAAGCGCTGGTGAACCGTGCCGTGGCGGAATTCGGACGGCTGGATGTCATGGTCACCAACGCCGGGGTGCTGCGGGACCGCGTGCTGTGGAAGATGTCCGACGACGACTTCGACACCGTCCAGCAGGTGCATCTGCGCGGCACCTTCACCTGCGCCCGTGCCGCCGCCGTCCGCATGCGCGAGCAGGGCGGCGGCGGCCGGATCATCGTCGCGGGCTCCCCGGCCGGCCAGCGCGGCAACTTCGGCCAGACCAACTACGCGGCCGCCAAAGCGGGCATCGCGGCGATGGTCCGCACCTGGGCGATGGAGCTGGCCAGGGCGGGCATCACCGCCAACGCGGTCGTTCCCAACGCCGCCACCGAGATGACGAGGACCATGCCGCTGTTCGCGCCCCACATCGAGGCGTACGAGAACGACGGCACCCCCTTCCCGGATGCGCTGCGCAAGGGCGTCGCCTTCGGCACCGCCGAGGACTGTGCGGGCCTGGTCGTCTTCCTCGCCTCCGAGGCGGCGCGGGAGGTCACGGGACAGTGCATCGGCATCGGCGGCGACAAGCTCTCGCTCTGGTCGCACCCGCAGGAGGTGTCCGCCGCGTACCAGGACGGTGGCTGGTCGGCGGATGCGATCGCAGCCGCCTGGCCGGTCTCGGTGGGTCAACGCCCGGAGACGTACGGCATCCCCGCCCCGACGCTGTAAGGAGACCCCCATGACGGGAATCGACCTCGACGCGATCACCGCCATCGACGTGCACACGCATGCCGAGGTGTCCTCGCGCGGCCAGGGCTCGCTCTCCGGCGAGTTGGAGAAGGCGTCGAGCACGTATTTCAAGGTGGACGGCGGAAACCGCAGGCCGACGCTGCCGGAAATCGCCGCCTACTACCGGGAGCGGAGGATGGCCTGCGTCGTCTTCACCGTGGACGCAGAGGCGGCCACCGGCACACCCGCCGTCCCCAATGAGGAGATCGCCGAGGCGGCCGCCGAGAACCCGGACGTGATCATCCCCTTCGCCTCGATCGACCCGGCCAAGGGGCGGGCGGGAGCCCGTGAAGTCGCACGCCTGGTCAGGGACTTCGGGGTACGGGGATTCAAGTTCCACCCCAGCGTCCAGGCCTTCTACCCCAACGACCGCTCCGCGTACGTCCTCTACGAGGCGATCGAGGAGGCCGGAGCCATCTCGGTGTTCCACACCGGCCAGACCGGCATCGGCGCCGGGGCACCCGGTGGCGGCGGCATCCGTCTGAAGTACTCCAACCCCCTGTACATCGACGACGTCGCCGCCGATTTCCCCGGGATGCCGATCATCATGGCGCACCCTTCCTTCCCGTGGCAGGACGAGGCGCTGTCGGTGGCCACCCACAAGCCGCAGGTCTACATCGACCTGTCGGGCTGGTCCCCGAAGTACTTCCCGCCGCAGCTCGTCCAGTACGCGAACACCCTCCTCAAGGACAAGGTGCTGTTCGGCACCGACTATCCGCTGCTCACCCCGGAGCGCTGGCTGAAGGACTTCGCCGCGCTGCCCATCAAGGAGGAGGTCCGGCCCAAGATCCTCAAGGAGAACGCGGCCCGGCTGTTCGGCTTCCGCAAGGACTGACCACCATGTGCCTCTGCCCACAGCATCAGGGATACAAAGGAGTTCCCGTATGCGCGACCACAGCATCGGCTCCTGGACCGCACGGCGCAGTCGCAAGAGTCCGCACCGCATCGCCGTCGTCCACCAGGACTCCCGTCGCACCTATGCGCAGCTGCACGATCGCACCACGCGCCTCGCCCACCACCTGCGTTCGGCGGGCGCGGGGCGCGGCGACCGGGTCGCCTTCCTCGGCCCCAACCATCCCGCGTTCCTGGAGACCCTCTTCGCCACGGGGCGTCTGGGAGCGGTCTTCGTTCCTCTCAACTCCCGTCTGGCCGAGCCCGAGCTGACGCACTGCCTGACAGACTCGGGCACGTCCTTCCTGGTCCATGCGGCACCCTTCGCCGGGTTCGCCCAGCGCTCGGGCCTGCCCCGCCTCCAGGTCGGCGACGCGTACGAGACCGCACTCGCGCGGTCCGTGGCAGACCCGCTCGACGAGGCCGTCACCCTCGACGACCTCGCGATGATCATGTACACCTCGGGCACGACGGGCCGTGCGAAGGGCGCCGGTCTCACCCACGGCAATCTGACCTGGAACAGTCTCAACACCCTGGTCGACGGTGACATCGCATCCGACGAGGTGACCCTGCTGTCCGCCCCGATGTTCCATACGGCGGCCCTCAACATGACCTGCCTGCCGACCTTCCTCAAGGGCGGAACCCTCGTCCTGGAGGAGTCGTTCTCGCCCGGACGCACCCTCGACCTGGTCGAGGAGCACCGGGTGACCATGATGTTCGGCGTGCCGGCGATGTTCCAGCAGATCGCCGCCGACGACCGGTTCGAGACGGCCGACCTCTCCTCCGTACGCACGATGATGTGCGGCGGCGCACCCGTGTCCGAGGCACTCATCCACACCTACGAGCGGCGCGGCCTGAGCTTCGTCCAGGGGTACGGAATGACGGAGGCATCGCCCGGCGTCTGCCTCCTCGACGCGGAGAACGCCCTGGCCAAGGCGGGCACCGCGGGAGTGCCGCACTTCTTCAGCGACGTACGGATCGTCGACCCCGCCGGCCAGGACGCCGAGCGCGGCGAACTGGTCGTCGAGGGCCCGAACATCATGTCCGGCTACTGGGGTCTGCCACAGGAGACGGCGCAGGTGCTGACCGACGGCTGGTTCCGTACCGGCGACGTGGCCGTCGCCGACGCGGACGGCTACGTGAGAATCGTCGACCGCGCCAAGGACATGATCATCTCGGGCGGCGAGAACATCTACCCGGCCGAGGTGGAGAACGTCCTGTACGAGCACCCCGATGTCGTGGACTGCGCCGTGATCGGCGTCCCCGACGAGAAGTGGGGCGAGGTGGGCCGCGCGGTCGTGGTGCTGCGCGAGGGCGCAAGCCCCGGCGAGTCCGGTCTGCTCGCCTCGCTCGAGGGCCGCCTCGCCCGCTACAAGATCCCGAAGTCCGTCGTCTTCACCGACGAACTGCCGCGCAGCGGCGCGGGAAAGCTCCTCAAACTCCCCATCCGCCGTGCCTACGGCGGCAGTTGCCCGCACCCTTCCGGAGGAAACGCATGACCACCGCCCTTCGCACCGTCACCGGCCTCCCCGAGATCAAGTCTCTCGCCGGCGCCGACCTCGGCCGGACCGACTGGCTGGAGATCACCCAGGAGCGCATCAACACCTTCGCCGACGCGACCGGGGACCACCAGTGGATCCATGTCGACCCCGAGCGGGCCAAGGACGGCCCCTTCGGTGCGGCGATCGCCCACGGCTACCTCACGCTCTCCCTGGTCATCCCGCTCTTCAACGATCTTCTGGCGGTCGAGGGGATCTCGATGAGCATCAATTACGGACTGGACAGGGTCCGCTTCCCCAGCCCGGTGAAGGTCGGCGCGAAGATCCGCCTGCACGCGACGGTGGAGTCCGTGGACGAGGTCCGGGGGAACGGCGTCGAGATGCGGCTGGTCTTCACGGTGGAAACGGAAGGGTCCGAGAAGCCGGCCTGCGTGGCGACGGCGATCTACCGCCACTACGCCTGAGCAGGCGCCGCCCGGTCGATCGGCGTTCTTCCCCGCGCACACCCCTGACTTGATATTCGTCAGAATATTGACGGCCGTTTCAGTATGGCCCTACATTCACTCCACTCCAGGCACGCTCCCCCCTCTCAGAAGCGGAGCTCCTCCCATGCCCACTCGCCCGATACGTGGCCTCTTTCTCTCCTGCGCCGCTTTCGTGCTGACCCTCACCACCTCTGTCACCTCCGCCGAAGCAGCGCCCGCCGCAGTCACCCATCACACCGGCACGCTCGCCGACGGCGCCGGCTGGATCTCGGACACCCCCGCCGACTGGAACGGCACCCTGCTGGTCTTCAGCCACGGCTTCGGCAGCCTCGCGGCCCAGGACGCGCCGACCGCCGACGTACAGCGGGAACTGCTCGCCCGGGGTTATGCCCTGGCCGGGTCCTCGTACGATCCGAACGGTTCGCTGTGGGCACTGAACTCGGCGGAACGCGATCAGTTCGCCACCATCGACGCCTTCCGCAGGGAGGTCGGCGGGCCGCGGCGGATCATCTCGGTCGGCCAGTCGATGGGCGGCCTGGTCAACGCCCAGATCGCCCGCGACGGCGCGGGCCGCATCGACGGCGCCCTGGGCTTCTGCGGACTGGTGGCGGGCGGCGTGGACCTGGACAACTACCAACTGGACGCCGAGTACGCCATCGCCGCGCTGCTGGATCCCGACGACACCGGCGCACTCGTGGGCTTCTCCGGTCCCGACGACGCCGACGCGCTGGCCGGCAGGCTCACCGCGGCCGTCGCCCGGGCCCAGGCCACCGCCGAGGGCCGCGCCCGCATCGCCCTCGCCGCCGCGTACCTCAACCTCGCCGACTGGGCCCCGGGCCAGGAGCCTCCCGCCGCCCACGACTACGCCGGCCAGGAGACCCAGCAGTACGCGTGGCTCGCCCAGGGCCTGTTGCACTTCATCGTCTCCGGCCGGTACGCGGTGGAGCAGTCCGCGGGCGGCAACACCTCCTGGAACCGGGGAGTCGACTACGCCGAACTGCTCGACGACTCCTCCCGCGCCACCCAGGTGAAGGCCCTCTACCGGGCGTCCGGGCTGGACCTGCGCAAGGACCTCGACCGGCTCACCCACGGCGCGGACATCACCGCCGATCCTGCGGCGGTACGGAAGCTGGAGCACACCTCAACCGCCAGCCAGGGCCTCGCCGTCCCGCTGCTGGATGTGCACACGTCGTCCGACCAACTGGTGCCGGTCGAGCAGGAGAACGTCTTCGCCGCACGCGTGCGGGCGGCCGGGAACTCCCGGCAGCTGCGCCAGGCCTACGTATCCCGGCAGGGCCACTGCAACTTCACCACCGCAGAGGCCATCGCCTCGCTGCATGCGCTGGAGCACCGGATCGGCACAGGGGCCTGGGGCAGCTCTACGGACGCCCGGCAACTGCAGAACAGCGCCACGGCGCTCGGCCTGGACGGCGCGGCGTTCACGAGCCTGCGTCCGGCCGCCCTGGTCGGCGTCCGCCGCACACACGGCTGACCGCCGCCTCCCACCAGACCGCCCCCTCTCCGCCTCACCTCAGGAGCCCCCGTGCCCGCCACCGCCGCAAAGACCACGAAATCCCCAGGGCCAGACGCATCGACGCTGGCCGTCGGAACGCTCATCGCCGGCTGCCTCGCCGTCTGTCTGGCACAGATCGGCCTCGCCATCCCTGCCACGCTCAACGGCCTCTTCCAGAGCGAACTGCACCCGGTGGGTTCGCAGTTGACCTGGATATCCGACGCCTTCCTCCTGCCGGTCGCCGTCCTGGAGCTGACGTTCGGCGTGCTCGGCGACCTCTTCGGCCGCAAGCGACTGCTCGTCGGCGGCGCGCTGCTCATGGCCGTGGGCGAGGTCGTCAGCGCCTCCAGCGACGGCGTGCACCAACTCTGGGCGGGGCAGGCGCTCGCCGGCCTGGGCGCGGCAGCACTGTTCCCCACTTCGCTGGCGGTGATCGCCGCAGGCACCCGTACACACACCCAGCGGGCCCGTGTCATCGCGCTCTGGGCCGCATGCCTCTCCACCGGCGGTTTCCTCGCCCCGCTCCTGGGCGGAATCACGGCCACCTACGGCTCCTGGCGCTGGTCCTTCGTCGTGGTCGTGGCCATCGCCCTGGCGAGCGCGCTGGTGAGCGCACTGCTCGCACAGAACTCGCGGGCCCCCGAGGGGCGTTCACTGGACCCGGCCGGACAGATCACCATCGGGCTCGGCCTGTTCGCGCTGCTGTACGCCATCATCCAGGGCCCCACCGACGGCTGGGGATCGACGCCAGTACTGGCCGGATTCCTGCTGGCCGCGGTCTTCCTCGCGGCCTTCGTGTTCGCCGAACTGCGCGTGAAATCACCCCTGCTGCGGCTGGACCTTTTCCGCAACCGCTCATTCGCGGTGGCCTCTGCCGTCGCCGTGGTCGGCATGTTCAGCTTCCTCGGCACCGCGTACGCCGTGAGCATCCGGCTCGGTCCGGTGCAGGAGCAGAAGCCCATGCACACCGCCATGGCCTTCCTGCTGCTCAACGGACTCGCTCTCGCCCTGCTCCCGGTCACCGAGCGACTGTTGAAGCACGTCGCTCCCGGCCTGGTGCTGACGGGCGGCCTGGTGCTGATAGCCGGAGGAGACTTCTGGGCCGCGAGCCTGCCGATCACCGATGAGGCTTTCACCTCGCTCATCCTGCCGCTGGGCCTGATCGGCGTAGGTTTCGCCATCACCGTGTCATCGATCACCGCCACCGCCGTCAACACGGTTCCGCAGCACCTCGCCGGGATGGCCAGCGCCACCACCAACCTGCTGCGCGACTTCGGGTTCACCCTCGGCCCTGCCGTGATCGGCGCCGTGGCACTCAGCCGCGCGGCATCCCACTTCGGCTCGTCGCTACACGCCTCCGCCCTCCCTGATGCCACGAAGGGTGCCGCGGCGGCCGTTCTCGAGGAGGGCGGCCCGCTCGCCGTCAACGGAGCCTCGGAGGCATCCCCCGTACTCAAACCCGCCCACAGCCTCGCCATGGACGCACTCGGCCATGGCTACTCCATCGGGTTCGTGGTCTGCGGCGCCGCAGCGCTGCTCTCCGCACTCCTGGCGCTGGTTGCCCTCCGCGGCCGTTCCGCCGGCGTGGACGAGGCGGCCGGCGCCTGACCGTGGTCCGCATGGAAGCCTTCGCCCGGGGCAGCCGTGACCTATGAACGCTGCGACGAAGGCACACGTGCGATGCCTCGCGGCCGTGCTGGCCCTGGCTCCGCTCCTCGCCGCCTGCGGCGGGGGGTCCGATGAGCACTCGGACGGGCAAGGGAGTTTCGGGGCCGCCGAGTTGAGCGGTGGCGACGGCGGCGCACACATCATGATCACCACGGACAACGGGCTGCGCCTGCGCCCCACGGACGGCAGCCGTGCCACCGTGGACCAGGACATCGACCACCACTGGTCCCACCACGATCACACCTGGGTGCTGGACCTGACCTGCACCACGGATGACGACGGTGACCGGCCGTGCCCGCGCATGCCCGAGGTCGACGTGCCCGACGGCGCCGCTGTCACGGTCCGCGCGCGCAATGCGGGCATCGACGCGGCGGGGGTGGATGCCGCCCTTGACCTGACAACCGTCAACGGCGACGTGGTGGTGGACGGTTCAGGTCGGGCCGACGCGCCCATGCGCCTGGTCACCCGCAACGGATCCGTGCGGACCTCGGCCGTACGGGCCTCGCAACTGCACGCCGCAACGGTGAACGGCGATGTCCTGGCCCAGTGCGCCACCTCCCCCCGGCACATCACCGCCGCGACCACCAACGGCTCGGTGGACACCGCCGTGCCGCACGACTCCCCCACCTACCGGGTGACAGCCACCACGGACAACGGCCGTGCCTACGTCACCCTCCCGACCGGTGAGGCATCGTCCGACCGCACGATGGCGCTCACCACCGTCAACGGCGACGTACGAGCACACCGCGACTGATACCGGCGCACGGTCAGGAATCCGATGTACCACCGCTGCCGGAGGAGCGTTCCGCGGCGAGGCGGTAGAGATCCTGGGACGTGGTGATCAGCTCGCGCTGTTCCTCCCGCGATCCGACCATCGGCTGGGAGCCGTCGAGTGGCATCTGGGCGCTCTCCGGCAGGAACTTGACGGTCACGAGGCCGATGACCCCGGCGAGGATCAGGTAGTACGCGGGCATGAGGTTGTTGCCGGTGACGCTGACCAGCGCCTCGGTGACCAGCGGCGTAGTGCCCCCGAAGGCGGCCACCGCGAAATTGAAGCCGATGCCCATGGAGGCGTACCGCACGGCGGTCGGGAAGAGGGCGGGCAGGGTGGCCGCACTCGGTGCGGCGAAGCCCGCGAGCAGCGTGGACAGGATCAGGACGCCGAGCAGGGGCAGCCAGGTGCCGTCCGCCTGGAGAAGCAGGAAGGCCGGGACCGCAAGGATGATCATGGCCGTCGCGGAGACCGCGTACACCGGACGCCGGCCCACATGGTCGCTGAGGCGTCCGATGAAGGTGATGAGCACGACGATCCAGAGCATGCCGATGAGCACCATCATGTCCGCGAAGCTGCTCGACCGGTCGAGGGTCTCGTTCAGGTACGTGGGCAGATAGCCGGTGACCATGTAGTTCGTGACGTTGTAGAGCAGGACCAGTCCCGCGCACAGCAGCAGCGGCTGCCAGTGCTTCTTGACGATGGTCTTGAACTCCGTGCCCGCGGACTTCTGGGCGAGGCTCTTCTCGTGCTCGTCGAGCTGCTGCTGGAAGGCGGGGGACTCCTCCAGCTTCATCCTCATGTAGAGACCGATGATCCCGAGCGGGCCCGCGACCAGGAAGGGCACGCGCCATCCCCAGGACAGCATTTCGGCGTCGGAGAGCGCCAGGTTCAGCACCGTGACCAGTGCGGATCCGAGGGCGTAGCCGACGAACGTTCCGAAGTCGAGCCAGCTGGAGAGGAAGCCGCGACGGCGGTCCGGAGAGTACTCGGCCACGAAGGTCGTCGCGCCTCCGTATTCGCCGCCGGTGGAGAACCCCTGGACCATTCGGGCGAGCAGCAGGAGGATCGGCGCTGCCACCCCGATCGTGGCGTAACTGGGGATGAGACCGATCGAGAAGGTTCCCGCCGCCATCATGATCATGGTGGTGGCCAGGACTTTCTGCCGGCCGATACGGTCCCCCAGCGGGCCGAACACGATGCCGCCGAGGGGGCGTACGACGAACGCGGCGGCGAAGGTGGCGAAGGAGGAGATCAGCTGGGCGCTGGGCGAGGCGCTGGGGAAGAAGACCTTGCCGATGGTCGCGGCGAGGTAGCTGTAGACGCCGAAATCGAACCATTCCATGCAGTTGCCGAGCGCCGAGGCGCTGACCGCCCGCTTGAGCAGAGGCGCCTCGACGACCTGCACGTCGTCTTCGCGGTAGGCCCGTTTGGTACGGCGCAGCCGCCGTGTGAACTCCTTGCGTACATGCCCCGGCATGTCGGCGATCGCCGCCGGCACTCGCCTGTTGTGCCGCTCGGGACCGGACCCTCGCTCGGGCTGGCCGTCCACCACGGTGTCGCCTTTCGGTCGAGCCTGCACTGCCCCCGCGTTGCATTGTGTGCCGACTCGATCACTGAGCGCATGTCCGGATCCATGCCTGTAGGGCCGATCGCGCGATACGGAGGCGGTGCCGCACCCTTCGGGCGCGCGGGAGCGGCACGGGTGGCGCCGTCCGATGCGGGGCCCGGTGTACGCCTCGCTGTCGAACGCCGGATCAGCGGCGCCTGCCCCTGGGCTTCAAGGGAGTCGCGGGCAGCTCCGGGGCCGGGATCGGAGCCCCGTCGTAACCCTTCACCTCGCCGAAGCGGGTGCCCGTCATCCAGTCCGAGCGAGCCTGTGCGATCTCCTCGCCGGATCGTCCGATCCAGTTCCAGAACATGACGATCTCCTCCTCGAACGGCTCCCCGCCGAGAAGGAGCAAGCTCGCGTCGGAGACCGCGCGCAGCGGGAGTTCGGTGCGGCCGCAGCCGAGGTAGAGCATCGAGCCGGGGAGGACCGGGACCCCGTCGACGCGGGCCTCCCCGGACATGGCGAGGACCGCGTACTCGAAGTCCGGGTCGAGCGGCAGGCCCGCTTCGGCGCCGGCCGTCAGCGTCAGGTCAGCGCCCACGAGCGGGGAGTACGTCGTGCCCGGTGACGCGGCGCCGTCCAGTGTGCCGAGGATGACCGTCGCGGCGACGCCCGGGGCGGTGACGGCCGGCAGGTCGGCGTGGTGCTGGAAGTGGGGTTCGGTCGTGCGGTGCGCGTCGGGCAGGGCGACCCAGAGCTGCGCGCCGTGCAGGAACTTAGCGTGGGATGTGGGGCTCTCCTCGGAGTGGCTGATGCCCCGGCCCGAGGTCATCAGTCCGAGTTCGCGCGCGCCCACGGTCTGGAGCGACCCGACGCTGTCACGGTGCAGCACTTCGCCCTCGTGTAGCCAGCTGACGGTCTGCAGTCCCATGTGCGGGTGGGGCGGGACCTGCATGCCGGGCTCGTCGGCGATGTCGTCGGGGCCGTAGTGATCGACGAAGCACCAGGCACCGACCATCCGCCGCCCCAGATTGGGCAGCAGCCTCCGTACCTCGGTGGATGCTCCGAGCTTCACGGTGCGCGGGCTCAGAAGTTCGCGCACCGGCTCCGCGGCGACAAATCCCCGGCCGCCACAGACGGAAAGTGTGGCCTGGTCATCGAGATTGCTCATGGCGCACAACCTAGCGCCGGACGGGCCGGGAGCAGCAGTGCCGGGGCTGCCGACGCCATAGTGGAATGTTCAACCAGGTGGGCGTGTTACTCCCCTCGTCCATGCGAACCGCGGGAGAAGGAGGGCGAGTGAACATCACGGAGACGTACCTCATGGAGGGGACGGCTGCGGAGCGCTGGGAGCGCGCGCACCTCTTCTTCGGGGCGAAGGAGTACGACAAGGCCGCGCTCATCCTGCGCGTCCTGGTCGACGAGGTCCCCGAGCAGGTCGGGCCGCGGCTGCTGCTCGCCCGCTCCTACTACCACTCCGCCCAGCTGGGACGGGCCGAGAGCGAGCTGCGCGAGGTGCTGGGTCGTGACCCGGTGGAGGAGTACGCGCTGCTGATGCTCGGCCGCACCCTGGAGCGGCAGGGGCGGCACGCCGAGGCGGCGCCGCATCTGCGGATGGCCGCCGCACTGTCCGGCGACTTCTCCTGACGGCCGGGACCGGCGCCGTGTCCGCCTGTACTTCGGGCGGGCACGGGGCGCCGGACCGGTTCAGCCGCGGATGCGCGTGAGCTTGCCGCGCTTGAGGTGGAGCACCTCGTCGGAGGCGTCGGCGACCGCCTGCGCGTGCGTGACCAGGACGACGCACTTGCCGCTCTCGTGCGCGAGTTCCTTGAACAGACCGATGATCTCCCCCGCCGTGTCCTGGTCGAGGCTGCCGGTCGGCTCGTCGGCGAAGAGGATGTCGACCTCGCAGGCGAGCGCGCGGGCGATCGCCACGCGCTGCTGCTGACCGCCGGACAACTGGAGTGTTCTGCGGTGGTGTTCGCTCTCCTCGATGCCGAGACGGTCGAGCAGTTCCACCGCCCTGCGCTTGCGGTGCCGCCCCTTCACACCCGTGATCTCCATCGCCGAGGTGATGTTCTGGACGGCGGTGAGATAGGTGAGGAGGTTCAGCGACTGGAAGACGGTCGCCACATGCCTGTTCCGGTAGGCGCCCAGGCCGAGTTCGGCGATGTTGCGGCCCTTGAACGACACGCTGCCCGACACGGGGCTGTCCAGGCCGCTGGCCAGGGAGAGGAGCGTCGTCTTCCCGCTGCCGGAGGGGCCGATCACGGAGTACATCCGGCCGGCTTCGAAGGAGTGGCTGACGTCCTTGAGGACGACCCGCCGGCGGTTTCCGCCCGCGTAGCTGTGGGTGATGCCGTTCAGCTGGAGTACGGGATGGTCTGAAGTCATGGTCAGTCGCCCTTGGTGAGGATTTCGCGCGGCTTGAGGCGCAGTACGGCGATCCCGGGGATCAGGGTGGCCAGAGTCGCGATGCCCAGGCCGGTGATGCCGACCTTGGCGATGTCCCCATTGCTCAGCCGGATGTCCATGTGGTCGATCGGCTTGACGTCGGGCTGGTCGTCCGAGGGGGAATTGGCTCCCGACGACGTACTGCTGTGGTCCACGGCGTCGTCCTGCGGAGCGTCCTTGGCATCGGACACCTCGCCGGCCAGCAGACGGCTGCCCACGCTCTCCGATACGAACTGGCTGGCCGCGGCCGACAGCCCGATGGCGATCAGCGCACACGCGACGACCTCCACCAGGTGCTGCCCGAGGAGTTTGGGCTTCTTCTCCCCCAGGGCGAGCAGGATGCCCAGTTCCTTGCGGCGCTCGCGGAGCGAGGAGGTGATGATCAGTCCGAGGATGACCGCTCCGGCGACCGAGACCAGCCAGACGGTGAGGGTGGCGAAGCCCGCCGTCTTGTTGATGGGGCCGACCAGGGTCTTGTACTGCTTGTCGTTCACGGACAGCGGGAAGATCTCGGGATCCACCCCGGCCGCTTTCGCGTCCTTCTTCAGCTGGTCGAGATCGTCCGGGTCGCGCAGGGTGAAGGTGGCCTTCTCGATGACGCTTCCCTTGGCGCCCGGCTCCGTTCCCCGCAACACGCTCGCGCCTTCGGGAGAGACATAGATCTGATTGCCCGGATCCATGATCGCCGGTGTGTACAGGCCCGTGTCGGCATTCTCGTTCTTGAAGATGCCGACCACGGTGAACTCGATGTCCTTGCCGTGGTTGGACACCCCTATCTCGCCCACCTTGAGGCGGACCTTGTCGCCCACCTTCAGGTGGTTCAGCTTGGCCATGCGCTCTTCGAGCATCACCGCGTTGCCGGTCGTACGGGGGGTGATCCCGGATCCGGACGTGATCTTCGAGGAACCGTTGCGGAAGTCGGGTACCGCCGCGGTGTCCCGGATACCTTCGGCCTTGAAGAAGTCGGTGCCTCCGGTGTCCGTACCGGCCGGGGGCGGGACCGGCTGGTAGAGCTTGGCGTCGCCGGAGGGCGCGGCCGCGGCACCGGCGGTGAAGTTGTACTGCGACACCACCTTGGACGTCTTGCCGATCTTGTCGACCGGACCGCTGTACAGGTTGCCGCCCGCACCGATCGTTCCGCCCTGTGCGCCGTTGGGCTTGCTCGCGCCGCCCGAGGCGATCAGGGCGTCCACGTCGAGCTGCATGGTCGCGACGGCGCCGACGCTCTTCTTGGCATCGTCCGCGGCCCGCGCGGCCGACGACTGGATGAGGAAACCCGACAGGACCAGCGTGCAGATGACGAAGAACAACCCCACCAGCATCGCGGTCTTGCCGAGATGGGCGACCAGCCTCCACCACGCCCGTTTGAACAGATTCATAGTCTTCTCTTCGCTCCGTCTCCACGATCATCTGGACAGAAATCGACCCTAGGAAGCGAACGTTTTGAAGAGCGTTTGAAGGCCCCGGAAGATCGGGAGTGGCTCATACACGGTTCCAACACGGGGTCTGATACCTGTGGGGAAGGAAGAGCAAGGAAGAGGACATCAGGCGTGCGCGTACTAGTGGTCGAGGACGAGAAATACATGGCACGGGTCCTGGAAATGGGGCTTCGCCGGGAAGCGATCGCCACGGATGTCGTGCACGACGGGGCGACGGCGCTGGAGCGGCTGACCGTCAACGACTACGACGCGGTGATCCTCGACCGCGACCTCCCCGGTGTCCACGGCGACGAGGTCTGCCGCCGGCTGCTCACCCTCAAACCGGACTGCCGCATCCTCATGCTGACCGCCGCGGGGCGACTGGGCGACAAGGTGGAGGGGCTCGGCCTGGGAGCCGACGACTATCTGGCGAAACCGTTCGACTTCCCTGAACTGGTCGCCCGGCTGCGGGCGTTGCACCGGCGCAGCCCCCGGGCCCACGCCCCCGTTCTGGCCTTCGCTGATGTCGCCTTCGACACCCACCGCAGGCAGGTCACCCGCGCGGGGCGCGAGGTGCGCCTCGCTCCCAAGGAGCTGGCCGTACTGGAACTGCTGATGCGCGCCGACGGCGGGGTGCTCAGCGCCGAGCACCTGCTGGAGAAGGCGTGGGACGAGAACGCCGACCCGTTCACCACCGCGGTACGCCTGGTCATCCACACTCTCCGCAAGAAGCTGGGCGACCCCCAACTCGTGCACACGGCGATCAGCGCGGGTTACTACCTGGCCGTCCGGGCATGAAGCGCACGCTCAGCATCCACCGCCGTCTGTACCTGGGATTCGCCATCGCGCTGGTCGCCTCGGGCGCACTGATGACCGCCATCATCTACGTCGGCATCCGCTACCTGCCCACGTACGAACTCGCCGGGAACACGCCGGTCACCTCCGTGAGCCCGCCGCCCGCGGTGCCCTCCGCCTCGTCCACCGCCCCGAGCCCGCAGCCGTCCAAGGGCACGGACGTGAGCAAGTTCTCCCACACGGTCGCCGTACGCGACAAAGAAGACGTCTGGCACCTGGTGCTCACCACGTCCGTCGCCGGGCTGCTCCTGGTCACCACGCTCGGTCTGGCCGGCGGCTGGATCGCCACACGACGGCTGCTCGCACCGCTGCACACCATCAGCCAGGCCGCCTCCAAGGCGGGCGCCGGCGATCTCGCGTACCGCATCAACGCCGAGGGGCCCGCCGACGAGCTCAAGGAGCTCGCCGACACCTTCGACACCATGCTGGACCGGCTCGAGGAGTCGTTCGCCGCACACCAGCGGTTCGCGGCCAATGCCTCCCACGAGCTGCTCACCCCGCTGGCCACCACCCGCAGCATCCTTCAGCTCGCCCAGTCCGATCCGACGGGCCGGGAGCTCGCCGAACTCGCCCCGATGCTGGCCGAGACGAACGAACGCAACATCGCCATCGTCACCTCGCTGCTCGAACTCGCCGTCACCGAGCACGCGGAGCCCGACCCCGATCCGGTCGACCTGGCCACGCTCGTCGACCTCGCCGTCGCCGACCGCACCCCACGCGCCGAGAAGTGCGCGGTCGCTCTGGAGGCGGACGGCGATCTCGACTGCCCGGTCACCGGCAACAGCGCACTGCTCCGCCAGCTCGTGTTCAATCTGCTCGACAACGCCATGAGCCACAACGAACCCGGTGGTTCCGTACGTCTGACCGTGCTCCGCGACGACCTCGACTCCATGGTGACGCTGGAGGTGGACAACACCGGGACGCTGATCGACCCGGCGATCGTGGACCGCCTCTTCGAACCGTTCTACCGGCTCGACTCACGGGTCAGCAGCGACAGTTCGGGGCATGGGCTCGGTCTCGCCATCGTCCGCTCCATCGTCCGGGCACATCACGGCTCGGTGAGCGCACGGGCCAACCCGGACGGCGGTCTGACGGTACGGGTGGAACTGCCCACCGGGGCTGCGGCCCCGGACGACGCGTGGCGGGCCTCGTAGCCCTCCGCGCTACAGCGCGCCGCGTTTCTGCAGCCAGGTGGTGGCCAGCCAGCCGGGAACGATCGGCAGCCAGAACGTGAAGAGCCTGAAGAGGATCACCGCGGAGAACGCCGTGGAGGCACCGATGCCCGTCGCCGTCGTCAGGCCTCCGGACAGCAGGGCCTCGACTGCCCCCAGGCCACCGGGCGTCGGGACGACGGAGCCCGCCGTCTTGCCGATCAGGAAGACGACGGCGACGGTGGCGAAGGAGATCGGCTGGTCGGGTACGAAGGCGCGGACCGAGGCCCACAGCGCCAGGCTCCCGACGAGCGGCAGCATGAACGACCCGGCGAGGCCGACGAGGAGTTTGCGGGGGTCGCTCACCAGCTCCAGCATGCGCGGGCCGACTCCCGAGAAGAACGGCTTGACCCGGGTGACCACGAACTTCCGTACCGGCGGCACGGCGGTGGCGACCAGACCGAGCACACCCACCGCGAGCAGTACGGTCACGATGACCGACGAGGGCGGCAGGTAGGACCCCTGGGACGACCCGGAGATGGACCCGAGCAGCATCACCAGGAGCAGGAACGCCCCGAAGTTGGCCACTTGCGAGGCGGCCATGCTGGTCACAGCGAGCCCGGAGGACACCCCGGCCTTCTGCAGGAAGCGGGTGTTCAGCGCGACGCCGCCCACGGCGGCCGGGGTCACCAGCGTGACGAACGAGGCGGCGAACTGGGCCAGCAGCAGGTGCAGTTTGTTGAGCCGCTGGGGTACGAATCCGCCCAGACCCATCGACGCCGCCACGTAGGTGAGCGCGGAGCCGCCCAGGGCCAGCGCGGCCCAGGGCCAGGACATGCCTTTGAAGAGGCTGCCGAGCGGCTGTCCGGAGAACTGGCTGATCAGGAAGTACGCGGCGATCACACCGCCGAGGCCCGAGAGGATCGTGCGCGGCCGCAGCCGCTCCAGCACGACTGTCGGGGACTGCGGGGCCTCCGGCTGGAAAGCGAGGATCTCCTCCGCGACTCCGCCGACCACGCTCTTGTGCCGGCGCAGCTGGGCGCGGGTCTCGGCGCTGACCACGGCAGGCCGCAGCAGCGGGAGGAGTGCGCCCATCGCCACGTCGCCGAGCACGGCCCGAGCGGAGCTCACGGCGCGCTCGGGGCCGACCAGGACGCCCAGTGTGGCCAGGAGTTCCACGTCGTCGAGCCGCTGCTGGAGCTCGGATGCCGCGACCTCGCCGGCCTCCAGGCGCATCAGCCACACCACGCCCGCATCGTCCACGAGGAAGGCTCCCGTGGAGAGTCTGCGGTGGCTGATCTGGTGGCGGTGCAGTTCGGCGGTGAGCCGCCAGATGCGGTCCAGGAGCGGGTCGGTGAGTTCTT
Source organism: Streptomyces sp. NPDC050738 (assembly GCF_040654175.1). Taxonomy (NCBI): domain Bacteria; kingdom Bacillati; phylum Actinomycetota; class Actinomycetes; order Kitasatosporales; family Streptomycetaceae; genus Streptomyces; species Streptomyces sp. NPDC050738. The sequence goes on along the minus strand of NZ_JBFAHN010000007.1, from coordinate 389,890 downwards.
CGGGCTCCAGTTGATCGAGGGTGCGGCCTTCGATCTGCTGGTACGCGATCATCACGGCGTCGGAGCCCAGTTTGCGGACGGCCGCGAGCTTGGGCGTACGGATGCCGCTGTCGCGGACGGCGAGAGCGAGGAGGGTGCGCTGTTCCACGATGTGCTGCAGCGAGGCCAGTCCCTGGCTCTGCGCCGGGCGGCGCAGGCGCAGTCGCTGGTAGAGGCGGTAGGCGAGGCCGACCGCGAGCCTGTCGCGGTCCAGGACGGTGACGGCCAGGCGGGTTCCGGCTTCGGTGTCCACCGCGTAACGGCGTGCCCCGTCGGTGCCGTCGGGTGTGCGGGTCCAGTCGGCCACGGCCAGATCCGCCCCGGCGAGTGCGGTCATCACCGCTTCACCGGTGGGCCTGGTGTCGGCCGCGCCGCGTGCCCAGCGGATTCCGTAGGCGACGGTGCGTCCGAGCGCGAAGCTGACCAGCACTCCGACCAGGGTGGTGCGGTGCTCCACGAGGGCGGCGGCGGCCGTGATGGCGAGGCTGAACCAGGTGGCGTTGCGGACGATGAGCCGGTCGCCGAATCCGACGATCGAGACAAACGCGACGACCGTGGCGATGTACAGGTGGATGGGGGTGCTGCTGCCGTCGGACTCCGAGGTGGTCAGGGCGAGACGCAGGGCCTCCGGTGCCGGACCGTGGACGTACAGGTCGATGGCGAACGCGGTCAGATACGCGACGAGGGCGGCGAGGATGCCGTCGGCGACCAGCCGGCCACCCCGCTTGAGCAGACGCTCCACGGCCGCAACGGCCGGTGCCACGGCCATGACGACTCCTGCGGCGAACACCACGGGGCCGATCAGGATGTCGGGCGCGGCCCGCTCCAGGACCGCAAGACCCACGAGGAGCACGATGCCGGCCAGGCCGGCGATCAGCCGGGCCCGGTCCGCCGACTGCCGCGTGAAGGCGTGCAGTTGCTGTTCGGTTCCGCCGTCGTCGTTCGTTCCGCTGACCACCGTCACCTGCGTCTGCCACCCGCCGTCGCTCGTACACGCTCATCGATCGCGTCAGGGTAACAATGCATAACGAACTTAATCGCTTAATTTGTCCCTTATGGACACGACCGATGGCACTCCGGGTACCAGGCCCTCCGTCACTGCCTGTCTGAATCTCGCCCTGGCAACCGTCGGGTTCGCTCTGACCTTCTGGGCCTGGGACCTCATCGCCCCGCTCGGCAGCGATTACAAGGACGATCTCGGGCTGAGCTCCTTTCAGCAGTCGCTGCTCGTCGCGGTGCCCGTCATCGTCGGCTCGCTCGGCCGCATCCCCGTGGGAGCCCTCACCGACCGCTACGGCGCCCGGCTGATGTTCCCGCTCGTCTCGGCCCTCACCATCGTGCCGGTGCTCGCGCTCATTCCCGCCCGGCACTCGTACGCGGCCATGCTGGGCGCCGGATTCCTGCTGGGGCTCGGCGGGACGACGTTCGCCATCGGTGTCCCGCTCGTCAACTCCTGGTTCCCACCGGCCCGTCGGGGCTTCGCGCTCGGCGTCTTCGGGATGGGCACGGGCGGGGTCGCGCTCTCCGGTTACTTCACTCCCCGCATGGCCGAGCACGGCGAGAACCTGCCGTTCCTCGTGGTCGCCGTGGCGCTGGCCGCCTTCGCTGTACTCGGTGCGCTGCTGCTTCGGGACCTGCCCGGCCGCGCCGTTCCCGCCGAGAGTCTCGGCACGCGTCTGGGCGGGGCGGCCCGGCTCCGCGTCACCTGGGAACTCTCGGCGCTGTACGCGATCGGGTTCGGCGGTGTGGTCGCGTTCGGCGTCTACCTGCCGACGTATCTGAAGACCTGGTACGAGCTGACGCCCACCGACGCCGGCACCAAGGCCGCCGGTTTCGCCGTGGCCACCGTCATCTTCCGGCCCATCGGCGGCTGGCTCGCGGACCGTGTCCACCCCGCCACGGTCACCGCGGGCGCGCTGGCCCTCGTGGCGCTGCTCGCCATCGTGCAGGCCTTCGATCCGCCGCTCGCCCCGCTCGGCACCATCTGCTTCCTCGGCATGGCGGCCGGGCTCGGAGCGGCGGGCGGGGCCGTGTTCGCGATGGTCGCGCAGATCACGCCGCAGCCCCGAGTCGGCTCCGTCACCGGGATCGTGGGCGCCGTCGGGGGACTGGGCGGATTTGTGCCGCCCCTGGTGATGGGCGCCATCTACAGCGCGCAGAACTCGTACTCCATCGGCTTCATGCTTCTGTCGGACCTCGCCCTGGCCGGATGCGTGTACGCGTACGGGCGGATGCGCTCGATCCGGCCGGGGGCCCCGGTCCGACAGCGGTAGATCAACCGGCTGAGCTTCCAGGCCGGTGTGACCGACCGGCCCGCATGCCCGCACCACAGTCCGCGCCGGACTCCGACCCGCACCGCCGGAATGATTTGTCTGTTCGATAGCGACCGGTATGGTCGATCCGGTTTCCACCCGAAACCCCCGACCGGCGGGACGCGAGTGGCCCAGGCCGGCCGGTCGACCGCAGCCGTGAGGGATCACATGCGGTGACAACGTCCTTGACGGGCATGAGAGGAGGCAAGAAGACGCGCATTTCCCACCAGGGGAGGTGCAGGACCGACCGCAGACGTTTGAGGCGAGGCGCGAAATGAAGGCTCCGACCAGCACGGCAGGCGATGGCGGCCCTGGCGACGAAGAAGCGGACACGAACTGGTTCGCGCCGCGCGAGAGACCGGACCGCGACGGAGTCGATCCTTCCAGAACTGCTTCCGACGGCGCCGATGACCATCCCGAACCGGCCCCCGCAACGGCGCGCGACACCCTTGGCGCCACGCCGCCCACGCCGCCCACGCCGCGCAAGGCGTCGCTGGACGCCACCCTGATCCGGCGGACGATGGAGGAGCTCGCACCCGTGGCCGACAAGGCCACCTCGTACTTCTACGCACTCCTCTTCATCCGCCATCCTGAACTGCGCGGGCTCTTCCCCGTCGCCATGGACGCCCAGCGCGACCGCCTCCTGAAGGCCCTGCTGACCGCCGCCGAGCACATCGACGACTCCGAGACCCTGGTCGCGTACCTGCGCGAGCTGGGCCGCGGGCACCGCAAGTACGGCACCACCCCCGAGCAGTACCCGGCCGTCGGCGAGGCCCTGATCGGCGCGCTGAGCCGTTACGCGGCCACCACCTGGGACGCCGAGACGGAGGCCGCCTGGGTGCGTGCGTACACGACGATGTCCCAGGTCATGATCGACGCGGCGGCCGAGGACGAGCTCACGTCACCGCCGTGGTGGCTGGCGGAGGTCGTCTCGCACGAACTGCGCGCCCCGGACATCGCGGTCGTCACCCTCCGCCCCCACCAGCCCTACCCCTTCCGTGCCGGCCAGTACGCGGCCATGGAGACCTCTTGGTGGCCGAGGGTCTGGCGGCACTACTCGTTCGCCTCCGCGCCCCGCCCCGACGGACTGCTCTCCTTCCACGTCAAGGCGGTTCCCGCCGGCTGGGTCTCCAACGCCCTGGTCCACCGCGCCCGCCCGGGCGACGTCGTGCGCCTCGGCCCGCCCACCGGCTCGATGACCGTCGACCACACATCCGACAACGGGATGCTGTGCCTGGGCGGCGGCACGGGCATAGCGCCCATCAAGGCCCTCGTCGAGGACGTCGCGGCGCACGGCGAGAGGCGTCCTGTCGAGGTCTTCTACGGTGCTCGAAGCGATCGAGGCCTCTACGATCTCGACACCTTGCACGGACTTCAGCAGGCCCACCCCTGGTTCACTTTCCACACCGTGGTCGACGGCCGGACGAAGCTGCCCGACGCGGTGCGGGCCCGCGGCCCGTGGGACCGGTACGACGCCTATCTCTCGGGGCCTCCCGGCATGATCCGCAGCAGCCTCGACGCGCTCACCGAGTCCGGCTTCCCCATGGACCGGATATGGCACGACTCAGTGGCGGAACTGGTGGCGGCGGCCGGCTGACCGGTCACCGCGAAAAACGGGGAGGAGGGGGGGGTTTTTTGGGTTCATGGCAAATAAAAACCCCCACCCCCCCGGGGGCCCCGGGGCGCCCGGCGTGGGGGGAAAAAGACAGGGGGCCACGGCCCCCGAGG
>NZ_JBFAHN010000007.1:217942-385802 GCF_040654175.1 Streptomyces sp. NPDC050738 | reverse complement strand
GGGGCTGATATTGGCAGTACTGCCAATATCAGCCCCTCCTCCCCGGGTGGCTCCTGGGCCCTCAGGCCTTGCCGAACGATCCGCTGGGGACAGCGGCCTGCTCGGTGAAGTACTCGCCGTCCTTGGGACGCTCGGAGGAGCGGCGTCCGGGGCGAAACGCCGGCTCCAGATGGGGAATGTGCTTGGAGCAGTGGACGTACGCCTCGTGCACGCTGATGCGCACCCACATCTCCGGTCGGCGGCCGGGTGCCGTGTCCTCCGGCATCAGGGGGTGCGCGGCGCGCATGTCCGCGTCGCCGACGAGATGGGCCTGCCCATTGACGTGGAGTCCGATGTGATCACGTGTGAAATCCATGAAGAGCAGTCCCGCGAACGGGTTCTCCGTGATGTTCCCCGCACTGGCCATGACGCCGTTCCCACGGTATTCGGGATACGCCAGGGTCACATCATCCACAACCGTGACGAACCCGGGTGGGCCACCCCGGAAGGTCGAGTCGCAGTGACCGCGCGCATCCGATGTGGAGAGGAACATCATGGTCTGCAGTCCGATGAACTCTCGCATCGAGGGCGTCAGACAGGGATGGACCTGGCGGTCGTAGAAGTCGTCGGCATGGGCGCTCGTGCCGAGCAGTCCCTGGAGACGGCGTTCCCCCTGGGAGGGAACGGGGCGGTGCGTGCTCACAGCGGGTCGTTCTCCTGATGGTGTCGGGGACGGGCCAGTATGGTCCGGAGCTCACGAGACGTGCGGAAGATTACCTTCCGCGCTTGAGCGGCCGGCCTCCTGCCAAGGTCACCCCTTCCCCGTGATCTCCCCCGCATACGCTCCCCGAGCCGCGGCGGGGGACGGATGGCTCGGCTCGCTGGAAGGTGACGCCGCGGCGGGGGAGCAGGCGGATCTCGTTGAACCGGTGAACAACGCCGTGGACGGTGTCCTCGTCGGCCTGCACCAACTGGGCAATCCCTGGCACCCGGTTCCCCCTCCTGATCGGTCGGCCTGCCCCCAACGGTCAGATCGACGGACATCACCCCAATGCGGTCAGCGCACCAGCTTTAACCGCGGTACGTCTCCAGGAGTCGCAGCCAGACCTCGCTGATGGTCGGGAACGCGGGGACGGCGTGCCACAGGCGCTCGATGGGGACCTCGCCCGCGACGGCCACGGTCGCCGAGTGCAGCAGTTCGCTGACGCCCGGTCCCGCGAAGGTGGCACCGACCACGATCTCCCGGTCCAGGTCGACGATCATGCGGGCCCGGCCCTGGTAGCCGTCGGCGTACAGGCCGGCGCCGGACACCGAGGAGAGGTCGTAGTCGACAGCGCGTGCGCGGATCCCCGCCGCTTCGGCCTCGGCGAGGGTACGGCCGACCGAGGCCACCTCGGGGTCGGTGAAGACGACCTGCGGAACCGCAGCGTGGTCGGCGGTCGCCGCGTGGGCGCCCCAGGCGTCCGTCTCCAGGATGGGCACGTGCTGCGACCTGGCCGCGATGGCCGCGCCCGCGATGCGCGCCTGGTACTTGCCCTGGTGCGTCAGGAGCGCCCGGTGGTTGACGTCGCCGACCGCGTACAGCCAGGTGCTGCCCTCGACGCGGCAGCTGTCGTCGACGGAAAGCCAGGAGCCGGGCTCCAGGCCCACCGTGTCCAGGCCGATGTCGTCCGTGCGCGGGGCACGGCCGGTGGCGAAGAGGATCTCGTCGGCCTCGATGCTCTGCCCGCCGTCCAGAGTGACGGTGATCCCCTCGGCGCCTTGTTCGACCGCGGTGACCGACACCTGGGTGCGTACGTCCGCGCCGGCCTCGGTGAGGGCTTCGGCGACGAGGCGGCCGGCAAAGGCCTCCATCTTCGGGAGCAGGCCGTCCCCCCTTACCAGCAGGGTCACTTGGGAGCCCAGCGCCTGCCAGACGGTGGCCATCTCCACGCCCACCACTCCCCCGCCGACGATGACCAGGCGGGCCGGCGCCTGCTGTGCGCTGGTCGCCTCGCGACTCGTCCAGGGCCGGATGTCCGCGAGGCCGGGCAGATCGGGGACTACGGCACGGGTGCCCGTGGCGAGGACCACCGCGTGGCGGGCGGCCAGTACGTGGTGCTCGCCGTCGGGGCTGGTCACCGCGATCTTCTTCGTACCGTAGAGGCGGCCGTGGCCTCGGTAGAGGTCGGCGCCGATGGAGTCGAGCCAGCCGACCTGGCCGTCGTCCTTCCAGTGCGAGGCGTAGTAGTCGCGGTGGTCGAGTACGGCCTGGACGTCGAGCGGGCCCTGCACCGACTGGCGCAGTCCGGGGACGCGGCGGGCGTCGGCGCGGGCGATCACCGGGCGCAGCAGCGCCTTACTGGGAATGCAGGCCCAGTAGGAGCATTCGCCACCGACCAGTTCGCTTTCCACGACGGCCGTGCTCAGGCCTGCCGCCCTCGCTCGGTCCGCCACGTTCTCGCCCACCGGGCCGGCCCCGAGGACCACCACGTCGTACTCCGTCGCATCTGTCATAGGGCCAGTCTGGTCCCGGGTGTGAGCCGTGGCCACAGGGGCAGGCGGAATACGTCAGAACAGTGCACGGTTGACCGGGAACAGTTTCACCGGGAAGCCAGGAAAGGCGGAACAGCATGGCCACGGTCGAGCTCACCAAGGAAAACTTCGATGACGTCGTGACGGACAACGACTTCATCCTCATCGACTTCTGGGCGTCGTGGTGCGGTCCGTGCCGGCAGTTCGCCCCGGTCTACGAAGGCGCATCGGAGCGCCATCCCGACCTCGTTTTCGCGAAGGTCGACACCGAGGCGCAGCAGGAGCTGGCCGCGGCCTTCGACATCAGCTCCATTCCCACGCTGATGATCGTCCGTGACAACGTCGCGGTCTTCGCCCAGCCGGGCGCGCTTCCTGAGGTGGCGCTGGAAGATGTGATCGGCCAGGCCCGGAAGCTGGACATGGACGAGGTCCGCAAGTCGGTCGCCGAGCAGCAGGCCGAGCAGGGCGGCCCGCAGGACCCCGCCGAAGCCTGAGTCCGGCCGGCCGCCCCCTTACGGCTGCCGGTCAGTCGAGGGGAAGGCCCGTGTAGTTGGCGGCGAGTTCGGTCGCGGCGGGCCTGGAAGCCGCGATCCGGTGCAGACGTGCGAGCTGCACGCGGTGGTCGAAGACGTCCTCGTCCGGCCCCGCGTGGAGCATCGTCGTCATGTCGTACGAGAAGCGTGTCGCCTGCCAGACGCGGCGCAGACAGTCGTCCGAGTACGAGTCGAGGAGTTCCGCCGACCCGGTGTGCTCGAGGCGGGCGAAGGCGCGGGCCAGGATACGGACGTCGGAGACGGCCAGGTTGAGCCCCTTGGCGCCGGTGGGCGGGACGATGTGTGCTGCGTCGCCGGCCAGCAGGATCCGGCCGTGGCGCATCGGTTCGGTGACGTGACTGCGCATCGGGGTGACGGACTTGGCGGTGATGGGGCCGCGTGCCAGGCGCCAGTCGCCGTCGACGGCGAAGCGGGTGTCGAGTTCGTCCCAGAAGCGGCTGTCCGGCCAGTCGGCGGGGTCGGTGCCGTTGGGGACCTGGAGGTAGAGGCGGGAGACGGTGGGGCTGCGCATGGAGTGCAGAGCGAAGCCGCGCTCGCCGCGGGCGTAGATCAACTCCTCGCAGGAGGGCGGGACATCGGCGAGGATCCCGAGCCAGGAGTACGGATACTCGCGTGTGTAGCTGCGCCGTACGGTCTCCGGGATCGCCGCACGGGCGATGCCGTGGAAGCCGTCGCACCCGACGACGTACGCACACTCCAGTGTCTGTTCGCGGCCGCCGTGCGTGAAGCGGATGACTGGGCGGTCGCTCTCCGGCTTCTCGACGGCTAGTGCCTGCGCTTCGAAGAACAGCGGCGGGCCTTCGGCGAGTTGGAGCGCAACGAGGTCCTTGACCACCTCGGTCTGCGCGTACACCATCACGCTCCGGCCGCCGGTGAGTGCGGGAAAGTCGATGCGCTGGCGCTGCCGGTCGAAGCGCAGCTCGATCCCCTGGTGGACCAGACCCTCGGCGTCCATCCGGGCGCCCGCGCCGCAGGCACGCAGTGCGTCGACCGTGCCCTGTTCGAGGATTCCGGCGCGCTGGCGCTGCTCGACGTACTCCCGCGTACGGCTCTCCAGCACGACGCAGTCGATGCCTTCGGCGTGCAGCAGCCTCGCGAGCAGCAGGCCCGCGGGTCCGCCTCCGATGATTCCTACGGTGGTGCGCACCTGCGGGTCTCCTTCTCTGCGGGCGGTTCGGGTCCGGGTCCGGCCTGCGGGTTCAGCGTTCGAGTACGAGGGCGAGCCCCTGACCGACTCCGATGCACAGCGCGGCAAGCCCGGTGCCCGAGCCCGCCGCGGCCAGCTGGTGGGCGACCGATCCGGCGAGGCGTGCGCCGGAGGCGCCGAGCGGGTGGCCGATCGCGATGGCGCCGCCGCGCGGGTTGACCACGGCGGGGTCGAGGTCCGGCCACTCGGCGAGGCAGCCCAGCGACTGGGCGGCGAAGGCCTCGTTGAGTTCGAACGTGGCGAGGTCGGCGAAGGACTTCCCCGCCTTCGTGAGCGCCTTCTGCACGGCCTCCACCGGTCCGAGACCGAAGAGCTGCGGCTCGATGCCGGTCACGGCAGAGGTGCGGATACGCGCGAGCGGCTCGCGCCCGGTGGCGCGCAGCCCTGCCTCGTCGACCAGGAGCAGGGCCGCCGCACCGTCGTTGAGCGGGGATGCGTTGCCCGCGGTGACCGATCCGGTCTTACGGAAGGCGGGCTTCAGCCGGGCCAGGGTCTCCATCGTGGAGCCGGGCCTGATGCACTCGTCGCGCAGGAGATCGACACCGTCGTACGGGACGACCTCGCCGTCGTACAGACCCGCGTCCCACGCCGCGGCCGCCTTGGTGTGGCTGGCGAGGGCGAAGGCGTCCTGCTGCTCGCGGGTGATCGCGTGCTTGTCGGCGATCAGTTCGGCGCCCTCCCCCAGAGCGACCGTCCACTCCTCGGGCATCCTCGGGTTGGTCATCCGCCAGCCCAGCGTCGTCGAGTGCATCTGCTGGTGGCCGGCGGGGAAGGCCCGCTCGGGCTTCTGCATCACCCACGGGGCGCGCGACATCGACTCGACGCCGCCCGCGATCGCGACCGAGGCGTCCCCGACCGCGATGGCACGGGCCGCCTGGATGACGGCTTCGAGGCCCGAGCCGCAGAGCCGGTTGACCGTGACGCCGGGTACAGAGACGGGGAGTCCGGCGAGAAGGACCGCCATGCGGGCCACGTCGCGGTTGTCCTCGCCCGCGCCGTTGGCGTCGCCGAAGTACACGTCGTCGATCGCGGACGGGTCGAGGTCCGGGGCACGGTCGACGAGTGCCTTGACCACGTGCGCGGCGAGGTCGTCGGGGCGTACCGAGGACAGGGCGCCTCCGAACTTTCCGATCGGGGTGCGGACCGCGTCGACGACGTACACGTCTCGGATGCTCATCAGATCTCTCCCACGCCCACCATGTGTTCGCCTGGTGAACTATCGTTCAGTTATGACGTCGCCAGAGTCTCTTCCCGATGCGACCGACTGTCAACGGGTCGGTCCCCTCGAACGCGGTCTCGCCGTCCTGCGTGTGCTCTGCGCGCCGGACGCCGACCGGCTGCGGCACAGCGATCTCGTACGGGCCACGGGCCTGGCGCGTTCCACCGTGGACCGTGTCGTCGCCACGCTCGACCGGCTCGCCCTGGTGCGCAGCGACGGCCGCGAAGTGTCGCTGGCACCCCGGCTGATGGAGGTGTCCGGCGCCTATCTGCGCTCCTGCGGCATCCCGGCCGCGCTCGGGCCCCTGACGCAGCGGCTCGCGGACGAGTTCGACGAGTCGGTGTCCGTCTCCGTGCCGGACGGCGACGGGGTGCGGTTCGTGACGCAGGCCAGGCGGCGCCGTGCGATGTCCGTGTCCTTCCGTATCGGCGACCTGCTGCCGGCCGCCCGGTGCGCTCCCGGCGCGCTGTTCGCGGCCCCGTGGAGCAAGGACCAGTGGGCAGGCGACGACCAGCTCATCGAGCCGGGGCTGATCGCGGTGGCCGTGCCGGTACGCGGCCCGGCCGGGCGGACGGTGTGCGCGGTGAGCGTGGTCAGCCACACCAGCAGGCACACCCTTCAGTCACTGAGGGAGGCGGTGCTGCCCCGGCTGCGGGACGTACGGACCGACCTGGAAGCCGCCCTGGCCGCACCCCGCACGGGCGAGGCCCCGCCCGCCACGACGGACATCTCCCTGACCCTCAAGCGCGAACTCGGCCCGGAGTTCCTCCAGTCACTGGCACGCGGGCTCGCCGTCCTGGTCGCGCTCGGCGGGGACCGGGGCGAGGGAATGACGCTGAGCGCCGTCGCCGAGGCCACCGGGCTGGCCAGGGCGACCGTCAGACGCTCACTGCTCACCCTGGTGCAGCTGGGCCAAGTGTCGTGCGAGGGAAGCCAGTTCAGGCTGGAGCCGCGCGTCCTGGAGCTCGGCTGCGCCCGGCTCTCCGAGCTGCGGCTGCCCGAGATCGCGCAGCCGCATCTGACCGAACTGGTGGAGCGCGTACACGAGTCGGCCTCGCTTGTCGTCCTCGACGGAACGGACATCCGCTATGTGGCGCGAGTCCCCACGGTGCGGATCATGAGCATCAGCATCACGGTGGGGACGCGCCTCCCCGCGTACGCGACGTCGATGGGACGCGTGCTGCTTGCCGGTCTCGCCCCAGAGGAACGCCCCGAGCTGCCCACCGTGCTTCCCGCGCTCACCCAGCGCACGGTGACCTCGGCCCGTGAACTCGGCGAGATCGTCGAGCGGGTGGCCGCAGAGGGCTTCGCGCTGGTGGAAGAGGAACTGGAGGAGGGCCTGCGGTCGCTGGCCGTCCCGGTGCGCGATGCCCGGGGCCGGGTGGCCGCCGCGCTCAACGTCGCCCAGCACGCCGGGCGCGGGACGGCCGAGGAGGCGCGAGTTGCGCTGCTGCCCGCGCTGCGCGAGGCGGCTGAACACATCGAGGCGGACATACGGGCACTGCGGCCGTTCTGAGCGCCGCGCGCAGCGGTCAGGCCCCGTATCGGAAGCGAATCGCACGCTTGGGGTGTCGACATGCCGCGGCCTTCCGTGGCGTACGTCGGGTGTTTTCGACTCCACGCCGCTCGACCCGGCGATGGAACGCTCCACCTTCGTGGTGGCTTTGTTCCAGCCGACGCCGGATGTACGGTCGGGCCCATGATCAATTCGACTCGGTCACCCTCACGCGCTCTCGTGCTCGGCGGGGGTGGGGTCACGGGCATCGCCTGGGAGGTCGGCGTCCTGGCCGGACTCAGCGCCCAGGGGATCGACTGGGGCCGGGCCACCACCGTGCTCGGCACATCGGCGGGATCATTCGTCGGGACCGCCGTCGCCAGCGGTTACGACCTGGATCGGCTCTTCGCCGCCCAGGTGATCCCGGACGAGAACGAGGTGAACGTCAGCGCATCCGAGACCACGATGGCTGCCTGGTGGGCCGCTCTCGCCGAGGGCGGCGACGATCCGCGCATGGTCGGCGCGGCCATGGGACGGATCTCCAAAGCGAATCCCGAGCCCGTGCCTCAGGCCGCCCGCCGGCGTGTGGTGCGTTCCCGGCTGGTCACCACGGATTGGCCGGACAGCCTGCAGGTCACCGCCATCGACGCCGATACCGGTGAGCTCCACCTGTTCGACCGGCACTCGGGCGTGCCGCTGGCGGACGCCGTCTCCGCGAGCGGCGCGGTACCCGGCGTCTGGCCACTCGAACACTTCCAGGACCGCGCCTGGGTGGACGGCGGCATGGTCTCCACGACCAACGCCCGCCGGGCCTCCGGACACGACAGGATCGTCATCCTGGCACCGATGCCCGCCGGCTACGGCAAGATCCCCGGTGCCGCCGCCGACGCCGAGGCACTGGCCGCGGACGCCGAGGTCTGTCTCATCGCACCGGACGAAGCCAGCATCGAGGCGATCGGACCCAACCCGTACGATCCCCAGCGCCGAGCCGACGCGGCACAGGCGGGCAGGACACAGGGAGTCGGCCTGGCGGACAAGGTCTCGGCGCTCTGGTGATCCACGACCGGGGGCCGGGCGGCACACGAAGCCGCTTCCAGAACGAGGCCTAGGTGGACTCCCGGTGGACGGTCCTGGCGACCATCAGGTCGTGCCGTTCGGATGCGCCGTCGGGGTCGCGCACCACACGGTCCACGAACTCGGCCAGATGCTGCCCGGTGGCCATGTCCAGCTGGACGGTGGAGAGCCGGGGGCGCAGCAGCCGCCCGAGCATCAGGTCGTCCGCGCCCATCACGGCACACTCGCCGGGTACGTCGATGCCCACGTCCTGGAGCGCGCGCATCAGGAGCATCGCGTATTCGTCGTTGTACGCGAAGACCGCGTCGAGGCCGAGCGTCCGCCAGCGTCCGGCGAGGGCCGCAGCCGACTCCTCCTCGTAGGCGAGCTCCAGCGGCACGACCGTGGCTCCGCTGCCCTCCACGGCGGCCCGGACCCCGGCGAGGCGCGGCTCGGAGAACATCTCGAGGCCCGGCTCCTGCGGCACGACGACACCGATGCGGCGGTGGCCGCGCTCCAGCAGATGCGAGCCCGCGCACCGGCCGACCTGGCTGTGGTCCATGGCCAGCGCGTGCGCCCCTGCGACCGGCTGCGGCGCGAGCGTGATGACCGCCTTCGCTCCCGAGCGGCGCAGCAGCTGCGTGCCGGCGGCCGTGAGCTGCGGGGCGCCGAGGGCCACCACCGCGACGGGGCGCAGCTCCGCCCAGGCGCGGGCGGCCTCGTCGGGGGCCAGACCGAGGCTGCCGTACTGCACGACCGTGTAGTCGAGGTGGCGCAGCGCCCACTGGAACTCGTTGAAGAATTTGCTGTAGAGCGGGCCGACAGGAACGGCGGATGCCGGCAGCAGCACCATCCGGCTGCTGCCGGAGCGCAGGCTCCGCGCGGCCGCGTGGGGGACGTAGCCGAGTTCGTCGGCCGCCTCGCGGACCCTGAGGCGGGTGGCCTCGCTGATCCGGACGGCGGAGGTGCCGTTGAGTACGTAGGAGACCGTGGCCCGCGAGACACCGGCCAGGCGCGCGACATCGGCGCTGGTCGGGACGGGTCGCTCGGCGGAGGCTTGCGGTATTTGGCTCATCGGATTCCGTATCTTTCCAGACTCCGGCCCGCCGCTTACGCTCCACCCATGGACGATGCGTCGATGGTGGGGCTGACCGGGCGCGTGACGGGCACGATCGGTCCCGGTCTGGTCGGCGAGGTGATCGTCCGGATCAGGGGCGGGGCCGAGCATTTCCTTGCGTACCCGGTGGATCCGGGCGAGCGGATCGAGTCGGGGACGGTCGTCACCGTCGTCGAATATCTGGCCCCGCGCACGGTCTATGTCGCCTCCGCGTACGGAAGTTGACCATCCGGTCCCCGCCCCGCATCAAGAACGCGACAAGGAATCGTCAGCATCTGCCCGCCGGACTTGCACAGGCGCACACTCCTGTCGAGTCGTGCCGTCAGGGCACCGCGTGAAGGGGGCGTATGCCGATGGTCATCGGCGTCGCGGCGGGTTTTGTGCTCGCTGCCATCATCGTTCTGATCTGTCTCTTCAAGCTCATGTGGCGGGTCGCCGAGCCCAATGAGGCACTCGTCATCTCCGGGTCCAAGCACAAGACGGAGGGCCTCGGGGAAGGCATGGGTTTCCGGATCGTCACCGGGCGCGGAACCTTCGTACTGCCTGGTGTGCAGGCGGTCAGGAAGATGTCGCTCGATCTCAACGAGACCGAGCTCCTCGTGGACTGTGTCACGCACCAGGGCATCCCGCTCAAGGTGCGCGGCGTGGTGATCTTCAAGGTCGGCGACGACTTCGTGTCGATCGCGAACGCGGCCCGGCGCTTCCTCGACCAGCAGGCGCTGATGTCGGAGCGGGTCCACAACGTCTTCGCCGGTCACCTGCGCTCGATCGTGGGCGGGCTGACCGTCGAGGACATGATCCGCGACCGGGAGAAGCTCACCGGGCAGACGCGTGCCGCCTGCGGCACGGAGATGGAGAAGCTGGGTCTGATCGTGGACTCGCTGCAGATCCATGAGATCGAGGACCCGACCGGGTACATGAAGAACCTCGCGATGCCGCATGCCGCGGCCGTACAGCGGGACGCGCGCATCGCCCAGGCACAGGCCAATCTGCAGGCGACCGAGGCCGAACAGGCCGCGTTCGCCAGGATGTCGGAGGCGACCAGGGACAGCGAGATCCTGCAGGCCGGCTACCAGGCCGAGCGCGACAAGGCCGCGGCCTCCTCCCGCCAGGCGGGTCCGCTCGCCGATGCGGCGGCCCGCCAGGAAGTGGTGGTCCAGGAGACCAGGGTCGCGGAGCTGGAGGCGCACCGCAGGGAGCAGCAGCTCCAGGCGGACGTACGCAAACCGGCGGACGCGGCGGCGTACGAGAAGCGGACCCTGGCCGAGGGCGAGCGCGATGCGCGCATCTCGGCGGCCGAGGCCCAGGCGAAGGAGACCGAACTCGCGGCGGTCGCCGAGGCCACCAGGGTCAAGGCGGCTGCCGCCGCCGAGGCCGAGGCGACGAAGGCGCGCGGTGCGGCATCGGCGTCCGCCACCCGGGCGACCGGTGAGGCGGAGGCCGCGGCGACGCAGGCGCGGGGTCTGGCGGAGGCCTCGTCGGCGAAGGCGAAGGGCCTCGCCGAGGCCGAGGCGATCAAGGCGCGGGCGGAGGCCCTGGCGCAGAACCAGGAGGCCGTGGTCGCCCAGCAACTGGCGGAGAACTGGCCGGAGATCGTCCGGGCGGGCGCCGAGGCTTTCGGGAATGTCGAGCACATGGTGCTGCTCAACGGCGCGGACGGCATGGCGGAGATGTTCGCCAAGGCGCTGACCATGGGCGGTACGGGTCTCGGCCTGGCCCGTCAGCTCCTCGCGTCGATGAACTCCGATCCGGCGACGAATGCGGCGGCGCGGCTCAACGGCGCCGTCACTCCCCCGGCGCGGGGCGAGAAGATCCCGGTGGCGGGCGACAAGTAACCAGGCGCAACGGCGCGTTGCCCCCGCCCGGACGGGTGGGGGCAACACGCCGGCGGTGAGGTCAGACCGCGGCCGGTTCGTCCGCGGAGTCCTGGCTCTCCAGGTACTCCTCCCGGACCTCGCGCGGTCCGAAGGGCCAGACCTTTTCGTACTTGGCCCAGAGGAAGAAGGCCACACACCCCAGGGCGAGCCAGGCCAGGGACCATTCGATGGGGTGGCGTCCGGGCGAGTTCTTGTCGGCGTATCCGTAGATCACCAGCCAGCCCACGAGGGCCACGACGCTCGGCAGCGGATAGAGCCACATCTTGTACGGGCGGCGCAGCGTCGGCTGGCGCTTGCGCAGCACGCTCACGGCGACGATCTGTGCGAGCGCCTGGACGATGACCATCACCGTCGTCAGCAGCTGGATGAGCGTGGCCAGATCGGTGTGCCGGCCGATCAGGAAGCCGATCGCGGTGATGACGCCCATGGTGGCCAGGCCCAGCATCGGGAAGCGGTGCTTGGGGTGCAGCTTGGCGTACGGGCGGAAGAAGACCCGGTCGCGGGCGGCGTCGTAGGGCACACGCGATCCGCCGAGGAGTCCGGTGAAGACGGAGGCGAAGGCGGTGATCAGGATGAGTACGGTCACCACGTCGGCGGGGCCCTTGCCCCAGGTCTTCTCCAGGACGGCGGAGGCGACGGAGGTCGATGCGATGTCGTTCGGGTCCAGCATCCGGTGCCAGTCGATGACGCCGAGGGTGCCGATCTGCAGCAGCAGGTAGATCGCCATGATGCCGAGGATCGAGAAGACGATGGAGCGCGGCAGGGTGCGGCCCGGGTTCTTGATCTCGGCGCCCATGTAGGCGGTGGTGTTGTAGCCGAGGTAGTCGTAGATGCCGATGGTCAGACCTGCGGCGAAGCCGATCCAAAAGCTGCTGCTGGTCAGGCTGAAGGCGCCCGACGGGTAGGTGAAGGCCATGTGCGGGCTGAAGTGGGTGGCCGCCGCGACGATGACCAGGGTGACCGAGGCGATCATGACGACCCACATCACGGCGGTGATGCGTGCGATGTGCTCGATGCCGCGCCACAGCAGCAGGATCACCAGGGCGATGACGCCGATCCCGATGAGGTCGCCGGTGGTGGAGCCCATGTCGGGCGCCAGATAGCCGAGGTACTGGACGAAGCCGACCACACCCGTGGACATGATCAGCGGGATGAAGAGCATCGCGGTCCAGACGAACAGGAACGGCATGAGCCGGCCTGTGCGGTACTGGAAGGCCTGGCGCAGATAGACGTAACTGCCGCCGGATCCGGGCATGGAGGCGCCCAGTTCGGCCCAGATGAGTCCGTCGGCGAGGGCGAGTATCGCCCCGGCGACGAAGCCGATGACGGCCTGCGGGCCGCCGAATGCGGCGACCATGAGCGGAATGGTCACGAACGGGCCGATGCCGCACATCTGGCTCATGTTGATGGCGGTGGCCTGGAACATCCCGATACGGCGGACGAAGCCGCCTGCGGGTGGCGGAGTTCCGGACATGGGGAGCCTCCCTGGGCTGAAGACGGGGACGGGAGTTGCAGTTGTTCTCGCCCGTGCGGAACTCCGGCTCGGCGCCGGGCGTGATTAAGTTAAGTACCTTTACTTGATGCGTCAAGAGGTCGTCAGGAGTCGGTGGCGATCGATACCGGAGAATGATGCGATGACCAGCAGCGACGAGAGCGCGGAACAGCCCTGGAACCGACAGCGGCTGCGCTCCACCAACGAGCGGATGCTGCTGGACCGGCTGCGCACCGGTGGCGCCGCCTCGCGCGCCCAACTCGCCCGCGAGAGCGGCCTGTCCAAGCCGACCGTCTCCACGGCGCTCGCCTTCCTCGAACAGGCGGGCCTGGTCCGCGAGGTCGGCACCCACACCCCCGAACGCGGCCGCGCCGCCGTGCTCTACGCCCCTGACCCGACCGCCGGATACGCCCTGGGCATCGACATCGGCCGGGCCTGGCTGCGGGTCGCCCTCGCCGATCTCGACGGCACGGTCGTCGCCCGCTCCGAGGTGCGCAACGAGGCGCGCACCTCAAGCGCCATGGCCGACCTGGTCGTCACCACCGCGCGCGGGCTCGTCGCCGACTCCGGCGTGCCCGCCGCCAAGGTCGCGCAGGCGGTCGTCGGCACCCCCGGTGTGTACGACGCGGAGAGCGGACGTGTGCGGTACGCCCTCAATCTGCCGGGCTGGGGCCGCGCCGGGCTCTTCGACCGTATGCGCGAAGACCTGGGCGTCCCGCTCGCCGTGCACAACGACGCCAACCTCGCCGCGCTCGGTGAGTACACCTTCGGCGCCGGGGCGGGCAGCAGGCTCTTCGTGTACGTACTGATCGGCACCGGCCTTGGCATGGGTGTGGTCGCCGAGGGCCGGCTCTTCACCGGGGCGCACGGAGCGGCCGGCGAGATCGGCTTCCTGCCCTGGCCGGGACGGACCAAACCGGACACGCTGGAGGGTGCGGTCTCCGGGGACGCCGTCGTGGCGGCGGCACGCGCACACGGCATGAGCGGGCCGCTCAGCGCGAAGGACGTCTTCGCCGCGGCCCGTTCGGGGGATCCGGCCGCCGTGCAGGCCGTACGGCAGGAAGGCGAGCGCCTCGCGCACACCGTCGCCGCCGTGGCCGCCGTGCTGGACCCGGACCTCGTCGTGCTGGGCGGAGGCGTCGGCCACAGTGCCGACCTGCTGCTGAGCACCGTACGGGAGACCCTGCGCACGCTCACCCCGCTGCGGCCGCGGGTCGCCCCGAGCGCGCTCGGTGAGGACGCGGTGCTGCTCGGGGCGGTGGCGACGGCGCTGGACACGGCGCGGGACGTGGCTTTCGAGCGGCGCGCCGGGGCGTAGTCCGGATCAGCCCCGTCAGCCCCGGGCGAGCACCTTCCACAGGCCCGGGTCCTCGAAGTTCAGCGCCCACAAGCCGGTGTTGACGACCCCGTACTTCCGCAGTGCGGGCAGGTGTGCCGCCACGCCGCGGGCGTCCTGGTACCAGACCGTCCGCTTCACCTTCCCCTCCCGATAGGTGAAATACGGGGTCTTGGACACCGGGTCGAGCCGATAGCGCGCGTGCGTCTTGCGGCGCAGCGCCTCGGCCTCCTTCCAGGTGACGTGCTTGGCGCTGCCCTTGCCGTCGGCCCGCCAGTTCCAGCCGTACGCCGGCAACGCCATCTCGATCTTGTGACGCGGGATCAGCGCGGTGGCCCGCCGCAGGATCTCCTCGTACCAGCCGGCGCCGGAGAGCGGTCCAGCCGGGCCGCCTGCCCAGTGAAGGTTGTACGCCATGATCCTGACCCGGTCGGCGGCCCGGCCGATCGCCCGGTAGTCCCAGATCCGGCCCGTGGCCGGGGTCTGCGGGGAGACGGTGGCGATGCACTGCTTGTGCTGGGCGTGCAGAGCCGCGCAGAGGCCGGTCATGAACGCCGCGTATCCGGCGCGGACCGTGCGGTACTTCGCCGTGCCGGTCGGCGCGATCGTCTCGTAGTCGATGTCGATGCCGTCGTAACCGCGGGTGCGCGCGAGGGCGGACAGCGCCCTGATGTGCGCGGCGCGCTTGGCCGGGGCGGTGACGATCGCGGCGAGCGCTCCGGGGCGCAGCGTCTCCATGACGGTGGGCACGACCTTGATCCCGGCGCGGTGCAGTCCGTCGACGATGCGGCGTTCTCCCGCACCGGGGTGGCGGTCGATGCGGGTCGCCGACTTGGCCTGGTACCAGAAGGGGCTGACGGTGTGCAGTTGGGACGCATGGCGCAGCGCGTCTCGGTAGGCGCCCTCCTGGTCCCAGTACGGGAGCCAGGCGGAGACGGTGCGGTGTGCCGAGACGGCGGCGGGGGGCGCGGGCGCCGGGTCGGGTGCGGGGTCCGGCGGGCAGGCCGCTCCGAGCAGGAGACCGGAGGCGGCAAGCAGGGCGAGTCGCGGAATGACCATGGCCCGAGCCTGGTGCCCGATCGGCGTGCCCGCCCTGCGGAGTAGCCCGTACAGGTCCTAACGTGTCCCGGGTGACGACCTCTCTGAATGACGACCAGACCGAACAGTCCGAGCTGCCCGGCAGCAGCGGACCGACCGCCACGACCGAGGCCGACCCCCGTGACATCGGCCCGGTGCACACCTCCTACGCGCCGGACCGCGACGGCGATCCCGACCCGGGCGAGATCGTCTGGACCTGGGTGCCGTTCGAGGAGAACGACGGCCGAGGCAAGGACCGCCCGGTGCTCGTGGTGGCCCGCGAGGAGTCGGGCACGCTGCTGGCCGTCCAACTCTCCAGCAAGCGCCATGACTTCGACCGTGAATGGGTCGCGATCGGATCCGGCTCCTGGGACAGCGAGGGCCGCGAGTCCTGGGTCGACGCCGACCGCGTCCTGCGGGTGCACGAGGACGGGATGCGGCGTGAGGCGTGCGCGCTGGACCGGCCCCGCTTCGACTCCGTCGTCCAGCGGCTGACGGAACTCTACGGCTGGGACTGACCGGCGAATACGTCGGCGAACGCGGCCCGGGTGGCCGATGCGGGGTCACGGTCGAGCACGGCGAAGACGACCTGTTCGAAGTGTCCGCCGAACCGGCCCGCCCCCGTGAGGTGGGCGTGGAACGCGCCCGCCACCCGGGCCGGTTCATTGCGGAAGACCCCGCAGCCCCAGGCTCCGAGCACGATCCGCCGGTAGCCGTATGCGGCCGCGGTCTCCAGGACTCTCTCGGCGCGCGCGCCGAGCTCCTGCGGGATGCGGTGGGCCTCCTCGGGGGAACGGGCCCGGATCACACCGGCGTTGGGCGCGGGCGAGGTCAGAAAGCCCACGGAAAACGGTGCGGACAGCAGTCGGCCGCGGTCGTCCCTGAAGACCGGGACACCCGGCGAGTGGATGACGCGGTCGCTGTAGAACGGGTCGCGGTCGGCGCGGTGGTGGGCGTAGAACCCGGGTGCGCGCAGCAGGGTCGCGTACAGGGCGGAGGCCCGGCACAGCGCCTCCTCCTGCGCCTGGGCGCCGTTGAGATATCCGCCGCCCGGATTGCGCGCCGAGGCGAAGCTGAGGACGGCGACGACGCCGGGCCGCTCGGCGGTCAGCCTGGCTGCCGCTCCGGTGCTGCTCTCCCCCGTGACCTCGAACTCCGTGCGGCTGTCGGTGCGTACGGCTGCGGGGACCGGCTCGGGGCCGTGGACCCGGACCCCCGCGAGCGAAGCCCTCAGCTCGTCGGCGATGGACACCTCCCGGCCGTCCGGCGCGCGGTAGTGACCGGCCTCGACGATCTTCTCCGTCTCCTTCGCGATGCCACGCAGTCGTGCACTCATATGCCGCATCATGAACGGCCGACGAACGTCCGCGCAACGGAATTTGTTCCCTGGAAACGCACTCTTGTGCGAACGCGCGGCAGTGGCTTAGGTGGGACGGAACACCTCGGAAGGAGACAACCGATCATGGCCGTAGAACTGCTCAGCGAGTCCGGCGCGGAGGATTTACTCCGATGTATCTGCTTCAAGACCGGGCCGCCCCGCACCATCGGTGTCGAGCTCGAATGGCTCGTCCACGACGTGCACGACCCCCGGCTCACCCTCTCCACGGACCGGCGTGAAGCGGCGTACGGCGCACTGCGCGCCCTGCCCCTCGCCTCGGCCCTCACCTTCGAACCCGGCGGCCAGCTGGAGCTCAGCTCGCTCCCCGCCGCATCCCTGACGGAGCTCATCGACTCCGTCTCCGCGGACCTCGACGCCGTACGCACCTCACTGCGCGCCGCGGAACTCACCCTCACCGGTATCGGCCAGGAGCCCTGGCGCCTGCAGGACCGCGTGCTGCACCATCCGCGGTACGACGCCATGGAGACCTACCTCGACCGGTACGGCACGGCGGGCCGCTCCATGATGCGAGGCTCCGCATCGGTCCAGGTCAATCTGGACGCGGGTCACGAGGAGCCGGGACCGCTGGGCCACGGCAGGCGGTGGCAGCTCGCGCATCTGCTCGGCGCCGTACTGGTGGCGGCCTTCGCCAACTCCGCCTATTCCCAGGGACGTTCGACCGGATGGCGTTCCACCCGGCAGGCGCAGTGGGCGGACCTCGACCCGAGCCGCTCACTCGCACCCGATCTGGACGGCGAACCGCGGGCCGCCTGGAGCCGCCAGGTGCTCGACACCCCGGTGATGTGCATCCGCCGGGACGACGGGCCGTGGCAGGTGCCCGAGGGACTCACCTTCCGGGGCTGGCTGCGGGGCGGCGGTCCACGGCCGCCGACCCGGGCCGACCTGGACTACCACCTGACCACCCTCTTCCCGCCGGTACGGCCGCGGGGCCACCTCGAGCTGCGGATGATCGATGCCCAGCCGGGCGAGGACGGCTGGATCGTCCCGCTCGCCGTCACGGCGGCGCTCTTCGAGGACCCGGCCGCGGCCGAGACGGCCTACCGCGCGCTCAAACCCCTTGCCGAGACGGCCGGTTCGCTGCCCGCTCCGCGCAATCCGCTGTGGCGCAACGCGGCACGGGACGGACTGTCGGACCCCGAACTGCACGCGGCCGCCGCCGTCTGCTTCGCCACCGCCCTGGAGGCACTTCCCCGGCTCGGCGCCTCGACCGCCGTATGCGACGCGGTGGCCGAATTCGCCGCCCGCTACGTCGTACGCGGCCGATGTCCCGCCGACGACCAGCCGCACGAGACGAAGGACTTGACCCCGTGACCGACCCGGAGCACCTGAGACTGCGCGCCATCGACGCACTCACCACCGCGCGGACGCGCACCGCCCTGCTCACCTCCTGCGTCGACGACCATGAACTGACCGCCCAGCACTCGCCGTTGATGTCACCCCTGGTCTGGGACCTGGCGCACATCGGCAACCAGGAAGAACAGTGGCTGCTGCGGGCCGTGGCGGGGCGTGATGCGATCCGCCCCGAGATCGACTCGATCTACGACGCCTTCGAGCACTCCCGCGCCAGCCGGCCCTCCCTGCCGCTGCTCGCGCCCGCCGAGGCGCGCCGCTACGCCTCCGACGTACGCGGCAGGGTCCTTGACGTACTGGAGAAGATCCCGCTGCACGGCAGGCCGCTGCTGGACGCGGCCTTCGCCTTCGGCATGATCGCCCAGCACGAACAGCAGCACGACGAAACGATGCTGATCACCCATCAGCTGCGTTCGGGCCCCGCAGCGCTCACCGCGCCCGCGCCGCCGGCCGCGAGCACCGCCGGCCTCGAAGCCGAAGTCCTGGTCCCCGGCGGCCCGTTCACCATGGGCACGTCGACCGAGCCCTGGGCCCTGGACAACGAGAGGCCCGCGCACCGACGCGACGTTGCGCCCTTCCACATCGACACCACACCGGTCACCTGCGGTGCGTATCTGCGCTTCATGGCGGACGGCGGGTACGAGCAGGAGCGCTGGTGGGCGCAGGCCGGCTGGGAGCAGATCCAGACCCACGGCATCCGCGCACCGCTGTTCTGGCAGCGGGAGGGAGGCCAGTGGCTGCGCCGCCACTTCGGCGTGCTGGAGGCCGTGCCGGTCGAGGAACCGGTGCTGCACGTGAGCTGGTACGAAGCCGACGCCTATGCCCGCTGGGCGGGGCGGCGGCTGCCCACCGAGGAGGAGTGGGAGAAGGCGGCCCGGCACGACCCGGTCTCCGGCCGCTCGCTGCGCTATCCGTGGGGCGACGAGGACCCCACGGCGGAACGGGCCAATCTGGGCCAGCGCCATCTGCGGCCCGCGCCCGCGGGCAGCTATCCGGCGGGTGAATCACCGCTCGGCGTACGGCAGTTGACGGGCGATGTGTGGGAGTGGACGTCGAGCGACTTCCTGCCCTACCCCGGCTTCGCCGCCTTCCCCTACCGCGAGTACTCCGAGGTGTTCTTCGGCAGCGCGCACAAGGTGCTGCGCGGGGGCGCGTTCTCCGTGGACGAGGTGGCCTGCCGGGGCACCTTCCGCAACTGGGACCTGCCGGTTCGGCGGCAGATCTTCTCCGGCTTCCGTACGGCGAGGGACGCCTGATGTGCCGCCATCTCGCCTATCTCGGGCCGCCCCTGGCGCTGGGCGACGTCCTGGTGAAGCCGCTGCACGCGCTCTACCGGCAGTCCTGGGCGCCCCGCCAACAGCAGCACGGCACCGTCAACGCGGACGGATTCGGCGTCGGCTGGTACGCCGAGGACGATCCGGTGCCCGCCCGCTACCGGCGTGCGGGACCCATCTGGGCCGACCAGTCCTTCGGCGACCTGGCCCGGGTGGTCCGCACGACCGCACTGCTCGGCGCCGTACGCGATGCCACCGAGGCCGGCGCCGACGGGGAAGCCGCGGCCGCACCCTTCTCCGCCGGCCCCTGGCTCTTCAGCCACAACGGCGCGGTCAAGGGCTGGCCGGGCTCTCTCGCGCCGCTCGCCGCCGCTCTCCCCGCCACCGAACTGCTCTCCCTCCAGGCGCGCTGCGACTCGGCGCTCCTGTGGGCGCTGATCCTGCACCGGCTGCGGGACGGCGACGAGATGGGCCAGGCCCTCGCGGAAACGGTCACCGAGGTGGCCGCGGCGGCGCCGGGCTCACGCCTCAATCTGCTGCTGACGGACGGCGAAGCGGTGTGCGCGGTCGCCTGGGGCGACACGCTCTGGTACCTCGCCGAGCCGGGCCGCCGCACGGTGGTCGCCTCCGAACCGTACGACGACGCCCCGCACTGGCAGCAGGTGCCCGACCACACCCTGCTCGCCGCCACCCGAACCGATGTCCTGCTGACCCCGCTCAAGGAGCCCGCATAGTGCCCCCGTTCCAGCTCACCCGCACGCTGCCCGAGGACGCCACGGACGCCGCACTGCGCGCCGATGTCCTCGATGGCCTGACCGCCACGCCGAAGTCGCTGCCGCCCAAGTGGTTCTACGACGCGCGCGGCAGTGAACTCTTCGAGGAGATCACCGTTCTCCCCGAGTACTACCCGACCCGCGCCGAGCGCGAGATCCTCCTCGCACGCTCGGGAGAGATCGCCGCGGCGACAGGCGCCCGGACCCTGGTGGAGCTCGGTTCGGGCTCCTCCGAGAAGACCCGGCACCTCCTGGACGCCCTGCCGGACCTGCACAGCTACCTGCCGGTCGACGTCAGCGAAAGTGCCCTCAAGGCCGCCGCACAGGCGCTCCTCGCCGAGCGCCCGGGCCTCTCGGTGCACGCACTGATCGCCGACTTCACCCGCACGCTGGCCCTCCCCCAGTCACCGGGACCCCGCCTGGTGGTGTTCCTGGGTGGCACGGTAGGCAATCTCCTGCCCGCCGAGCGCGCCGCCTTCCTGCACGCGGTGCGCGGGCTGCTCGTACCCGGCGACAGCCTCCTGCTCGGCACCGATCTGGTGAAGGACGAGGATGTTCTGGTCGCGGCCTACGACGACGCGGCCGGGGTGACGGCCGAGTTCAACAAGAACGTCCTGGCCGTCATCGACCGCGAGCTCGGCGCGGACTTCGACGCGTCCGACTTCGACCACGTCGCCCGGTGGGACCGGGGACACGAGTGGATCGAGATGCGGCTGCGCGCCCGCAGCGCGCTCACCGTGAAGATCCCCGAACTGGACCTGGTGGTGCAGTTCGAGAAGGGCGAGGAGCTGCGCACCGAGGTGTCGGCGAAGTTCCGGCAGGAGGGCGTACGGACCGAACTCGCCGCCGCCGGGCTGGAACTGCGGGAGTGGTGGACGGACTCCGAGGGCCGGTTCGCGCTCTCTCTCAGCGGTCCGCATCAGTAGCCCGCCTCAGAAGTCCGCCAGCAGCTCGGTGATGCGCGCCGATGCGGTCCTGGCGGCCTTCTGCGGGTCCGCCCCGATGAGGACCTCTGTCATATAGGTCTTGATGGGGTTGTCGGCCTCGACCGCAGCCCACTTGGGCGAGTTGGGGGTGGCCCGGCCGCGTGCGGCGGCCGCGGCCATCGCCGCCGCGCCCGGGTCGTCGGCGATGACCCGGGCCAGGGTGGTCTTGTTCGGTACGTAACTCATGGTGCGCGCCAGGTCGGTCTGCCATTTCTCGCCGGCGAGCGCCTCGACCACCTTCACCCCGGCGGCGGCTTCCGGGGCCTTGTCGGGGACGACCAGGTCGGAGCCGCCGGTGAAGACCGCGCCAGGCTTCCCGGCGCGCTTGCCCGGCATGGGGAAGTAGCCCAGCCTGCCCTTCATCTCGGGGTTGAGCTGCTCGATGCTCTTCACCGTGCCGGGTGTGGCGATGAGCTGGGCGACGTTGCCATTGGCGAAGACCTTGTACTGGAAGGGGTGTGCCTCGTCGGCGCTCTTGGGGCCCCGGCCGAGCTGCTGCAGCTGCTTGTAGAACTCCATGCCGCGCAGGGCGGCCGGGCTGTTCAGCGCCCCGGCCCAGTTGCCGCCCGAGCCTTCGGCGAGCTCCCCGCCCTCCTCCCAGATGAATCCGGCGAGGGTGTACCAGTCCTGGCCTGCCAGATAAATGCCCTGGCGCCCACCGGTGTTGAGCTTCGCGGTGTCCTGCAGCCACTCCGCACGCGTCTTCGGCGGATGCTTGATGCCCGCGTCGGCGAAGAGCTGCTTGTCGTAGATGACCACGCGATTCGCCGCGTACCAGGGGATGCCGAACTGCGAGCCGTCGATGGATCCGGGGTCGGCGAGACCGGCGATCCAGTCTTTGCTGTCGAGGTCGCGCAGCGACTCCAGCGTCAGGTCGCGCAGGCCGCCGCTGTCCGCGTACTGGGCGACCTGGGTGTTGCCGACCTCGATCACATCGGGCACCCCCTTGCCGTCCTTGCTCTTCAGGGCCGCGGTGACCTTGCCGCCGATTCCGGCCCACTCCTGGATCCGGATGTCGAGCGTGATGTCCCCGTGCTCCTGCTCGTACGCCTTCTTGAAGCGGGCGATGAATTCGTCGGTGGCACTGTCCTTCATCAGCCAGACAGTGACGGTCTTGGTGCCGCTGCTGTTGCCGGGGAGGAGGCCGCAGCCGGCGAGCGCGAGGGAGGACACGAGCGCGGTACAGCCCGCGAGAAAACGGTGGTTCACGGAGGTCACCTCTGACGTATGGGCACGGCAGTGCATGACCCGACGTGGGGGAAGCGCGAATGGCTTGATCGGGTGTGAGGATGAAGTTTGGTCTGTACCAATGCGTAGGTCAAGGGGTGACCCAGCGTCGCGTCGTCCGATCTCTCGCGCGGCGCGCTCCCCTGGGGCACCGTGGAGTGACACGAGAGAAGGAGGGCGACGCCCCATGTCGGACCACACCTACCGGGTCACCGAGATCGTCGGCACCTCGCGCGAAGGCATCGACCAGGCCGTCCAGAACGGTGTGCGCCGCGCCGCACAGACGCTCCGCAACCTCGACTGGTTCGAGATCACCCAGGTCCGCGGCCACATCGTGGACGGCGAGGTCGAGCACTACCAGGTCGGCCTCAAGGTCGGCTTCCGCCTCGAGGACGGTGACGCGGCCGCCGGCTGACCGCCCGGGGAATGCGCGCGCCACCAGGACGTTGAACTCTGTGTGAGCACTGTGATCGCGCAAACCCGCTTCTCCGTACTGGACCGCTCGCGCACCCGCGAGGGCCACGGATCTCCGCAGGCGCTGCGCGACACCGTGGCCTTCGCCCGGGAGGCGGAGTCGCTCGGCTACCACCGCTTCTGGGTCTCGGAACATCACAGCGTCCCCGGGGTCGCGGGCTCGGCGCCCACGGTGCTCGCAGCGGCGGTGGCCGCGGCGACCACCAGGATCCGGGTCGGCACGGGCGGCGTCATGCTGCCCAACCACCAACCCCTCGTCGTGGCCGAGCAGTTCGGCGTCCTGGAGTCCCTGTTCCCCGGCCGCATCGACATGGGCCTCGGCCGCTCGGTGGGCTTCACCGGCGGGATACGCAAGGCACTGGGCCGCGGCAAGGAGGACGCCGGCGATTTCACGGCGCAGCTCGCCGAGCTGCTCGGCTACTTCACCGGCGACCAGTCCGCCCACCCGCAGGTCCACGCCCGCCCCGCGGAGGGTCTGCGGGTGCCCGCGTTCGTCCTGGCGACGGGCGCGGGCGCGCAGGTCGCGGCCGAGGCAGGGCTGCCGCTGGTGATCGCGGCCGTACGGGGCGAGGACGCGATGCTGCGCGCCGTCGAGGAGTACCGGGACGCCTTCAGGCCCTCGGCCTGGGGCGAGCGCCCGTACGTCGTCCTCTCCGGGACGGTCGCCGTCGCGGAGACCACACAGGAGGCCCGGCGCATTCTGCTGCCGGAGGCCTGGTCCACGGCGTATTCGCGTACGCACGGAGAATTCCCGCCGCTGATCTCCGCCGAGAAGGTGCTCACCCTGTCCATGACCGACCGCGAGCGCACGCTCTTCGACGAGGCCCTGCGCGGGCAGCTGCACGGCACCGAGGACGAGGTCACGGACGGCCTGGAGAAGATCATCGGACGCAGCGGCGCGGACGAGTACCTGGTCACGACAAGCACCTACGACCGCGGGGCGATGCTGGACTCCTACCGGCGGCTGGCCCGGATCACGGCCTAGAATTCCGGTATGCAAAGCCCTCACGACCCGTATCTACGTGTCCGTGGCGCCCGCGAGCACAATCTGCGCGGCGTCGACGTGGACATCCCCCGCGATGCGCTCGTCGTCTTCACGGGGGTCTCGGGCTCCGGCAAGTCCTCGCTGGCCTTCGGCACGGTCTACGCGGAAGCCCAGCGCCGCTACTTCGAGTCGGTGGCTCCCTACGCGCGCCGCCTGATCCACCAGGTCGGCGCCCCCAAGGTCGCGGAGATCAGCGGCCTGCCGCCCGCGGTCTCCCTGGAACAGCGCCGCTCGGCGCCCACCTCGCGCTCATCGGTCGGCACGGTCACCACGCTCTCCAACTCCCTGCGGATGCTCTTCTCGCGCGCGGGCCGCTATCCGGCGGGCGCCGAGCGCCTCGACTCGGACGCCTTCTCACCGAACACGGCGGCCGGGGCCTGCCCCGGATGCCACGGCCTCGGCCGCGTCCACCGCACCACCGAGGAACTGCTCGTCCCCGACCCCGCGCTGTCGATCCGCGAGGGGGCGATCGCCGCCTGGCCCGGCGCCTGGCAGGGCAAGAACCTGCGCGACGTACTGGACGCCCTCGGATACGACGTCGACCGGCCGTGGCGGGAGCTCGACCAGCAGGACCGCGACTGGATCCTCTTCACCGACGAGCAGCCGGTCGTCACCGTGCACCCGGTCAGGGAGGCCGGGCGCATCCAACGCCCTTACCAGGGCACGTACATGAGCGCCCAGCGCTATGTCCTGCACACCTTCTCCGACTCCAAGAGCCAGACGCTGCGCGCCAAGGCCGAGCGTTTCCTGGCGAGCGAGCCCTGCCCGGTGTGCGGGGGCAGCAGGCTGCGGCCCGAAGCCCTCGCCGTCACCTTCGCCGGCCGTACGATCGCCGAACTCGCGGGGCTGCCGCTGTCCGTGCTGGCCAAGATCCTCGGCGAGGATCAGGCGAGCGAGACGGCCCGAGTACTGACCGGCGACCTCCTTGCCCGTATCGAGGTCGTCACCGAACTGGGCCTGGGCTATCTGAGCCTGGACCGCACCACCCCGACGCTGTCCTCCGGCGAGCTGCAGCGGCTGCGGCTCGCCACCCAGCTGCGCTCCGGACTGTTCGGCGTCGTCTACGTCCTGGACGAGCCGTCGGCGGGCCTCCACCCGGCCGACACCGAGGCCCTGCTGGTGGTCCTCGACCGGTTGAAGGCATCGGGCAATTCGGTCTTCGTCGTGGAGCACCATCTGGATGTCGTACGGCGGGCGGACTGGCTCGTCGACGTGGGCCCCCTCGCAGGCGAGCACGGCGGTCTGGTGCTGCACAGCGGTCCGCCCGCGGAACTGGCAGCCGTGGCGGAGTCGGTGACCCGGCGCTTCCTCTTCGACGAGGCCCCCCGCGCCGCACGACCGGTGCGCACCCCGTCGGGCCTGCTGAGGATCGGTCCCGTCACCCGGCACAACCTGGACGGCCTCACCGCGGAGATCCCGCTCGGCGCCTTCACCGCGATCACGGGCGTCTCGGGCTCGGGCAAGTCCACGCTCATCGGCGAGATCACCGAGGAACTGCCGGGGGTGCAGCGGCTGGTGAGGGTCGATCAGAAACCGATCGGCCGTACGCCTCGGTCGAACCTCGCCACGTATACCGGTCTCTTCGACGTCGTACGCAAGCTGTTCACCGCCACCGACGAGGCGCGGGCGCGCGGCTACAAGGCCGGCCGGTTCTCCTTCAACGTGCCGGGCGGCCGGTGCGAGACCTGTCAGGGCGAAGGCTTCGTCTCGGTCGAGCTCCTGTTCCTGCCGAGTACCTACTCCCCCTGCCCCGACTGCCACGGGGCGCGGTACAACCCGCAGACGCTGGAGATCACCCACGAGGGGCTGAACATCGCCCAGGTCCTGGACCTGACCGTCGAGTCCGCGGCCGCGTTCTTCGCGGGCACCCCCGCCGCCGTACGCAGTCTGCGCGCCCTGCTCGATGTGGGACTCGGCTATCTGCGGCTCGGGCAGCCGGCGACCGAGCTGTCGGGCGGCGAGGCACAGCGCATCAAGCTCGCCTCCGAGCTCCAGCGTGCCGGGCGCGGCCACACCCTTTACGTACTCGACGAGCCGACGACCGGGCTCCACCCGGCCGATGTCGAGGTGCTGATGCGGCAGTTGCACGGCCTGGTGGACGCCGACCACTCGGTGGTCGTCGTCGAGCACGACATGACGGTGGTCGCCGACGCCGACCGGGTGATCGACATGGGGCCCGGCGGCGGTGACGAGGGCGGACGGATCGTCGCCGCCGGTACGCCGGCCGAGGTGGCCTGCGCACCGGGCAGCCGGACCGCGCCCTATCTCATGCGGGTGACAGGAACTGCGCGTCCAGCTGGATCTTGACGACGTCCCCGAGCAGGGCGTCGGCCGCACCGAAGTTCAGGCCGAAGTCGCTGCGCCGGATCTCGCTCTTGGCCTCGAACCCGGCGTGCTTGCGGTTGTCGGCGAAGTCCACGGCTCCACCGAACTCCACCTCGAAGGTGACCGTCCGGGTGACGTCACCGATGGTCAAGTCGCCTTCCAGTACCCACTCCTCGCCCTTGCCGGACGCCTTGGTGGAGCGAAACGTCATGGTCGGCCGGTTCGCGACGTCAAGCAGGTCGGCGGAGCGGACATGCTCGTCACGCTGGGGGTTCCCGGTGTCGATCGAGCTGAGGGCGACGGTCGCGGTGATCGCGCTCTCCTCGATCGTCCCGCCGACGACCAGCTCGGCCTCGACCTGGCCGAAGTGGCCGCGCACCTTGGAAATGCCGAGGTGGCGGATGGTGAAACCCACCTCTGAGTGGTTGGTGTCGATCTCCCAGCGGCCTGCGGCGAGCGGGAGCGGGGACGTGGTGCTGGTTTCTGAAGTCATGGGGAAAGACTGCCGAGTGCGGCGTGGCGGAGGAAGGCCCGGCCGATGCTGGTAGTGGCAGGGCTACCCTCCGCGGCGGTGCACCTCGCTACGATCTCCCTGTGAGCGACAACGAGTTGGGCACCTTCCTGCGTACCTGCCGCGAGTCGGTGACGCCTTCGGAGGTGGGTCTCGTGGAAGGCCCGCGCCGCCGCACTCCCGGGCTGCGCAGGTCCGAGCTGGCGACCCTCGCGGGGATCAGCGTCGAGTACCTCGCCCGGCTCGAACAGGGCCGCGACCGCCACCCCTCCACACAGGTCATGGCGGCACTCGCCGACGCGCTGCGGCTGTCGTCCGATGCCAGGACGCGGCTGCGCCAGCTGCTGAAGCAGGAGGAGAGCGGCTCCTTGCTGTGCCCGGGCGCCGAGTCGCCGGTCCGTTCCGTACGGCCCACCGTGCAGGCCCTCCTCGACCGTCTGGAGCCCACGGCCGCCGTGCTCCTCAACCGGCTGAGCGAGGTGGTCGCCTTCACCGGCGGATACGAGCGGCTGGCCGGCCCGCTCGGCATGCTGGAGGGAGAACCTCCCAGCCTGATCCGTTACGTGTTCACCCACCCCAGGGCCAGGGACGTGTTCCCCGACTGGGAGAAGGTGGCCGACGCGTACGCCGCAGGCCTGCGCTTCGAGATCGCCCGCGAGGACCAGTACGCCCTGGAACTCGTCAATGAACTCACCGTCACCGCGGGCGCCCCGTTTTCCGAACGGCTCACGCAGCAGCGCGAGTTGCCCACCCGGACCGGGGTGGAGCGGCTGGTGCACCCCGAGGCGGGGCCGCTGCGCCTCGCGTACGAAACGCTGGAGCTCCCCGGCCGGGACGGTCAGCGCCTGCTGGTCCATCTCCCCGCGGACGATGCGACATCCGCGGCGCTGGACCGGCTGGGCGGCCGCCGTCCCGGCGCGCTGCGCGCGGTCAGCGGCTGACCTTGCGGGTGGCCCGCAGCCACTCCTTGTTCATCGCGGCGATCGAGGGCAGCGGGATGCCCTTGGGGCAGGCGGTGGCGCACTCCCCGGTCAGGGTGCAGCCGCCGAAGCCCTCCTCGTCCATCTGCGCGACCATGTCCAGTACCCGGGTCTCGCGCTCGGGTGCGCCCTGCGGCAGCACATTGAGGTGGTTGATCTTCGCCGAGGTGAAGAGCATCGCCGAGCCGTTGGGGCAGGCCGCCACGCAGGCCCCGCAGCCGATGCACTCGGCGTGCTCGAAGGCGAAGTCGGCGTCGGGCTTGGGGACCGGGGTGGAGTGCGCCTCGGGCGCGGCGCCGGTCGGGGCGGAGATGTAGCCGCCCGACTGGATGATCCGGTCGAAGGAGGAACGGTCGACGACGAGGTCCTTGACGACCGGGAAGGCCGAGGCCCGCCAGGGCTCGACGTCGATGGTGTCGCCGTCGTCGAAGGACCGCATGTGGAGCTGGCAGGTGGTGGTGCGCTCGGGGCCGTGGGCGTCGCCGTTGATGACCAGCGAGCAGGCTCCGCAGATGCCTTCGCGGCAGTCGTGGTCGAAGGCGACGGGTTCGTCGCCCTTGAGGGTGAGCTCCTCGTTCAGGGTGTCGAGCATCTCCAGGAACGACATGTCCTGGGAGATGCCGTCGACCTGGTAGGTGGTCATCGCGCCGGGGGCGTCGGCGTTCTTCTGGCGCCAGACGCGCAGGGTGAGCTTCATGCGTAGCTCCGCTGAGTGGGGTGGACGTACTCGAAGACGAGGTCTTCCTTGTGCAGGACGGGGGCGACGCCGGTGGCGGTGAACTCCCAGGCGGCCGCGTAGCTGAACTCCTCGTCCCTGCGGGCCGCTTCGCCGTCGGGGGTCTGGGACTCCTCGCGGAAGTGACCCCCGCAGGACTCGGCGCGGTGCAGCGCGTCGAGACACATGAGCTCGGCGAGCTCCAGATAGTCGACGATGCGGTTGGCGCGCTCCAGGGACTGGTTGAACTCCTCGCCGCTGCCGGGGACTTTGATCCGGCGCCAGAATTCGTCGCGGATCTGCGGGATGCGGTCGAGCGCCTTGCGCAGCCCTTCCTCGGTGCGGGCCATTCCGCAGAACTCCCACATCAGCTCACCGATTTCGCGGTGGAAGGAGTCGGGGGTGCGGTCGCCGTCGACGGCGAGCAGCCGCTCCAGGCGCTCCTGGGTGGCGGTGACGGTCTCGGTGACCGCCGGATGCGCGGCATCGATCTCGCCGTGGTGCGGGTTGCGGGCGAGGTAGTCGTTGATGGTGGAGGGAAGGACGAAGTAGCCGTCGGCGAGGCCCTGCATCAGGGCGGAGGCGCCGAGGCGGTTGGCCCCGTGGTCGGAGAAGTTGGCCTCCCCGATGGCGAACAGGCCGGGGATGGTGGTCTGGAGGTCGTAGTCGACCCAGAGTCCGCCCATCGTGTAGTGCACGGCGGGGTAGATCCGCATGGGGGTCTCGTACGGGTCCTCCGCGGTGATCCGCGCGTACATGTCGAAGAGGTTGCCGTACTTCTCCTCCACCGCCTTGCGTCCCATGCGGGCGATCGCGTCGGCGAAGTCGAGGTAGACGCCCTGGCCGCCGGGGCCCACTCCCCTGCCCTCGTCGCAGACGTTCTTGGCGGCCCGCGATGCGATGTCGCGTGGGACCAGGTTGCCGAAGGCGGGGTAGATGCGCTCCAGGTAGTAGTCGCGCTCGCTCTCGGGGATGTCGGCGGCCGCCCGGGTGTCGCCCTGCGCCTTGGGCACCCAGATGCGGCCGTCGTTACGGAGCGATTCGCTCATCAGCGTCAGCTTGGACTGGTGGTCGCCGGTGCGCGGGATGCAGGTGGGGTGGATCTGGGTGAAGCAGGGGTTGGCGAAGTGGGCGCCGCGGCGGTGGGCCCGCCAGATGGCGGTGGCGTTGGAGTTCATGGCATTGGTGGACAGGTAGAAGACGTTGCCGTAGCCACCGCTGGCGAGGACCACCGCGTCCGCGAAGTACGTGTCGATCCTGCCGGTGATCAGGTCGCGGGCGACGATCCCGCGCGCCTTGCCGTCGATGACGATCAGGTCGAGCATCTCGGTGCGCGGGTGCATCTCGACGGTGCCGGCGGCGATCTGCCGCGACAGCGCCTGGTAGGCGCCGAGCAGGAGTTGCTGGCCGGTCTGCCCGCGTGCGTAGAAGGTGCGCGAGACCTGGACGCCGCCGAAGGACCGGGTGTCGAGGAGGCCGCCGTACTCGCGGGCGAAGGGCACGCCCTGGGCGACGCACTGGTCGATGATCTCCACGGAGATCTGGGCGAGGCGGTGGACGTTGGACTCGCGCGCCCTGAAGTCGCCGCCCTTGACGGTGTCGTAGAAGAGCCGGTGGATGGAGTCGCCGTCGTTGCGGTAGTTCTTGGCGGCGTTGATGCCGCCCTGCGCGGCGATGGAGTGGGCCCTGCGCGGGGAGTCCTGGAAGCAGAACTGGACGACGTGATAGCCCTGTTCGGCGAGCGTGGCACCCGCGGCTCCGCCCGCGAGACCCGTGCCGACGACGATGACGGTGTGCTTGCGGCGGTTGGCCGGATTGACCAGCTTGGCCTCGAAGCGGCGGGTGTCCCAGCGTTCGGCGACCGGCCCCTGCGGGGCCTTGGTGTCGGCGAGCGGAGCGCCGGTCGCGTACTGCGCGTATTCGTTCATGTCAGCTCACGACTCCGGTCATGACGGCGACGGGTACGGCGATGAAGCCCACGGTCAGGACCAGCGCGAGGACGTTCGCCGTGACCTTGAGGAAGCGGTCGCGGGTGGCGTTGCCCGCGCCGAGGGTCTGCGCGGCGCTACAGAATCCGTGCCGGATGTGCAGCCCGAGCGCGAGCATCGCGACGATGTAGATGACGTCGCTGTACCAGGTGCCGAAGGTGTCGACGACGTTCTGGTAGGGGTGCCCCTGCTGGAATCCCCCCGGGTGCACGGTGCCGGTCGTCAGGTCCAGGAGGTGCCAGACGATGAACAGCGCCAGGATGATCCCGCCCCAGCGCATGGTGCGGGTCGCATAGCTGGAGCGCTTGCGCCGGTGGGCGTACGCGACCGGGCGGGCCCTGCGGTCGAGCCTGCTGAGCTGATACGCGGAGACCGCGTGCGCCACGACGGCCGCGACCAGCACCACGCGGATGAGCCAGAGCGCCCACTCGTAGTGCAGGAAGGGCTCGCCGAGCGTGCGCAGCCAGTGCGCGTAGTGATTGAACTCCCCCGCCCCGAAGAAGATCTTCAGGTTCCCGAGCATGTGGACGACCAGGTACATCAGCATGATCAGGCCGCTCACCGCCATGATCAGTTTTTTCCCGACGGTCGATTTCAGAACCGTCCGCGCCATCGACGGCCGTCGGTCCGTCCGCGTTGCCAGTGCCATGACACGAAACGTTAGGCCTGCATAGGGCCAGAGGTCCAAGACATGGTCCGGCTCATCTCCATAGCCATGGCCTATCGTGGTGTTCATGCAGTTCCAGCAGCTCACCTATTTCGTGGCCGTCGCCGAGGCCCGGCACTTCACCCGCGCCGCCGAGGAGGTGCACGTCTCCCAGCCGTCGCTCTCCCAGCAGATCAGGGCGCTGGAGAAGGAGCTCGGCGCCGAGCTGTTCAGCCGCGCCCGCGGCAACATCACGCTCACCGACGCCGGAGAGGCCCTGCTTCCGCTCGCCCGGCGGATCCTCGCCGACGCGGACACCGCACGCCACGAGGTCCTCGAACTGGCTCAGCTGCGGCGCGGCAGGGTGCGCCTGGGGGCGACGCCGAGTCTCTGCACGGGGCTGCTCCCCGACGTGCTGCGTGCCTTCCACGACCAGCACCCCGGCATCCAGCTGATGATCGAGGAGGGCGGCAGCCACGATCTCGTACGGGAACTGGCGCGCGGCGCCCTCGACCTGGCGCTGATCGTGCTCCCCCTGCCGGCCCCGGCACCGGCGCTGACCACCGTCGAGTTGCTGCACGAGGACCTGGTGGTGGTCTCCTCGGCGGCCGCGCCCGCACCCCGCTCACCGCTGCGCATCGCCGACCTGGAGGGCGAGCCGATGGTGATGTTCCGGCACGGCTACGACCTGCGCGACCTCACGCTCTCCGCCTGCCGCGCGGCGGGCTTCGAGCCGTACTTCACCGTCGAGGGCGGCGAGATGGACGCGGTGCTCGGTTTCGTGCGGGCAGGCCTCGGCGTCGCCGTGGTGCCTCGCATGGTGGCCGCGCGGGCCGGGCGCGACCTGCTGGTCACACCCCTGGCCCGTCCCGGTCTGCACCGTACGATCGCGCTCGCGCACCGCAGCGACGTGGCCCCGCCGCGTGCCGCGCGCGTCCTGCAGGACGTCCTGCTGTCGGGTCACACGGCGTCGGCCAGCAGCAGGCTGTGAATCCGGTCGGGGGCGCCCGGCCTGGCGTAGTACCAGCCCTGTGCGGTGTCGCAGCCCAACTCCCGCAGCTGGTCGGCCTGCGCCCCCGTCTCCACGCCCTCCACGGTCACGGCCAGCTCCAGGCTGTGGGCCAGCGACACGATCCCCTCGACGATCTTCAGATCGACGGGGTCGGCCGGATGGGTCTGCATGCCCTGGGTGAAGGAGCGGTCGAGTTTGAGGACGCTGACCGGCAGCCTGCGCAGGTTCGCGAGATTCGAGTAGCCGGTGCCGAAGTCGTCGAGGGCGATGTCGATGCCCATCTCGGCAAGCTGCCGCAACGGCTTCAGCAGGTCCTCGTCCGCGCCGATCAGCGCGGACTCGGTGACCTCCAGGCAGAGCGCGCCCGGTGAGAGCCCCGACCGCTCCAGTACGTCCACCGTGTCGGCGACCAGACCGGGGTGGTGGAGCTGGGTGGGCGAGAGGTTCACATTGATCCGCAGCGGCCCGCCGTCGCTGTGCGCGGGATGCTGCTCCTCCCAGAATCTCGCCTGCCGTACGGATTCCTCAAGGACCCAGCGGCCCAGCGGCACGATCAGCCCGGTGTGCTCGGCAAGCGCGATGAAGCGGTCGGGTCCCAGGACCCCGTGATGCGGGTGCAGCCAGCGCACCAGCGCCTCGGCCCCGTGCACGCTGCCGTCACCGAGGTGCACGAGCGGCTGGTACTCGATGAAGAACTCGCCGCGGTCCAGGGCGGCGGGCAGCGCCATGGTCAGCCCGTGCCGGGTGATGGCGCGGGCGTCCGCCTCCGCGTCGGCGATCTCGTAGCGGTTGCCGCCTGCCGCCTTGGCCCGGTACATGGTGATGTCGGCGCTGCGCAGCACCTCGGCGGCGGTGCGCTCCCCCGTCGGTCCCTCGACGATGCCGATGGAGCCGCGCACGGTCAGCTCGCGGCCGTCCAGGCGGATCGGGGTCGAGAGCACCGAGAGGATACGGGCGGCGAGTTCGCCGACCTCGCGTTCGGTGTCCCCTCCCGTGGTGAGTGCGACGAACTCGTCGCCGCCGAGCCGGGCGACCATCTCGCCGGGTGCGGGCGCGCAGCTCTGCAGCCGGTCGGCGATCTCGACGAGAAGGCGGTCACCGGCCGAGTGGCCCAGGCTGTCGTTGATCGCCTTGAAGCCGTCGAGGTCGAGATAGCAGAGGCCGAAGCGTGTGCCGTCGCGGGCCGCGAGCACCTTGTCGAGCCGCTCGAAGAACAGCGTGCGGTTGGGCAGGCCGGTGAGCGCGTCGTGTGTCGCCTCGTACCGCAGACGCAGATTGAGCAGCCGGCGCTCGGTGGTGTCCTCCATCAGCGCCAGCTGGTACTGCGGGACGCCCTCCGCGTCGCGCAGCAGCGAGACGGTGAGGTTGGTCCACAGGACGGTGCCGTCGCTCCGGTAGTACGGCTTCTCGACCCGGTAGTGCTCGCGCTCGCCCCGCACCAACTCCCCGTACAGGCCCCAGACCTGGGGCGCGTCCTCGGGGTGGACCCACTCGCTCACATTGCGGCTGCGCAGGCTCTGGCCGAACCCGCCGAACATCCGCTGCAGCGTCTCGTTGAGCTCCAGGACGTTGCCTTCGAGGTCGGCGATGCCTATCCCGATGGCCGCGCCCTCGAAGACCGCGCGGAAGCGGGCCTCGGTGGCGTGCAGTGCCTCTTCGGCGGCGCTGCGCGCGGAGAGCGCGGAGCGGGCGATGGCCTCCTGCTCGGTGAGGGTGCGTTCGCGCAGTGCCTGGGAGAACCCGGCGGCCAGTGCGTGCTGGAGGCGGGAGCAGCGGGCGCGGCTTTCCTCGGGGCTGAGTTCGTCGTCCTGGGCGCAGTACAGCACCAGGTACGAGTCGACGACCCCGAGGCTGCGGCTGAGCGCCTCCGGGTCCGTGCAGTGCAGTGCGACCAGATCGGCGCCGATCCGCTGGGCGGGCGCCGCGTCGAAGGGCCTGGCGTGCAACGCCTCGCTCAACCGGTGGGCGAGCGGCAGCAGATGCTGCTCGAACTCCGCCCGGGTGAGCGAGGTCGCGGTCGCCGGGAAGATGGCCCGGCTCCAGATCGTGGCGAACCGCCCGATTCTGTCTTCGCTGCAGTCCTGTCCGGTCGGGGGGCCGGACGCCTGCGGGGGTACGCTCACGCCTTTCGTCCCACCCCTGCAAGGCCCGCGAAGGCGAACGGGTCCTCCTGCTCGGTCGGCGCCTCCGGCCGCCAGTCCGGCATGGCGACGAGTCCGGGCTCCAGCAGTTCGAAGCCGTCGAAGAACCGGCCGACTTCCTCGCGGGTGCGCATCACCAGTGGATTGCGGATGTTGTTGTAGACGCCGACCGCGCCCGCGGACTGCTCCTGCGGGACCGGGATGGTCTCGTAGGAGGCGTGGCAGAGGATGAGGAGGCTGCCGGGCGCCAGGGCGTCGCGCAGTGCGGCCACGGCGCCGTACGGGTCGTCGCTGTTCTCGATGAAGTGGAGTACGGAGACGAGGAGCAGGGCCACCGGCCGGTCCAGGTCGAGGAGTTCGGCGACCTCGGGGCTGTCCAGGATCTCCTGGGGCTTGCGCAGATCGGCGGCGACGATCCGGGCCCGGTCGTTGCCTTCGAGTACGGCCTGGCTGTGGGCTACCGCCACGGGGTCGTGGTCGACGTACACGACGCGGGACTCGGGGTTGGCCGCCTCGGCGACTTCGTGGACATTGCCGAAGGTGGGGATGCCCGAGCCGATGTCGAGGAACTGGGTGACCCCCGCGTCGGCCGCGAAACGTACAGCCCGGCGCATGAAGGCACGATTCGCCTGCATGACCTTGGGAAGCCCGGGCACGAACTCCATGGCCTTGCGGGCGGCTTCCCTGTCCACCTCGAAATTGTGCGATCCGCCCAAGTAGTAGTCGTAGATCCGCGAGACGCTCGGCATCGATATGTCGATGCCCTGCGGGGCCCAGGCGGGACGCTCCATCAATGTCTCCAACAAGTCGCCACACGACGGTCACGGCCATGTCCATGACCGGTGCTCGAGCCGAGGCTACTGATCCTCCGGCAGGAGAGCGAGCAAAAACGGAAATTGGCGGTCCGTTATTGGTCACACGCCTCCGGCATGTGCGACCGGCCCGTCGCCGCAACGGGGGGTGCGGCGACGGGCCGGAAGTCTGCGGAGAAGACTACTTGGGCGCTCCGATCAGCTTGGCATCGGGCGAGATCGCGTACCAGGTGCCGCCGATGCCCTGCCCATTCGTGTCGCCGGGCTTGATGTCACCGGAGAAGGTGTAGGTGGGCCAGCAGTTGAGGGACTGCTGCTTGAGGCCGTCGGGCCGGTTGAAGGTGACAAATCCCTTTTTGATGATGCCGACGGTGTCGCTCTTGGCCACAGGGGCGAGAACGGGCCACTTGTCGAGGCACGCACCGGTGCACGCCGACTTCATCGGCCAGGCGGAATCCTTCTTGAAGCGGTAAACCGTCATTCCGCGCTTGTCCACGACGATGTTGCCCAGTTTGGCGTCCTTGCGCACGGAGAGACCGGGCAGTGCGGCCACGGCCGCCGGCGCCGCCGCCTTCTTCCCGTCGGGCGCGGAGGCGAACCAAGTTCCGCCCACACCCTGCCCGTTGGCGTCCCCGGGCTTGGTGTCCTTGGCGAAGCGGTACATGGGCCATCCGCCCAGCGTGAGCTGCTTGCTGCCGTCGGCCCTGACGACTTCACCGATCACCGACGCATCGGTGCCGGCCGCCGCGGTCACACTGCCCGCGGGAACGGGAGGCCACACCTTCGCGCAATCGCCGTCGCAATTCGACTTCGGTGGACTCGCGGTGTCCTTGTCGAATCGGTAGAGGGTGAATCCCGCACTGTCGGTCACCACCTTGCCGAGTTTCTTGCTGTCCCAGACGGCCAGCTGTCCGGCGGGTTTCGCATTTCCCGCCGTCGCGTCCGAGCCGTACCCGTCCCCCGCGCCGTATGCGCCGTCGCCGGCCTGCGCCGCAGGGCTCGCATTGCCCACGGCCTGCCCGTTCGCCGCACCAGCGCCCGTCTCCTGACCGCACGCCGTCGTCAGCGCCAGCACTGCCACCGCCGTCACCGCGAGCGAGGCGTTCCGCCAGGTATTCATGTCAACTCCAGTTGTCCGTTTGCGGGATGCGGCGCGATGGGTGCGCCGTTCATGGCCCTAGGTACGGTCCGGAGTGCCGCCCGTGTTCAATGCGGGCGGAGAAATTTTTCGGCCTCTGATCGACCGGGCCGGTCTCAAACGCAAAGCCGCAGTTCTCCCACCTTCCGGGGGAATCCGCTTCAACCACGGAGTGTTGCCCTCCACTTCGGCTCATGCTCCTCGTCGTGTACCGACCGCAGCTGACTCTCATCCCGCTCATCGGGCGGCTGTTCGCCGCGGCAGCCTTCACCTGTCTGCTCCTCACGCCCCTGCCGGCCACGGCGGACAACTGCACGTACGCGTCCGTGTCGCAGAACGGCGAGGCGCCCTCCGGCACGGCGATCGCGGTGTCCGGCTCGTCCGGCTCGTCGAGCTGCAAGGCGGAGCACCGGCCGCCGGCGCGCAAACCCCCACCGGTCCGCAAGGCGCTCCCGCCACCACCGCCACCCCCTCCACCACCACCGCCGCCTCCTCCTCCGCCGCCGCCCGAGCCGCCGAAACCCTCACCGACCCCGACGGTCCGCCCGGCGCCACCCCGGCCGGTGGCGCTTCCCGCGTACCGCAAACCACCCCGCAAGAAGCGCCAGACCAGCCCTTCCCTGGTCTCGCTGACCCTTCTCGTCACGGCCCCCGCCGTCTTCGCGGTCGCTGTGCTGCGCCCGCGTTCCTCCCGTTGATCGACGGAGATGCCCCATGTCGGAATGGCTCGTTCTCTCCATCGCGATGGCTGCCGCCTGCGCCGTCGTGCTGACCATCACTCTCATCAACAACCGCAGAATCGGAGATGACGACGACCCCACCGAAACTCCCGACGTCATCGAGTACATGACGATGATGATCGGCGTGGTCTACGCGATCGTCCTGGGGCTTGCCATCGCCGGCGTCTGGGAGGCGCGGAGCGCGGCCCAGGAGTCCGTACGCCAGGAAGCCCAGGCGCTGCACGAGGTCGATGTCCGCTCGGAGGTCTATCCCGCCGCGGTCCGGGACCGTATCCGCAGCGACGTCAACGCCTACGTCACCTATGTGATCGACACCGAGTGGAAGCACATGGCCGACCACGGTGAGCTCACGGACAAGGGCACCGAGCTCCTGAACCAGGTACGCCGCGACGTCACCGACTACCAGCCCAGGACCGACCACGAGGGCCAGGCCTACCAGCCGCTGGTCGACCAGGTCGCGGCCGCCGACGACGCCAGAGGAGCCCGCGGCCAGAGCGCCGGTGCCACCATGCCCGGGG
The DNA here is from genome assembly GCF_040654175.1 of Streptomyces sp. NPDC050738. NCBI lineage: Bacteria > Bacillati > Actinomycetota > Actinomycetes > Kitasatosporales > Streptomycetaceae > Streptomyces > Streptomyces sp. NPDC050738. The sequence goes on along the minus strand of NZ_JBFAHN010000007.1, from coordinate 348,828 downwards.
TCGTCTGGTTCGGCCTGATCACAGGAGCCCTGGTCACGGTCGGCCTGATCTTCACCCTCCAGATCCGCCGCTCGCCCAGTGAACTCCTCCTGGCCGGCCTGTTCTCCGCGCTGATCGCCTTCCTGCTCTTCCTGATCTGGGACTTCGACGCCCCCTTCGGCCGCGGCATCGCGGCCACCGCGGCACCGTTCCTCGACCTGTTCCCGGGTATCGGCACCTAGCCGAAGAGCCCGGCCAGCCGCCGACCCACCGCCCAGGCATCCGCCACCGTGCACACGGCGAGATCGGGGTCGGCGGCCACGGCGCCGGCGGCCAGTTCAGAGTCCGCGTAGAAGTTGACGCGGTCACAGAAGACCGGCCGGATGTCGGCGCCGGTGGCGGGCGCGAGGGTCACCGCGGCGGATGCGGGCGTCAGGTCGCGTACGCCCTCCGGGGTGACGGTCAGCGACACGGGAACGCCTGTCGCCGCGCAGCGCCCGGTCACCGCGGAGCGGGTCTCCTTGAGGACGACCGGGAACATCAGCACGTCCATGGCGCACCAGCCCGTGACGCGGCGGCCCTGCAGTTCCATGGCATACGGCCGATCCATGTCCAGCGAGACACCCGCCCCGACGATCCGCCGGAGCCGGTCCGTCTCCAGGTCGAAATCCATCTCCCGGAAGCGGTCGAGCACCTGCTCGCCCGGCCAGCCGAGCAGCTCACCGGCCCGCGCGGGCGTGAGCGGCCCCTCCGCGAGGAGCCCGCCGACCACGGTGGCGCCTGCCTCCATGAGGTGCACGCCCCGGGGGGAGGCCCACTTGGCCACCAGCAGGTCGGCGAGTTCTTGTGCCCGTACGTCCATGCGGATCACCCTGCCAGCGATCAGCGTGCGGGGCGCCTGGGCTGCAGCAGACGACCCTCGGCGTACGCCAGAGCCTGGACCGGAAGCCGCGCCTCGCGCCCGCTGAGAAGCACGGCCAGGCCACCCGTGGCGGGCGCCTGGGGCATGAGCCGCTCTCCGAGTCTGCGCAATGCCTGAGCGGCGACCGCACCGGCGGATCCGTGCAGGACGAGCGGCGGCATGCCTGGCCGCTGAACGGCCGCGCGGATGAGGTCCGCGACGAGTTCGTAGTGGGTACAGCCCAGCACAATCGCCTCTGTGCCGTGCGGAGTCCGCTCGGTCGCGGAGGCCACCGCGAGAGCGACAGCCTCCTCGTCCGCGTCCTGAACGGCATCGGAGAGCCCCGGACACGCCACCTCGGCGACGGGCACCCCGGCGGCGAACTCCCTGATGAGAGTGCGCAGATAGGGGCTGCCGGTGGTGGCGGGGGTCGCCCATACGGCCACGGGTCCACCGCCTGTCGCCGCCGGCTTGACAGCGGGGACGGTCCCGATGACGGGCACGGCAGGTTCCAGACGGGCGCGAAGAGCGGGCAGGGCATGCACGGTGGCGGTGTTGCAGGCGACGATCAGCGCGTCGGGCCGATGCGCGACCGCCGCTTCGGCCACGGCCAGGGCACGGACCGTTACGTCCTCGGGGGTACGCGGGCCCCAGGGCATGCCGTCGGGATCGCAGGAGAGAACAAGATCGGCGTCGGGGCGCAGCCGGCGTACGGCGGCAGCCGTGGCGAGAAGCCCGATGCCGACGTCCATGAGCGCGATCTTCAATGGGGCGGTCGTGGAATCCCCCGTGCTCCCCTGCTCCACGAAAGTCACCTCCGGTGCGATGGTTGTGCCTCGACGCGGTCAGCAGCGAGTCTGGTGAGGGACCGGCCGACCCGGTACAGCCAATCCCGGCTGAGTGGCCCGGGGACCATGGAGGCTCTTGTGCAGACCGCTTCACTGCCGTACGTCGACGTGCACACGACCGTCATCGCGGCGGATGCCGACGCCGTCTGGCGGGGCCTGGGCGAGACGCTCGACCGCTCGTTCGCCGGAGCCGGGATGGTCCGGTACACCCAGCTGATCGGCGCCGCCGACACGACCAGGTCCGGCCCGCGCCCGTGCGCCGAAGGCTCGACCTATCCAGGCTTCCGCGTGACCACCGCGGAACCGGGACGGGAGCTGATTCTCCAGGGCCGCCACCGCTTCTCGACGTACGCCCTGATATTCCGCATCGAACCCGCCGGTCCTGGACAGACCCTCCTGAGCGCCGAATCACGGGCCTCGTTCCCCGGCCTGGCCGGCGGCGTCTACCGCGCACTCGTCATCGGCACGCACGGTCACGTCCTTGGCATGCGCCGCATGATGACGTCGATCCGGCGTCGCTCGGAGTAGGGCTGCCCTCAGGTGACCCGCCACTCGTCGCGGTATTCCGCGTGGTCGGCGTATGGCAGGGCGATATCGAGCAGGTCGGGGCATGGCCAGTTGTCACCGTCGTACTGGCAGTCGTCGACGTTGTCCCAAGGCGTCTCGGTTTCACCGTTCGCCGGGCTGAGGACATGCCGGGCGAGTACGCGCCGCTTGGCCTGCACCTCGGCCAGGACCCGGGAGGGGGTGTGGCGGGCGATATGAACGGCGTCGGCCGCGGCCGGGCATTCGATGGCCAGGCTGCCGTACTCCCCCTGGATCACGAAGGTGGGGCTGCCCTCCGGGTCCTCCCCCTGTACCCATGGCAGCATGGAGGAGGCGGCCATTGCCGCGCGATCGTCCTCCGCGATCCTGGCACGCAGGAATTCCGTCAATGCGTCAGACATACGCTCCCTGATTCGAGTGCCCCGCCCCGGTGCGCTGTTCCGGGGCGGGGTGCAGTCTCGGCAATCCCCATTGCTCGATGGACTGTTGGGATCAAGCCTAGGGGCGGCCACTGATAACGGGACCGTCAGTGCGCGATGCCGTCGATCAGTTCGCGTGCGCCCTGGCGCAGGAGTGCCACCGCGACCGAGGTGCCGAGGGTGGCCGGGTCCAGCGGGCCCGCCCACTCGTGGGCGTTGAGTACGGTCTTGCCGTCCGGGGTGAACACCCTTGCGCGCAGCGAGAGTTCGCCGTTGCGCTCGGCGCGCGCGTAGCCGGCGATGGGGCTGTTGCAGTGCCCCTGGAGCACGTGGAGGAACATCCGCTCGGCGGTGGCCTCCTTCCACGACGGGGGGTCGCCGAGACCGCTGACGGCGTCGATCGTGGCCGTGTCGTCCTCGCGGCACTGCAGGGCGAGAATGCCCGCGCCGATCGGCGGGCACATCGTGTCCACCGAGAGCGTCTCGGTGATCACGTCCGTGCGGCCGATGCGCTCCAGTCCCGCCACCGCGAGGAGCAGCGCGTCGGCTTCGCCCGCCGCGAGCTTCTCCAGGCGCCTGTTGGCGTTTCCGCGCATCGGGACGCATTCCAGCTCCGGGTGGGACGCCGCGAGTTGCGCGATGCGGCGGACCGACGACGTACCGATCCGGGTTCCGGCGGGAAGCTCGTCGAGAGTGGCGCCACCAGGGTGGATGAGGGCGTCGCGGATGTCGTCCCGCTTGAGGAAGGCCGCGAACACCGTGCCCGCCGGGAGAGGGCGGTCGGCCGGGATGTCCTTGACGCAGTGCACCGCGAGGTCCGCCTCGCCCGCGAGCAGCGCGGCGTCGACCTCCTTGGTGAAGGCACCCTTCCCGCCCAGTTTCGCCAGGTCGCCCATCCAGCGGTCACCCGAAGTGGTGACGGGCACCACCTCGGTGCGCAGGCCCGGGTGGAGTACGGCCAACTCGGCTCGCACACGCTCCACTTGGGCGAGGGCCATGGGCGAGGAGCGGGAGACGATACGGATGGCTGCTGTCGACATGCGCCCACGATAGTGCCGAGCAGGACAGCGCCTCACCACGTGTGATTGAAACGTCGCAGTCGGGGCAGACGCGCAGTACGGAGTTGTGCGTACGGGTGGAGGTGTGGTCGTCATGGTGTCACGGCGAGTGCTGGAGACGTTCCCTGCCGGAGGACCTCATGGCAGCTGGCCCGCGGAGCAGTTCGCGGCAGAGCAGCGCCGTGCCGGGATCAGGGCGACCGTCGTCATGGACCTGTCCTCGGACGCGTTCCTGGTCGTCGCCTCCCCGCGCGAGGTGCACGAATAGAACACCTGATGGGGACGTATGCGCGATCAGCCGATAGCCTCCTGCCGTGACAGATCAGCAGCATGAACGGCAGCAGTTCGAACGCGGCACGGACGGCCCCAAGGTGATCGTCGTCGGCATCGACGGTTCCGAGTCGTCGATGCGCGCCGCAGCGTACGCCGGAGGCCTCGCCCGCAGGCAGAACGCGCTGCTCGCCATCGTCTACGTCCAGCCGGTGCTCGCCGCGGGAGCCGCGATGGGCGCACCGGTCTCGGAAACCACCTCGGAGATCGCCGAGGGCCTCGTCGCGGAGATCCGCACCGCCGTCGACCGCATGAAGGGGGTCTTCGACGTGCGGTGGGAGTTCCACACCTTCCGCGGCGATCCGTACAACGGCCTGGTCACCGCGGCGGACGAACTCAAGGCGGACGCCGTGGTCGTCGGGGCCTCGGAGTCGGCCGGGCACCGGATCATCGGTTCCGTCGCCGTACGCCTCGTGAAGGCCGGCCGCTGGCCCGTCACGGTCGTGCCGTAACCCTCACTTCCCGGCCATCGTGAGGCCGTCGGCCGCTGCTCCCCTGCTCAGGACCGCCGTGCGGATCGCCGACTGCGCGGCGCGGTAGTCGGCGCGCTTCGGGTGGCCGCGCAGGGCCTCGGGGAGGTTCACGACGCGGCCCGTGCGCAGGTCCATCCACTGGGGGACGAACTCCGCCTTCGTCACCGTCCAGCGGCCGCCGCGCTTCGCCGGCGGGGTAAAGGTGAAGCGGCCGATGGAGCTCTCGTTGCCCCGGTCGTCCTGGGCGCCTGTGGGGTTGTACATCTCGCCCGCGATCTGGTCGCCCATGCCGTAGATGATCCAGGTGCCGTTGACCTTCTCGTAGGCCTGCGGGACGTGCGCGTGCGTGCCGAGGATCAGGTCGATGTCGGGGCGGCCCGCGGTCTTCGACGCGGTGAGGGCGCGGCCCAGGGTCAGCTGCTGGTCGTTCGGGGTGTCCTGCCACTCCGTGCCCCAGTGGATGCTGACGACGACCACGTCAGCGCCCGCCGTGCGGGCCGCCCTGGCGTCGGCCACGATCTGTTGTTCGTCGATGAGGTGGACGGCCCAGGGCTGCCCTTCGGGCTGCGGGAACCCGTTCGTGTCGTAGGTGTACGCCAGTTGGGCGACCTTCGCGCTGCCGCCCTTCAGCCAGGCCGGGCGCTCCGATTCGGCTGCCGTACGCCCTGAGCCCGTATGGGCGACGCCTGCCGCGTCGAGTGCTCCCAGCGTTCTGCGGATGCCCGCCGGGCCGTCGTCCAGCGTGTGGTTGGAGGCGGCCGAGCAGGAGTCGTAGCCGGTGGCCGCGAGCGCGGCGGCGACCTGGGGCGGGGACTTGAAGGTGGGCCAGCCCGTGTACGGGCCGCCCTTCGCGCCGTACACCGTCTCCATGTGACAGATCGCCAGGTCGGCGCCGGTGACGAGAGGCTTCACCGCCGCGAGCATCGGACGGAAGTCGTATCCGCGGCCGTGTGCGTCCTTGTGCGCACGCTCGATGATCGAGGTGTGCGGGAGTACGTCACCCGTCGCGACCAGGGTGAACCCGCGCAGCGCGGCCGCTCCGCCGCCCGTGCCCGATGACGCGGGCCGTTCGGAGTCCTGGTGCGCGTGGTGCGGGGCCGGGCGGGCGGTCTCGTGCCGGGCGGTACAGGCCGATGCGGCTGCGAGGAGTACGGCTGCCGCGGCGGCCAGCCGCTGTGGCGTGCGCTTCGTCATATCCGAATTGGGCCGGTGGGAGGCCTCGGGGTCAAGCGTCACGGCCGACGGCGCGACCGTTCGGCGTGCCGCTCGTCGCACCGTTCAACCGCTTGTCGCACAGCGCTGCGCAAGCGCTGTCGCCGGCCGCCCGGCTGCGCTGCCATACGCCCGTGACCCTCACTTCGACACCCCCTTCCACCGGCGAACGCGCGCTGGCCGAACTGCAGCGTGCGCACGGCCGGGCTCTGCTGCACTTTCTGCTGGGGCTGACGTACGGGGACCGGCAGCGCGCCGAGGACCTGCTCCAGGAGACGCTCGTACGCGCCTGGCAGCACCCCGAGGCGTTCGACGGGCCCCACGAGTCCATGCGGCCCTGGCTCTTCACCGTCGCGCGACGGCTGGCGATCGATGCCCGGCGCTCCCGGCTGGCCCGGCCCGCCGAGGTGCACGACGGCGTCCTGGAGTCCACCGCGGCGGCCGGGGACCTCACGGAGCGGTCGGCGGCGGCGCTGGACGTCCGGGAGGCGGTGAAGGCGCTGAGCCCCGAGCACCGGGCGGTGCTGGTGCAGATCTACTTCCGCGGGCTGAGCGTGAACGAGGCCGCCGAGGTGCTCGGCATACCGCCGGGGACCGTCAAGTCCCGTTCGTACTACGCCCTGCGGGTCCTGGGGCGCCGCCTGCCCGGCTACGGCTCGTCGTCGCCCAGCAGGTCCTCCTCGCTGGAGAGCGCGAGCAGCGAAGGCGCCTCCGCGACCTCCAGGTAGGCTGCCGCGCACGCGTCGCACGTCCGCAGATGGGCCGCCACCCGGCTGTCCTCCTCGGGCGCGAGCGCGCTGAGGACGTACGCGCCGAGGAGCGGCCGCACATGCGGGCCTGGCGGAGGTGCGGCGGTCATGGGCTACCTCACCTTCGATGACGAATCCTGTCCTTCTGGCCACGGGGCGGCCCCCGTCCCGGTTCAATGCTCCACGGAGTTGCCTGGTCGAGAGATGAAAGAGGCGAGACGGGATGCGTCCCGAGAGTACGAACGGGACCAGTGGTGAAGAGCTGCTGGTGCCGATGGCATGGATGTACGCCGAGTACATTGCTGACGAATTACTGCGCACCGGTGACCTGATGCCGCCCACGACTCTGGAGTTCCGGGCGGGGCGCGACGCGCTGGCGCTGACCATTTTCCTGTCGGACGGCGCCGTGGGCGGCGTCCGGGTGGTGACCCGCCTCGACGAGTGGCTGGCGCTCACCGCGTACAACACCCGGTGGCGGGAGTGGGTCTGCCGGAGGCTCGATCAGCTCCGGGTGCGGGAGGACGGTGACGGGCCCGATCTGCCGCTGGCGCGGGCCGCCTGGCGGTGGCTGGAGGAGACCGAGCTGCTCGCGGCCGACCTCGACGCCGTGACGGCGGGGGTGGTGCCCGAGGCCGAGGACGGACCGCAGGTGTGGACCCCGGCCTGGGAGCTGGGGCTGCCGCTGGGGCATCTGGCGATCCACCTGTTCTGAACCGGACGGGAGAGGCTACGAACCGTGCACGCCCGCACGGTATTTCGGTATGCGCAGCGTGACCTTCATGCCCGCTCCGGCGCCCGTGTCGATGACCAGGCCGTAGTCGTCGCCGTAGACCTGGCGCAGCCGCTCGTCGACGTTGAGCAGGCCGATGCCGGACGAGTCGCCGCCCTCGCCGCGCAGGATGCTGCGCAGCCGCTCCGGTTCCATCCCGGTGCCGTCGTCCTCGATGACCACCTCGGCCTCGGCGCCCGCGTCGAGTGCGCTGATGGTGATGCGGCTGCTGCTGACGGCGCCTTCGAGTCCGTGTTTGACGGCGTTCTCCACCAGGGGCTGCAGACAGAGGAAGGGCAGGGCCACGGGCAGGACTTCCGGGGCGATCTGGAGGGTGACGCTCAGCCGCGTTCCGAAGCGGGCCCGTACCAGCGCCAGGTACTGGTCGATGGAGTGGAGTTCGTCGGCGAGCGTGGTGAAGTCGCCGCGCCTGCGGAAGGAGTAGCGGGTGAAATCGGCGAATTCCAGGAGGAGTTCGCGTGCGCGCTCGGGATCGGTGCGTACGAACGAGGCGATGGCGGCCAGGGAGTTGAAGATGAAGTGCGGGGAGATCTGGGCCCGCAGGGCCTTGATCTCGGCTTCGATCAACTGGGTCCGGGAGCGGTCGAGTTCGGCAAGCTCCAGCTGTACGGAGACCCAGCGGGCCACCTCGCCGGCCGCCCGCGCGAGCACCGCGGACTCGCGCGGGGCGTAGGCGATCAGGGAGCCGAGCACCCGGTGGTCGACGGTCAGGGGCACTGCCACCGCCCAGCGCAGCGGGCAGTCCAGGTCGTCGCAGGCGCTGTCGAAGGCCGTATCGCGTCCGGAGTGCAGGAGACCCGCGACCTGGTCCATGACGTGCGGGGAGTGGTGCTCCCCGGCCCCGTCCCAGACGAGGACCCGCTCGCCGTCGGTCAGGCACAGGGCGTCCGTGCCGAGGAGCGTGCGCAGCCTGCGGGCGGCCTTGCGGGCGCTCTCCTCGGTGAGCCCGGCGCGCAGCGGTGGTGCGGCGAGCGACGCGGTGTGCAGGGTCTCGAAGGTGGCGCGCTCGACGGGGGTGCCGACGTCGCTCGTACGGGATGGACGACGGCGCCCGAGGACGAAGCCTCCGGCGAGCAGCAGCGGGCCGAGCACGATCAGCGCGGCGGCCGCCTCCCCGCTCAACGCAGCGCCTCGGGAAGGTGGAAGCGGGTCATCGCCGCGTGGGTGCCCGGCGGTATCCGGGCCGGGGTGGCCAGCGAGACGAGGATCATGGCGAGGAAGCCGACGGGTACGGACCAGACGGCCGGCCAGGCCAGCAGGGTGTGCGCCCAGCCCGGTGGGACGGCGCCGCTCATCGTGACGGAGACGGCGATCAGCGCGGAGCCGCCGCCGAGCAGCAGCCCTGCGACGGCGCCCGGCGGGGTGAGCCGACGCCACCAGATGCCGAGGACGAGCAGCGGGCAGAAGGACGACGCGGAGACGGCGAAGGCCATACCGACGGCGTCGGCGACCGGGACACCGGTGGTCAGCAGGGCGCCGGCCAGGGGTATCGCCATGGCCAGGAGGGTCGCGAGGCGGAAGTGGCGTACGCCGCGGGACTCCTGGGTGAGGACTCCGGCGACGGCCATGGTGAGGCCGGAGGCGGTGGAGAGGAAGGCCGCGAAGGCGCCGCCTGCCACCAGTGCGCCCAGGAGGTCTCCGCCGACCCCGCCGATCAGCCGGTCGGGCAGGAGCAGCACGGCGGCGTCCGCGTCTCCGGTGAGGGAGAGCTCGGAGGCGTAGAGGCGTCCCAGCGCGCCGTAGACGGGCGGCAGGAGGTAGAAGACGCCGATCAGGGCGAGGACGACAATGGTGGTGCGCCGTGCGCTCCTGCCGTCGGGGCTGGTGTAGAAGCGCACGACGACGTGCGGCAGTCCCATCGTGCCGAGGAACGTCGCGACGATGAGGCCGTAGGTCGCGTAGAGCGGGTGGTCCGCCCGGCCCAGGCTGTTGGCGATGGACAGCGCGGGTCCCACGGCGGGGACGCTCGGGCGGCCGTCGTCCTGCCAGGCCAGGACGAGGAAGAGCGCGGGAACCAGCAGTGCGGTGAGCTTGAGCCAGTACTGGAAGGCCTGCACGAAGGTGATGGAGCGCATGCCGCCCGCGGCGACCGCGAGGACGACGACGGCGGCGACGATGGCGGGGCCCAGCCAGTCGGGAGCGCCGGTGAGGATGGCCAGGGTGAGCCCCGCGCCCTGGAGTTGGGGCACGAGGTAGAGCCAGCCCGCGCCGATGACGAAGGCGCTCACCAGGCGCCGTACGACCCTGGACTCCAGGCGCCCCTCGGCGAAATCGGGCAGGGTGTACGCGCCGGAGCGGCGCAGCGGGGCGGCGACGAAGAGCAGGAGGACCAGATAGCCAGCGGTGTATCCGACCGGGTACCAGAGCATGTCGGGGCCGTGGACCAGGACGAGTCCTGCGATGCCGAGGAACGAGGCGGCGGAGAGGTACTCGCCGCTGATCGCGGCCGCGTTGAGGCCTGGGCCGACGCTGCGGGAGGCGACGTAGAAGTCCGAGGTGGTGCGCGATATGCGCAGGCCGAAGCCGCCGATGAGGACGGTGGTGAGGACGACGACGGTCACCGCCACCACCGCGTAGGTCTGGCTCACGGGGCGGGGCGGCCTTCCACGAGGCGGGCGAAGTCGCGCTCGTTGCGCTCGGCCCTGCGGACGTACCACCACGCGATCAGGACGAGCAGAGGGTACGCACCGAAGCCGAGGACCAGCCAGACCGCGAGGTCGCTGCGGAGTGCGGCGAAGGCCAGCGGGAGGGTCCCGGCGAGGAGCGCGAGGAAGGCGAAGGCGCTGAGTCCGGCCCGCAGTTGGCTGCGGATGAGCGAGCGTACGTACGCGCCGCCGAGTGCGGTCTGTTCGTCGATCTCCGACTGGGCGCGGTAACGGGGCAGCGGCCGCACGCGCCGGGGCTCGCCCGTCACGCGCTCGCGTCGGGGTGCGGGCTCTACGGACATGGCGCGGAGTGTACGCAGCGGGGCGGGGTGACGGGAAGGCCCTGGTCAGGGGCCGCTAGCGCATCAGCAGGTCGCGCAGGGCGCGCGCGTGCCGCCGGCTCACGGCGAGTTCGGCTCCGCCGATGCGGACGCTCATGCTGCCCGCGTCGAGGCGCAGCTCGTCGATGCGGGACAGGGCGACGAGGTGGCTGCGGTGGATCCGTACGAAACCGCGCGAGCGCCAGCGCTCCTCCAGGGTGGTCAGCGGGATGCGCACCAGGTGGCTCCCTTCGGCGGTGTGCAGGCGTGCGTAGTCGCCCTGGGCCTCGGCGTAGGCGATGTCGGCGACCGCGAGGAAGCGGATGATGCCGCCGAGTTCGACGGGGATCTGGTCGGCCGCGGTGTCCAGTACGGGGGTGGGGCCGTTGCCTGCCAGGTCGACGAGTTCGGCGACGCGGCGCACGGCCTCGGCGAGGCGCTCGCGGCGCACCGGCTTCAGTACGTAGTCGACGGCTTTGAGGTCGAAGGCCTGGACGGCGAAACCCTCGTGGGCGGTGACGAAGACGATGAGCGGGGGCCGGGCGAATCCGGCGAGCAGTCTGGCGATGTCGAGGCCGGTGAGGCCGGCCATGTGGATGTCGAGGAAGGCGACGTCGATGGCGGTGTCGTCGTCGGGTCCCGCGCCGAGGGCGTCTCCGATGCGGCGCAGCGCCTCGGTGGCGCTGGTGGCGCCCTCGGCGCTGCGTATCCGGGGGTCGGAGCGGAGCAGGTAGAGCAGTTCTTCGAGTGCCGGTTCCTCGTCGTCCACGGCCAGTACGCGCAGCATGAGGCCGGAGTGTAGGGGGTGAGTGATTCGGCGCCGTGGTGCGTACCTGGTGGTGAGCTGAGAGGACGAGGCATGAGGTCGCTGGAACTCCATCACGACGTCGGCGCCTACGCGCTCGGTGTACTCGGCGAGGCCGATGCCTTCCGCTTCGAGGACCACCTCCAGGACTGTCCGCACTGCGGCACGCTGCTGGGCGAGTTCGGGCGGGTGGAGGCGCATCTGGCCCTGTACGCGATGAGCACACCCCCGGGGGCGGAGCCGGTGGCCGGGGACACGGAGCGGTTGCTGCACCGGGCACTGGAGCGGGTGGAGGCGGGCCGCCGGACGGGCCGCAGACGGCGTCTCGCGCTGGTGGCGGCGGCTGCCGTGCTGGCCGCGGGTGGCTCCTTCGCCGTCGCGCGCAGCGACGTGGGCGGGGCGGGCGACGGGCTGCGGTGGGCCGCCGCCGATCCGGCGACGGGGGTGTCGGCGGCCGTTGCGCTGCGCCCGGCACCCTGGGGCACCGAGGTGGGGCTCGATGTACGCGACGAGCCCAGGGCGACGACCTGTGTCCTGGTGGCCGTGGGGCGCGGCGGCGAGGAGCAGACGGTGGCGACGTGGTCCGCGCCGGAGGGGAAAGCGGTACGGGCCGAGGGCGGGGCCGCTCTCGCGCTGGAGGGGATCGACCACTTCGAGGTCCGTACCGCCGCGGGTGAGCTTCTGGTGTCGCTCGGGCCTCAGATTCCGTAGACGCGGGCGGCGGTGCCTCCGAAGATGTCCGCGCGCTCGTCGGGACTGAGGTCGTGCGTCAACTCGTGTGCCGCGTCGACGACTTCGCCGTAGGTGGCCGCAAGCCGGCACACCGGCCAGTCGGAGCCGAACATCAGTCGGCCGGGCCCGAAGGCGTCGAGCACGGTCTTGGCGTACGGGCGCAGGTCCTCGACCGTCCAGGTGGCCCACGCCGCCTCGGTAACCATGCCGGACAGCTTGCATACGGTGTTGGGGCGGGCGGCGAGCGCGCGCACCCGTTCGGCCCAGGGTTCCAGCTCCGCAGCCGCGATCGGCGGCTTGCCCACGTGGTCGAGTACGAAGGTGAGTTCGGGATGCAGGGCCGCCGCCCTGGCAGCGGCGGGCAGTTGATGCGGCAGCACCAGGAGGTCGTACGCGAGTCCCGCGTCGGCCACCGCCGCGAGACCGTGCCGCACATCCGGGCGCAGCAGCCACTGCGGGTCGCTCTCGCCCTGGACCTGGTGGCGTATGCCCACGAGGCGCTCCCCGCCCGGCAGTTCACGCAAGGAGGCGAGCGTGTGGTCCACGTCGGGGGCGGTGAGGTCGGTCCAGCCGACGACGCCGGCGACCAGGTCGCTGCCGTCCGCGAGGGCGAGGAATTCCGGGGTCTCCTCGGCGACGGTGACCGTCTGCACGAGCACGGTGGCCGAGACTCCGGCAGCGCGGACCTCGGGTTCGAGGTCGGCAAGCGTGAAGTCACGTCTCAGCGGGGCGAGTTCGGGGCCGGCGATCCAGTCCTGGTCGCGTACGGCCAGATCCCACACATGATGGTGTGCGTCGATGATCCGCATCGGCTCAGAGCTCCCAGGCGACGGGCAGCCCGGCCGCGGACCCCTCCGATGAATAGTCGTGGACGACGTCGAGGAGGTCGTCCATTCTGGCCTGCCAGGCGATGTTCACCGGCAGCTTCTCCAGCTCGGCCAGCATGCGCGCGTAGTCCTCGCACTCGATGAGGTGGAAGAGGTCGGTGCCGCTGCGCCAGATCGTCCAGGAGGTGGCGCCCGCCTCCCGTATCGCCTTGGTCAGCTCTTCGGGGACCTCGCGGTGTGCGGCTTCGTACTCCTCGATCCGGTCTTCGCGGACCTTGGTGTGCAGGGCGATTCTCAACTCGGCTCCTCGGTGTGCAGCTCGTCCCAGAGCGCGGCGGGTATCTCGTGGCGCAGCATGGCGGCCGCGTCGTGCACCTCGTCGGCCGACCGGGTGCCGACCAGGACGCTCGCCACGGCCGGGTGGCGGGCGGGGTAGTGGAGGGCTGCGGCCCGCAGGGGTACGCCGCGGCGGGCGGCAACGTCCTTCAAGTGCAGTGCACGGTCGAGGAGTTCGGCGGATGCCGCGGTGTAGTTGTAGGTCGCTCCGGGCCTGGGGTCGGCGAGCAGCCCGGAGTTGAAGACGCCCCCCACGACGACGCTCTTGCCCCGCGCGGACGCCTCGGGCAGCAGTTCGGCGAGCGCCGTGCGGTCGAGGAGGGTGTAGCGGCCCGCGCAGAGCACCGCGTCGACGTCGGTGTCGCACAGGAAGCGGGTGAGCATCGCGGTCTGGTTCATGCCGGCGCCGATCGCACCGATCACGCCTTCCGCGCGCAGGCGCTCCAGTGCCGGGTAGGCCTGCTCGAAGGCGGCTTCCGCATGGTCGTCCGGATCGTGCAGGTAGACGAGGTCGATACGGTCCAGGCCGAGGCGTTGCAGGCTGTCCTCGATGCTTCGGCGGACACCGTCCCCGCTGAAGTCCCAGACGCGGCGGGAGTCGGCCGGCACGGCGAAGCCGTTGGCCAGGTCGTCGCCTCCGCCCGTACGGGGTTCAAGGATTCGTCCGACCTTGGTGGAGACGGCGTACTCCTCGCGCGGCCGCCCGCGCAGCGCGGCACCCAGCCGCCGCTCGGAGAGCCCGAGGCCGTAGTGCGGTGCGGTGTCGAAGTATCGGATCCCCTCGGCCCAGGCCGCATCGACCGCCGCCTGAGCCGCCTCGTCGTCGACCGGGGTGAAGAGATTACCGATTCCGGCCGCGCCGAAGGAGAGTTCGGTGACTTCGACCCCGCTGTGTCCGATCATGTTCCGCCGCATGCGACGAATATTCATCGGATCACTTCAGTGAGTCAACACCTCAGCCAGCAATTCCGCGAGCTCCTCCCTCACGCACTCGGCGAGGCGCCCGGCGTCCGGCACCGCCTTGCCGTCGGCGACCAGCCCGACGTGCACCCGTCCGCCGTACGTGGAGAGCGCGACGGCGAGGGACTGTCCGCGCGCCAGAGGCGCCATCGGATAGATCTCGCGGAGCGGACTGCCTCCCAGTGAGAGCGTGGAGCGCGGCAGCGGGACACTGGTGACCAGTACGTCGAAGAGCACCCGGGCCGCGCTTCCTGCCAGCGCCGCCCCGAAACGGTGGGCAAGGGGCGGCAGTTGGTCGGCCAGTACGGCCACCGCTCCGGCCCCTCGCGAGGGGCCCGCCGCCTTGTTGCGGTTCATCGCGTCGCGTACGCCGCCGAGCCGGAGCCAGGGGTCGGGTTCGGACACCGGCAGGGGGACCAGGTAGGCCGAGAGCTTGTTCCCGGCACTGGGCGCCGCGCCCGGGCGGCGCCGGGACACGGGCACCAGCGCACGCGGGTCGGCGCCCGGCAGCTGCTCTCCGCGCTCCAGGAGCCAGCGCCGCAGCCCGCCGGCGACCGTGGCGATGAGCACGTCGTTGGCGGTGCCGCCCACCGCACGGCGGATCCGCAGCACATCGGACTGGTCCAGTACGGCCGTCGCCAGCCGCCGCGTCCCGCTCGAACTCGCGGTCAGCGCGGAGTCCCCCCACAGATCGAGCCTGCTGGCCCGCATCACGGATGCCCCGATGCCCACGGCCTGCCCGAACTCCTCCATCCTGTCCCGCGCGAAGCCCGCGACCTGCCGCGGTCCGGGCAGCCACGAGCGGGGTGCCACGGCCCTCCCCCGCCGGGCGCCGACCGCGGCCCGCGCCCCGGCGATCTGGTCGAAGATCCCGGCTCCTATGGCGACGGCGCGCATCCCGTCGGCGAGCGCGTGGTGCATCTTCACCAGCACGGCGAAGGAGCCGTCGGCGCCTCCGGTCAGCACGTACATCTCCCAGGGCGGCATTCCGCGTTCCAGCGGACGCTCCATCAACTCCCCGGCGAGTTCCCTGACTTCGCTGTCGAAGTCGCTCGCGGCCAGCCGCACCAGCCGCACATGGCGGTGTACGTCGAACTGCTTGTCCTCGCTCCAGGCGGCTCCGCCGACCGGCAGCCACACGCCCCGCACACACATCCGCAGCCGGGGGATCGCGGCGGCCCTCGCCGCGAGGAGCTTCACCACCTCCTCGGCGCCGGAGCCGGGTGCGGGGTCGAAGACGGCGAGCGCGCCCAGATGCATGGGGTGCTCGGCGGATTCGAGGTGCCAGAACGCGAGATCAAGCGGTGCCAGAAGCTCGGTGCTCAATGGATCCTCGATGTCATCGAAGGCGGGTGAACCAGCAGTCAAGCGCCCACAGTCGGTTACGGTCAAGTACGCTCATGATACGGACCGTTACCATCGAGTATCGATCAGGTTGCCTCGCGATGCGGCACGATGAACTCGCACCACACGCATTTGCCGCTGCCTCGTGACTCCACTCCCCACACATCGGCGAGCCGGTCCACGAGCATCAGCCCGCGTCCCGAAACCCCCGATTCCCCCGCCTCCCGACGGCGCGGCAGGGCGCTGGACCGGTCCTCCACCTCGACGCGCATCCGCCTCTCGGCGCCGGCGAGGACCCGGATGGTGACAATGGCCCCGCCGTCGGTGTGCATCAGCGCGTTGGTGATCAACTCATCGGCGGCCAGCTCGATTTCATCGGACCTCTCCCGGGCGCCCCAGGCCCGTACCGCCGCACGGATCATGTGCCGCGCCGAGCGCAGCGCCTCCGGGTCGGCGGACGCCACGTGCTGCCGCAGCCGTCCGCCCGACTGCGGCAGGTCCCCGACCGTACGGCGCAGCAACAGCAGCGCCACATCGTCCGCGCCGCCCCGGTCGTCGACCTCCTCGCACAGACGGTCGGCCAGCAGCTGCAGATCGCGCGGACCGCTCTCGACCGCCATCGACAGCGCCTGCATCCCGTCGTCCAGGTCCGCGCCCGGCTGCTCGACCAGTCCGTCGGTGTAGAGCAGCAGGGCGTGCCCCGGGTCCAACTCCACCGTGGTGACGGGATATTCGAGCTGTCTGAACTCCGCGGAGAGGCCGAGCGGCAGCCCACCTTCCACGGGCAGCCTGCGGCAGCTGCCGTCGGCGTGCCGCATCAGCGGATCGATGTGCCCGGCGCGCACCACCTGGATGACGCCGGTGCTCAGGTCGACCTCGGCGTAGGTGCACGTGGCGAACCGCTCGGTGTCCAGCTCGTGCAGGAAGACCGAGGCCCGGGCCACGACGGTCGCAGGGGTGTGCCCTTCGGCGGCGTACGCCCGCAGCACGATGCGCAGTTGACCCATCACGGCCGCCGCGTGCGTGTCATGGCCCTGCACGTCGCCGATCACGGCCCCGACCCGGCCGCCGGGCAGCGGGATCACGTCGTACCAGTCACCGCCGATGTCCTGGCCGAGCCGGGCCGAGCGGTAGCGTACGGCGATCTCCGCCCCCGCGACCTCGGGGATCCGGCGGGGCAGCATCGCCTGCTGGAGCCCCTGGGCCAGGTCGTGTTCCTGCTCGAAGAGCATGGCGCGCTGCAGGCTCTGGCCGATGGAACTGCCCAGCGCGACCAGGAGGTTGCGCTCATCGGTGGTGAAGCCCGTCTTGTCCTTGTAGAGCAGGCCCAGCGCGCCGATGGGGCGGGCCTGCGCGATCAGCGGGAGATAGGCGGCCGAGGTGATGCCCAGGCCGCTGATGTGCGGCCACAGCCCCGGATAGGACGCGGCGAAGTCCTCCGCCGACTCGATGAAGCGGGGCGAGAGGGTGCGGATGACCTCGCTCATCGGGTACTGCTCGTCGATCCGGGTGTACAGGGTGCCGGGCACGAAGCTGCCCTCGGGCCCCTCGGCGACGAGGTGGATGCGCCCGGCCTCCTTGAGGCCCATGACCAGGCTGGTCGCGCCCAGGTGTTCGAGACCCTGCGAGTTCTTCAGTACGTCGATGACATCGCGGACGGTGCGGGCGTGCGCCAGCGCCGCGGTGGTGCCCTCGACGAGGCGGGTCCGGTGGCGGCGCTCGGCGTCCAGCTCCTGGCGGGCGGCGGATTCGGCGAGCTCCTGGGCGGCGTCACGGACGATGCCGATGATCCGGCGCGGCCGGCCTGCGGCGTCACGGCGGATGAACCCCTGGGTGTGCACCCAGCGCAGCTGCCCGTCGCGGCCGCGGACCCGGAAGTAGGCGCCGTAGGTGGTCGAGCCGTTCTTGAGGGCCTGCGAAACCATCGAATCGAGCCGGGTCCCCTCATCGGAAGGGACCCGGCGGCCGAGGGTCTCGGGGTGTCCGTCGTATTCGTCGGCGTAGAGGTCGAACACGTCGAGGGCGGACTGATCGAGGTGCATCAGCCCGCTGTCGAGATCCCAGTCGAAGCTGCCCATGCGGTTCAGGGCAAGGCTCAGATCCGGGTGTGCGGGCCAGTCGTCCGGGAGGGACGAAGTGCCCGCCGTCCGATCCACCATGGAGCCACTCTGCCACGGTTTGTCCCATTCCTCGAACGGTCGGGAATCCGGACTTGAACACGTTCAAGTCAACGTCTAGGCTCAAGCTGCGTCTTGAACGCGTTCAACCAAGGGGCTGGGGGGAATAGATGTCCGTACTGGTCGATCTGATCGTGATGCTGGGGATGCTCGTCGTGGTCCCTGCGGGGCTCCGCCTCATCGGTGATCCGCAGCTGGACACGGTGCGGCGGCTCTGGCCGCTCGCGGCCGTGCCCGGCGCCGTCTCGCTGTGGTGCGAGCGCG
Source organism: Streptomyces sp. NPDC050738 (assembly GCF_040654175.1). Classification (NCBI taxonomy): domain Bacteria; kingdom Bacillati; phylum Actinomycetota; class Actinomycetes; order Kitasatosporales; family Streptomycetaceae; genus Streptomyces; species Streptomyces sp. NPDC050738. The sequence continues at coordinate 331,113 of NZ_JBFAHN010000007.1, read as the reverse complement.
GCCCCACGGCCACCGCACTCGCCTCGGTCTACGCCCTGGCCACGGTGGTGCTCGCGGTGCACGCGCCGGTGCGGCTCCACCGCAGACGCGTCCTGACCGCCTCCGAGATCGCGGTGCTCACCGCACTCGTCACCCCGTCGATCGCCGGCCTCGCGCTGGTCGCCGAACGCTCGGGGCACACGCTCTTCGGCTTCGGTCTGCCGATCCTCGCCCTGACCGTCGCGCACTTCCACTTCGCGGGATTCAGCGCGGCACTGGTCGCAGGCCTCTGCTGCCGGGTGAGCGGCGGACGTACGGGCGAACTGGCCGCACTCAGCGTGCCGCTGGGCACGCTGCTCGTTCTCGTCGGCTACTTCGTGGACGACTGGGCCGAGCTGGCCGGGGCACTCGTGCTCACCGCGGGCATGTGGGCCGTGTCGCTGCTGACCTGGCGGGACATCCGCAGGCGTGGCCGCGACCGGCTGACGCGGGCGATGCTCGCCACGGCCGCCGGTGTACTCGTGGCGACCATGCTGCTCGCGTTGAGCTGGGCGCTCGGCGAGGCCACCGGCATCCCGCACCCCACCCTGACCTGGATGGCCGCCACCCACGGCCTCGGCAATGCGCTCGGCTTCGCGCTCTGTTCGGTGCTGGCCTGGCGACGCATCAAGGAGACTGCTGCCGTATGAATCTGCTGAGCCGGATGAACCGGACCGACCACTCGGGCGACCTCAACTACCCGGAGACGGGGGCCACTCGCGGGCTCCCGCTGCCGGCCGGCTACAACCACCTGCACTTCCGCGCCCCCGTCGGGCACGGCCGCGACGCCTTCGAGACCGCGGGATCCGCCGTGACCGGCTGGCTGATGCACCGCGCTTCGGGTGCCCGGGTCGCGGCCGAAGCGCCGCGGGCCGAGCCGGGAACGTTCGTCGAGGTGTCGATGGGGCTGGGACCCCTGCGCTTCCGTGCCCCCTGCGAGGTCATCTGGACGGCGTACGAGAGCGAGCGGACGGGGTTCGCGTACGGCACCCGGCAGCGCCACCCGGAGCGCGGCGAGGAGTCCTTCGTGGTCGAACTGGCCGAGGACGGGACGGTGTGGTTCACGGTCACCGCCTTCAGCCGGCCCGCGAGCTGGTACACCCGGCTCGCGGGCCCGCTGGTCCCTGTGCTCCAGCGGGCCTACGCCCACCGGCTCTCCGGGGCCCTGCGGAAGATCGCCGCCGCTACCTGATCTGCTCGATCTTGAAGACCCAGGCGTACCGGCCCGCGGCCCTGGCCGCCGCGGGCACGTCGATGACAAGCTTTCCGCCGCTCGTACGCCAGTTGAGGGGGCGTGGGTGGCCGAGCATGGTGACCTTGTCGCCGCTGCGGACCGGAACCGGCGCTTCGACGGTCAGGGTGGCACCGGGCCGGGCCAGCGAGTGGATGTAGAAGGCCTTGCCCGGCTGGACGGTGAAGCGCAGGTCCTCCCCCAGCTCCGGCATCCGGGCCCAGTACGTACTGCCGTGGATCGCCTCGCCGTTGACCTTCAGCCACTGGCCCGTCTCGCGCAGTCTGGTCTGCATGATCTCGGGGATCGTCCCGTCGGCGCGTGGTCCGATGTCGAGCAGGAAGTTGCCGTTCTTGCTCGACGCGTCGACGATCGTGTGCACGATTTCCTCGGCGGACATGTACATGCTGTCAGGGGTGGCCTGGTTGTAGCCGTAGCTGAACGGATCGAGCCCCCGGCTGGCCTCCCACTTGTCGGTGACGACCGAGTCGTACGTCGTGTACTCGGGTGTCGTGAAGTCGTGCGGACCGATGCCCGACCGGTTGTTGACGGTGACTTCGATCGGCCGGTTGCGGTTCTTGGCGTGGTTGAAGTACTCGGCCAGGACCCGGTGGCTGTCGTTCACACCGCCGATGTCGCACCAGATGATCTCGGGGTCATAGCCCTCGATCAGCTCCAGCATCTGCGGGGCCTGCAGGTCCTTCACGTAGTCCTTGCCGGACGTGTAGCCGGTGTACGGGACGGGCTCCAGGGTGTACGGGTTGCGGGGCGCGTGCCCCATCCAGGGGTTGTCGGGGTTGAACCATTCGGGCATCGAGAAGTACAGGCCGCGGTGGAGTTCGGGCGCGTACGTACGGGACGCCTCGAAGAGCTCCTTGACGAGGTCGCGCTTCGGGCCCATCTTGACGGCGTTGCGGTCGGAGACCTTGGTGTCCCAGAGCGCGAAGCCCTCGTGGTGCTTCGAGGTCAGCACGTGGTACTGCGCTCCGGCGTCCCGGAAGAGCTCGACCCAGGAGCGCGGGTTGAAGTTCTTGGCCGTGAACTGCGGGATGAAGTCGTCGTAGTCGAAGTTCTCGCCGTATACCTCGCGGTGGTGTGCGTAGGTGGGGTTGTTGGGATCCTGCATCTGGTCCCAGTACCACTCGGCGTACTGCTTGCCGACCGGCGCCCAGGCGGGCACGGAGTACACGCCCCAGTGGATGAAGATGCCGAACTTGGCATCCTGGAACCAGTACGGGGCCTGGTGGGTGGAGAGTGAGGTGTCTGTCGGCTGGAAGTCCGGGACGCCCAGGGTGAGTTGGCTCTGCGAGGCGGCGGCCTCCTGGCCGCGGCCCCGGGCGACGACGCGGCCGGAGCGCCGGCTGCCGGGGTCGACTCCGGGTTTGCTGCGGATTCCGATACGCACCCTGGCCTGGTCGCCGGGGGCGAGCCGGGGGATCCGGACGGGCTGGACCGTACGCGCGCCGTCCACGTCGACGGAGACGGTGAGGGCGTCGGCGGCCAGGATCCCGACGGTGCCCGCGTTGACGACGGTGGCCTCGACGCTCTGTGCGCCCGAGTCGAGCGAGCTGGTGGTCGAGTGGGCGCCACGCAGGGTCAACGCCCGCCCCTCGGCTGCCGGTTGGAGGGAGAGCGCGAAGACGTGAAGCGACGACTTGCCGGCCTCGGCCGCGTGCGTGGTGGGCAGCGTGACACCCACGAGCTCCCGGGACGGGTCGATCGCCAGCTCGGAGACGCCGAAGGAGACCCGGTTGGCGTCCTTGCCGCCCGTGGGGTCGTAGCGGTACGGGGCGGAGAGCGGACCGCTGCCGGAGTACCAGTCGGGCCCGCCGAGCCCCGCCGTTCCGGTCGAGCCGTCCGCGTAGTGCAGCGTGGCCGGTCCGGAGGCGGCACCGTAACTGCACGCGACGAGAAAGGAGCCGGAGAGATAGCGGCCGCGCGGCAGATCGATGAGCTGTCCGAGGGCGACGACGTTGTTCTTGGCGCCCGCCGTGGACGCGGGGAAGAGGAACGGGATTCCGTCCAACTGCACTGGTCCTGCGGGGAGTTCCTCACCTGGGAAGGTGTATCCGGAACCGTCGAAGTTTCCGCCGCGGGCATCGGCGGTGTCGATGCCGTCGTTGTCGAACCACTGGTCGAGCGGTACGGGGACGGCGGCCGGGACAGTGCCCCAGTCGCCTCTCACTTCCCCGACCGCGTCTGCCGTTCCTGGATCCGCATCGGCCGTTGCCGGGGAGAGAAGGGCGGCGCCGACTGCCGCCCCCGCCGTCATTCCGAGTACATGGCGCCTGGGAAGTTCGGTCATGAGGTCCGATGATTGGAGCGCGATGACGACCTGTCAAGACACTTCACCAGACAGAAGGGAACTCTCTTCCCTCTGACATCCGATGACTTGCTCAGTGGCGGCCGAGTGCGATGCCCATGACGTGGGTAAAGGGTGCGAGGGAGACGTTCGGGGGTTAACCCCACCGGACTCACGGGCTCCAGGGACACCACCAACAGACCTGCCAGCCGGATTCGATGATCGGCCGAAGCGCCGAAGGATGGGACCGACAGCGCGACAGCACCCCGAGTCACCGAAGGATCAACCATGTCCCGCACTCCCCTCAAGCGCCGGTCCACGTCCCGTGTCCTGTCGGCACTCGCCTTGCTGACCCTGACCGCCGGCGCCCTCGCGGCGTGCGACAGCAACGACTCCACCACCCAGCACACCGCATCGCAGGCAACGGGCCGGTCAGCCGTACCGAAGCTCCACATAATCACCCATGATGGCCACCGTCTGGCCTTCCATGTCACGCCGGGCAACGGCCGCACGATCGTCCTGGACTCGGGCGGCGGCGAGGACTCCTCCTACTGGAAGGACCTCGCCCCGAAGCTTCACGAGGACACCGGTGCCACGGTCATCACCTACGACCGGGCCGGCCTCGGCAAGAGCGACGTCGTGCCCGGACCGTGGAAGGTCGAGAGCGCTGTCGGCGACCTCAAGGCGGGGCTCGACCAGCTCGGCGTCACCAAGAACGTGACCCTGGTGTCCCATTCCCAGGCGGGTGAGATCGCGAACTGCTTCGCCGAGGACCACCCGAAGATCCTCTCCGGTGCCGTCCTGGTCGACGCCAACCTTCCCCCGTTCTTCACGGACGAGGAGATCCCCCGCCTCGTGGCCGCGAGTCGGCCGCAGCTCGACGCCGCGAAGAAGGACCCCGAGGATCCGGCGAACCGCCAGCTCATTTCCACCGCGGAGGGCTTCGCCGCGGCGCACCGGGCATTCCACAAGGTCACGTGGCCGGATTCGGTGCCTGCAACGGTCATCGTCTCGGAGAAGACCCCGCTCGACGGGTCCCCCGTGGACGCCCAGCGCTGGCGCGACGCCGCTGCCGAGTTCGCCCAGGCCGGTCCCGGCCGCACGCTCGTCACCGCCAAGGGCAGCTCCCACGAGGTGCCGAAGGACCGCCCCGATCTCGTACTCAGGGAAATCGAAGCCCGGGTCGCCGCACGGCACTGAGCCCCCCATCGGACAAGCCCCGGCCCCCGGCTGGTGCCGGGGGCCGGGGCCGGGGCGAGCTGCTCTAGTCGATTCCCTGCAGGATGTGGGGCTCCGCCAGGTCTTCCTCGTAGCCGGCCAGCCGGATGGGCGCCGAACGGGCCCAGACTTCGAGATTGCGGAGCTTCTCAGGCCCTCGGGCCCGATCGCTTCGGTCTGCCGGGCGCTGCTCGCGCTTTGTCGTTTCAGGTGTCACCGCGCACTCCTTTGTGCTCGCGTAACCGCATGGGCAAGGGCAGTTCGGACGCGGTGGCGCCTGTTTTCGGGCGGGACCGCGGCCGTGGTGCGTGCCTGTCCCAGAACGGGCCGGAGAGACTGGTAGGTCTCTTCCGGCTGTCCGTCGGGAACAGAGTAACCAAATGAGCGGGGTCGCGCTCGATGGGGCCCGTAGTCATTGGGCCAAGTTTTCTTTGCCTGCCGTTCAGCGGGACGTGGGGTGGCCCGCCCAGCCGGGCAGTTCCGCCGTCTCCTGCCTGCTCCCGGCGGGTGCGTGGTGCCGACCGACCGGGAAAACGAGGGGCGTTGAGCCGACCGGGTCGGCGCTGGTGCTGCGTCGTGGGATCAGGACTGGGGCGTGCCGCGGCTGCCGGACCAGGCGAGCCAGTGCGTCGCGTAGGGGCCGCCCGCGTTACGAAGCTCCTCGTGCGTGCCGGCCTCGGCGGAGCGCTCCAGGTCCCGGGCGCCGGCGCTGCCCGCCTCCGCGGTCGCCTCGTCGAGTACGGCGACGGCGGGGTCGGCGAGCGTCCCGGTGAACACATGGACTTCCTGGGTGACCAGGACGACCGACTCGGCGCCTGTGACCGTGTCCTCGGTGGGCTGCTGGACGCCTGCGACGAGCCGGGCGAGGGTGGATTTCCCTGCCCCTCTGGTTCCGACGAGCGCCACGTGCTCGCCCTGCCCGAGGACGAGGGAGACCTGGTGAAGGACGGGACGGTCGGGTCCGTAGGCGTGGCTCACGGCGTCGACGGTGACGGTGACGGCGCGCGCCGTGGCGGGTGCGGTCCCAGGACGGAATGGGCAGCCCGGCCTCAGGTGAACGTGGCGGAGGGTTCAGACCCTGTTGGCCCGCACGTCAGACGGCCCTGATGTGCTCGGCCAGGATGCCGCCACCCGCGGGAAGGAGCAGACATGACGCCGGTCACCGTCGATGAGCTGATGGAGTTGCTGCACGCCTGCCGTAACGCCTGGGACGCCCCGGACCGCAGCGGGGATCCGGTCGATCTCTACGACCACGCCCTGCAGACCGCCCATCTGCTGCGCCGCTCCTACCCCAGCGACAAGGAGCTGCAGGTCGCGGGGCTCGTACACGATCTGGGACATCTGCTCTCCCCCGGCGACGACGCGGGACACGCGGACCGGGCCGCGGATGCGGTGCGGGGGCTGCTCGGGGCACGGGTGGCCGGGCTGGTGGGGCTGCACGTCACGGCGAAGCGCTATCTGGCGACCGTGGAGCCGGGGCGGGCGCTGTCGCCGCAGAGTGCGCTGACGATGGGGCTGCAGGGCGGGGTGATGACGGCGCAGGAGGTCGCCGCCTTCGAGCGCGATCCGCTGTGCGAGGCGGCGGTGACGCTGCGGCACGCGGACGACGCGGGGAAGGTCGTGGGGCTGGACGCGGGGATCATGGAGGACTGGCGTCCCGTACTGGAACTGGTCGCCGCCCGCGCCATCTGACGGCCCGTCATGAGACCGTACGGGGATGGATATCCAGGGTTCTCACGCGCAGATGCCCCACCGACCGCTGGAGGGAAGGGCGGCCGTCGTCACTGGCGCATCGCGCGGTATCGGACGCGCCGTCGCCGAGTCGCTCGCGGCGGCGGGGGCGAGGGTCTGCATCACCGCGCGCGACCCCGACGGGGTGGCGCTGGCCGTACGTGAACTGACCGCCGCCGGAGCACAGGCGGTGGGGTGCGCGGGCTCGGTCGCCGATCCGGGGCACCTCGCGGAGTGCGTCGAGATGGCGGTGCGGGAGTTCGGAGCGGTCGACATCCTGGTCAACAACGCCGCCACCAACGCCCCGTTCGGCCCGCTGATGGACGCGGACCCGGAGCTCTGGCGCGAGGCGTTCACGGTGAACGTGGAGGCGGTGCTGCGGCTGACCCAGCTCGTGTGGCGTGCGGGGATGCGCGAGCGCGGCGGGGCGGTGGTCAACATCTGCACCGAGGGCACGCACGGCGTGGGGCCGCAGGTCGGTGCGTACGGGACGAGCAAGACGGCCCTGCTGCGGCTGACCCAGCAGCTCGCGGGGGAACTGGCCCCTGCGGTGCGGGTGAACTCCGTCTCGCCGGGGCTCGTACGTACCGAGATGGCGCGCTTCGTGTGGGAGGCGGCGGAGGAACAGATCGCCGCAGGGCTGCCGATGGGGCGGATCGGGGAGCCGGAGGATGTGGCACGGGCCGTGCTGTGGCTGGTTTCCGACGAGGCGCGGTGGGTGACGGGCACCGACCTGCTCGTGGACGGCGGGACCAGGGTGCGGGCGGCGAGTTCCGGGCCGTACGCCGTGCACGAGCGCTTGCGCGGCGCGAAGACGACCAGCCGCAGCACGACGAACCTGCCGACCCCGGCAAGCGCCGAGGCCGAGAGGTAGACCGCCTGCTCGCACAGGGCGCCGGGGGCCGGCCGCAGCGCGTGAAGGAGGAGCATCGCGCCGCTGGTGACGGCGTACGCCGCTGCGACCGTCGACCCGCACTGGAGGTGGTGGCGCCAGCCGCTGCGACGCGAGGCGAAGGTGAAGCGGCCGTGGAGTTCGGTGGCCAGGACGGTCGAGGCGACGGTGATCAGCGCGTTGGCGAGCGCCCACGGAATGCGGGAGCCGAGCAGCGCGAGGACGGCGCTGGAGGCGAGGCCGACCCCGCCGCCGCAGAGCACGTAGCGGACGAAGGTCGTGAACGGGCTTGCGGGGGCGGGGTGTTGGCGCGCTGCTGTGTGCGTCATAGCGGCAACCATACGGCTGTCTATGACGCTTGTATAGAGCGTTTGTCTAAGACGCTTGTTTACCAGTTGGCGGGGGCGTAGTCCTTGAGGAAGACGCTGTACAGGTCCTCGCCCGACTCGCCGCGCACGACCGGGTCGTAGACGCGGGCCGCGCCGTCGACCAGGTCGAGCGGGGCGTGGAAGCCCTCCTCGGCCAGGCGCAGCTTGTCGTGGTGCGGGCGCTCGTCGGTGATCCAGCCGGTGTCGACCGAGGTCATCAGGATCTTGTCGGTCTCGAACATCTCCTGGCCGCTGGTGCGGGTCACCATGTTCATCGCGGCCTTGGCGGCGTTGGTGTTCGGGTGCCCGGCACCCTTGTAGCCGCGGCTGAAGACGCCTTCCATGGCCGACACGTTCACCACGTAGGCACGGCCCTTCGGGGCCTTGGCCGCGGCCTCGGCCATCAGCGGGCGGAGGCGGCTGATCAGGATGAACGGCGCGGTGTAGTTGCAGAGTTGGGTCTCGAGCAGCTCGACCGGGGAGATCTGCTCGATGGACTGCACCCAGGTGTTGGTGTGGACGACGTCCGGGAGCAGACCGCCCGCGTCGATCGCGGTGCCGTCGTGGTGCTTGGCGATGGTGGCGTTGCCCGCGACCAGGGCGAGGTCGGCGACCTTCTGCGCGTCGAGACCGGAGGCAGCGATGGGCAGCGCGGCGAGGCCGTCCACCGCACCGGAGCCGAAGGCGCCGATGACGTGGTGCGGGGGGAGCTCGCCGGCGGGCAGCGGAGCGCTCTCGCCCTCGACCAGGGCGGCGTACGCGGAGGGCAGCCGGCGCACGGTCTGGGTGGCGTTGTTGATCAGGATGTCGAGGGGGCCCTCCTCGGTCATCCGGTCGGCGAGGGCCACCACCTGGCCCGGGTCGCGCAGGTCGATGCCGATGACCTCAAGGCGGTGGATCCAATCCGCGGAGTCCTCCATCGCCTTGAAGCGGCGGATGGCGTCCTTGGGGAAACGGGTGGTGATGGTGGTGTGCGCACCGTCACGCAGCAGGCGCAGCGCGATGTACATGCCGATCTTGGCGCGGCCGCCGGTGAGCAGGGCCCGCTTGCCGGTGAGGTCGACGCGGATGTCACGGCGGTAGCGGTTCTCGGCCGCACAGGGCTGGCAGAGCTGGTGGTAGAAGTAGTCGACCTCGACGAAGCGGGTCTTGCAGATGTAGCAGGACCGGGGCCGCTGCAGTATCCCCGCGATCCGGCCCGCGTCCGTGACGGAGCTGGGCAGGATGCCGGCCGTCTCGTCGTCGATGCGCTCGGCGGAGCCGGTGGCGGTGGCCTCGGTGACGGCCTTGTCGTTGGCCGTCTTGGCGGCCCTGCGGTCCTGGCGGCGGCGCTGCTTGACCGTGCGGTAGACACCGGCGGTGGCGCGGCGTACCGCGATGGCGTCCGGGTGGTCGACGTCGATCGTGTCGAGCTCGTCGAGCACGCTCAGGCAGAGGGCCAGCCGCTCGGGATCGATGCCGGGGCCGAAGTCCTGGCTGTCCTCTGTCACCGTCATCGTGCTTCCTCTGCCGTTCGTGCCGCATGCCGCTGCAGGCCCAAAACCTCGATTTTACGTAACGACCCGGCCAGGTACCAAAACGCCCGCCCCCTGGGCAGGGGGCGGGCGGTCCGGTGAAGGGGATCAGCCGATGGCGGGCGGGGCCGCCGAGGCGTCCGTACCCCAGTCCGAGGGCTTGTCGCCGACCCCGAAGGACAGGGTGCGGCCGGAGCGGATCTCGTCGGTGGTCAGGTACGTCTTCGCGTGGGCCTTGCCGTCCAGGGACGCCGACTGGATGTAGCGGTCGGTGTCCGTGGTGCCCGGCGCGGTGATCGTGAGCTTGCCGTGCGGGTAGTAGCGGCGGTCCAGCTTCAGGTCGACGCGCTCGAAGACGGGCGTCGACAGGCCCCAGGTGTCGGTGCCCGGCTGGACCGGGAAGACGCCGATGGAGGACAGGACGTTCCAGGCGGACATGGTGCCCAGGTCGTCATTGCCCGTCATGCCGGTGGGCGCGTCCGTGAAGAGCGTGAGCGCGGCGTGCACCACGTCGGTGGTCTTCCAGGGCTGGCCGGTGGAGAGGTAGGTGTACGGGGCGATCAGGTCGGGCTCGTTCTGCGGGTTGTACTTGTCGGCGTTGTAGTACGCGTACGGGCCGTTGACCCAGACCTCGCGTGCCGTCTTGGCCGGGTCGGCCAGGAGCTTGTCGTACGCGAAGAAGGAGTCGAGGCGCTGGTTGGCGGCGTCCTTGCCGCCGATGAGCGAGACCATGCCGGCCAGGTCCTGCGGGACCAGCCACTGGTACTGCCACGACGTGCCCTCGTGGAAGCCCTCGCTCAGCGCCGGGTCGGCCGGTCCGGTGAAGGCGCCCGACGCGTCGCGGGCCCGGAAGAAGCCGGTCGAGGGGTCGAAGATCTTGCGGTAGTTCTGGGCGCGGGCCGCATAGCGTGCCGCGTCGTCCTTGTGGCCGAGCTCGCCTGCCATCTGGCCGAGCATGGCGTCGGAGAGTGCGTACTCCAGGGTGGCCGACGCACCATGGTCGAAGTCCGAGTCGCCGGGCTTCACATGGGCGCGATCCTTGATGTAGGGCGCGTAACCGTCCTTGATGTACTGGACGTTGGCCTCGCGGCCCACGGCCGGGGAGTCGGCGGGCGGGACGCCGTCGGCGTTCTTCTTGAGCGCCTTGTACGCCTCCTCCTCGTACCCCTTGAGCAGGCCCTGCTGATAGGCGTTGGTGAGGAAGGGGGTGACGGGGTCACCGGTCATGATGTTCGTCTCGACCGTGCCGTAGCCCCACTTGGGCAGCCAGCCGCTCTCCTCGTCGATCTTGAGGACCGAGATGGCCATGTCGCGTGCCTCGCGCGGGGCGAGGAGGGACAGGAGCTGGGTCTGGGTGCGGTAGGTGTCCCAGAGCGACCAGTTCTGGTAGTACGCGAAGCCCTTGGCGCGGTGGATCTTCTGGTCCCAGCCGGTGTAACGGCCGTCGACGTCGCTGCCGACGTTGGGCGCGAGGAAGGAGCGGTACAGGGAGGAGTAGAAGGTGCGGCGGAGGGTCTCGCTGCCGCCCTTGGCCTGCACCTCGCCGAGCCGGCTCTCCCAGCTCGCCTGCGCGGCGCGGTAGGCGCGGTCGAAGGTCTTGCCGCCTTCGGCGTGCAGGTTGCCCGCGGCACCGCGGGCGTCGACGTAGCTGACGGCCGTGGTGGCCTCGACCGTGCGGTCCTTGGTGGTGTCGAAACGGACGAAGGCGCCGTTGCCGCCGGCCCCGGTGGAAGCCTTGGAGCCCTCGGTGACCTTGCCGTCCTTCCACGTGCCCGACGTGGTGAAGGGACGGTCGAAGCGGGTGACCGTGTAGAGCGTGTACGGCTTGGTGTCCTGGCAGAAGCCGCTGCCGGTGATGGCGGTGCGGATGGTGCGCGAGTCGAGCACCTCGACCGACGTGGAGACGGTCTTGTGCAGCGACTGGCCCGCATTCAGCAGGACGTTGGCCTTGTCGGTGGCCGGGAAGGTGTAGCGCTGGACACCGGTGCGCGCGGTCGCGGTCAGCTCGGCGGTGATGCCGGAGCCGAGGACGGCCTTGTAGTAGCCGGGGCTCGCCTTCTCGGTGTCGTGGCTGAAGGTGGCGGCGTACTTGGAGTTGTCGGTCTCCGTGATGTCCCCGGTGGTGGGCAGGGTCGGCAGATCGCCGCCGAGTCCGCAGCCGACGCCGGAGATGTGGATGCTGGAGAAGCCGCGGATGTGTGTGTCGGCGTGGTCGTAGCCGGTGTTGTGGCCGGTGTCCGGGGAGAGCTGGACCATGCCGAAAGGAACGGCGGCACCCGGGTAGGTGTTGCCCTCGTTCTCCGTGCCGATGAACGGGTTGACCAGATCGGTCAGTTGCTCGCCGTCGTGCTGCCCATTCGCCTGGGCCGCGGGTGCGGCGAGGACTCCGCCGAGGAGCGCGGCGGCGACGACTGCCGTCGCCGTGCCGCGCAGCCGTTGGGTCCACTGCATGGGTGAAGACCTCCTGGAATTCGGTGACTTCGTGGTGCGGATGATCTTTGTAGGGTCAGGTGAGGCCGAGGGAGACGACGCGGGCGTCTCCTTCTCGCCAGTGCGGTACGGCGAGCGCCACGTATCGCGCGCTTGCGTCGGTCGTCAGCGAGGAGCGGCGCGAGAGGGTGCCGGCCGTCTCGTAGGTGCGGCCGTCGGTGCTGAACTCGATCTGGGCGGACGGGACATGGCCGCCGGTCCACTCCACGCGCACCCCGTCGACCTGGCGCACGGATCCCAGGTCGACGACCATCCGGCCGCCGGGGCCCGGGGTCCAGGAGGTCCGGGCGTCGCCGTCGACCGCGGCCGCCGGGGCGGTCATTCCGGCCGGGAGCGGCGTGGTGGGGAAGGTGGCGCGGCCCAGTGCGACGTCCGTGAGCGGGTGCGGTGTCACACCCTTCAGCCGTACGTCCTGGGCGCGTCCGGAGCGCAGCGAGACCTGCGCGGTGCGCCCGTTCGGGGCGGTGACGGTGAGCCGGCAGGAGGGTCCGGTCAGCTGGACGGTGCTCGCGTCCGTGACCTCCGCGCGGAGTCCGGCGGGCAGCCGTCCTCCGTTGCTTGCGCGCAGGGTGAGCCGGGGCGGGAGCAGAAGGGCCTGTACGGCTTCGGTCCGCGCGTGGAAGTCGGTGCCCGTGGGGGTAACGGTCTGCTCGCCCTCGTACAGCCGTACCTCCCTGGCGTCCTGGGAGATGCTCACGGTGGTGTCGACCGGGCCGTCGGAGAGGTTGAAGAGGCTGAGGTGGTCGTCGGCCGTGCTGGCGCGCAGCGCCGGGTGTCCGCAGGTGGGGGCCTTTCGGGCCGCCGCGGCACGGGTGCGGGCGGCGTCCGCGGAGGGGTGTCCCTCGACGAGCAGCGCGGCGGCCGGTCCGTCGGACAGGACGACGGTGTCGTCGTACACGGCGATCGGGTGGACGCCACCGCGTACGACGAGGCCCGCCCTGCCGTCCACGGAGATCCAGCCACCGGTGGAGGTGAGCCGGGGGTGCGGATAGCGGGCGAGCTCGGTCCAGGTCTGCCCGTCGGCCGAGCCCTGGACGGCGTATGCCTTTCCGGCGGCGGACTCCCAGCGCAGGGTGACCCGGTCGAACTGCCGTGACGCTCCGAGGTCCAGCGTGAGGCTGCTGTCGGCGCGGGGGCGGTCCGCCTTGGAGACCGCCCAGCGAGTGACGGGGTCTCCGTCGATGGCGAAGGGGGCTTCCTTGCCGGTGTCGGCGGAGGAGGCGGTCGCTGTGGCCGTACGCGCCAGGTCGGTTCCTTCGGCGCCGTCGCGGACCTCGAAGGCGTAGAGGGAGTAGCCGTAGGTGGCGGCGGGAGTGACGCCCAGCATCCGGACGTAGCGGAACTCGGCCCGGTCCAGGGACAGTTCGTCGGTCCGTGCGCCGGTGGGGGCGGTGCCACCGGTGTCCTTGGCGGGCACGGTCGTGGCGCCTTCGGCGGTCGTGTACGTACGGGACCCGGTGAGTCCTGCGATGCCCGGCATGGTGAGGTTGCGCACCTCGATGTGGCCCTCCCCCGTGCCGGTGCCCGAGGTGGCGTAGACGACCGCGCCCGAGGGCAGAGTGGTCATCCCCGCGTAGCCGGTGTCCAGTGCCAGCAAGCTCGCGCTGCCGTCGAAGCCGTCGCGCACCGCGCTGTAGGTGGTGGTGCGGCGGGTGGTCACCTTGCCGTTGGAGGCGGGGAGGAACATCGGGGTGTGGCCGCTGAGGGCGAACAGCCAGTCGTCGTGGGCGGGCTGCCAGGCGAACTTGACGAAGCCGGGCTTGGTGACGGTGGCCGCCCAGGCGCCGGGCGACTGGTGGGCGAGGATGCCAGGCCCTGTGCCGAAGTCCTTTGTGCCGCTTGCCCGTTCAAAGAGTGCTTGAGAGGTGAGCGGCTGCACCGGGGAGCCCTGGCGGGCCCGCCACTCGTGCAGCAGATAGCTGATGGCGATCTCGGCACGGGCCTCGGGCTCGTACTTGGGCTCGCCGGAGAACTTCGCCATCCTGTGCACCGGCGGGTACGCCTGGTAGGCCTCGAGCCGCTCCGCGAGGGCGACTTCGGCGCGGGCCGCGGCCCGGTCGCCGAGGACCTGGGCGAGGAAGGCGAGGGGGATGACGTCGCGGCCGTAGAGGTGTTCGCGGTCCTCGACCATGGGCATCAGCGGCTCGCCCGCGTCGCTCATCATCATGAGCAGGGTGTCCCAGAGCGGCCCGGCGTTCGGCTGGTGCGTGAGGACCTCGGGGAGCGGACGGTCCGCGGTGATGAAGTGGGCGGAGTTCCGGCCCGAGGTGCGCCAGAGTTCTTCCTGGTAATGCGGGCCGAAGGACAGGTGGTTCTCGACGATGAAGGTGTCGTAGAGGTTCTGCGCGGTGTTGTCGCTGACCGGAACGCCGTCCACCAAGGCAGGGTTGGCGAGGTCCGCGGCCGGGAGGCCGGCTTCGTTGCGGCTCCAGCGGCCGAAGGCTGAGCGCCAGTCGGTCTGTTCGGGGTGATCGGAGGCCCAGGCGATTCCGAGGGCGAGGGACTGGGCGTAGACGCCCATCTCCTCCAGCTTGGTGTCGCCCTGGAATCCGCCGGTGGCACCGTTCGGGGACCAGCCGCCCGAGGCCGGGTCGTCGCCGGTGCCCAGCGAGGTGGTGAACCGTGCCTGCTCGACGGCTATGGCTTCGACATTGCGCCGCGTGGTCGCGTCGAGCTCGTCCCACAGCAGCCTGGCCGCGAGGACGAAGTACGACTGGAACGTCGTGTCGAAGAAGAGCTTCTTGCCCCATTCCGTTCCACCGGTGAGGCGGTTGGAGGCGGCGAAGTGCCGGAGCGTGGCGAGCGTACGCGTGCGCAGAGTCTCCTTGTCGACTCCGGCCGCCTCCGCGTCGTACGCGCCCCGGGTGAGGAGCACCGCGTTGCCGAGGACGACCGCGAAGCCGAAGTCGGTCGCGGTGTAGTGACCGGCCGCCGCGTTCCACTGCGTCTCGGACCAGCGGGTGTGGTCGAGCAGGACGCGGTAGTAGGTGGCGGCGACATCGTCCGGGGCCGCCGAGGTGGCCTCGGTCGTACGGGGGGCTGCGGCGGCCGTACCCGCGATGGCCGCGGGGGTTGCCACGAGGGCGGCGGAGAGGCCGAGAAGCTGGGCGAACCGGCGCCGGCTCAGCTCGGACGAGTGGTGCGACACGCTGGGTCGTTCCCTTCGACTGCGATCTAGACAACGTTGTCAGAATCGCGATCATTGTTGATTCCTGGCGCGCCCCCGTCAAGGGCTGCGGCGGGGGCATTCCGGCCCGCCCGGGGAGGGGCGGGCCGGAATGCCGTACCGGTCAGGCCGCCGGGCACCCTGCGGGGGACGCCTGCGACGCATCGCGGATCAGGGCGGACTGGGCCGCCTTCAGCCGCTGGACATCGGGCTTGACGATCTTCCTGTCGTAGGTCATCAGCCCGTTCAACTCGCCTTCCACATCGGAGATCTGGGTGTAGACGGCGCCGTTGCTGCCCTTGCAGGCCAGGGCTCGGACCTCGTCGAGATGGCGCAGATAGTCGTCGGTGTAGGTCGAGGGATCGACATCGACGTAGCTCTGCTGCACCGCCCAGGCATGCCCGGGGAAGGCGAGGCCGAGTCCGCCGTACTCACCGCTGACCAGGGCCCGTTCGCCGTCCGGCTGGTGGAGCGCCGGACTGGGATAGCCGTGTTCGTCGGAGATGTCACCGGTGCCGCCGTCGGCCCCCAGGTTGAGGCCCGACATGCTGTTGACCAGCCGGGTCGGGTCCCAGGCCTTGGCCTGGTCGGCGATGCGGGCCATGTCGTACTGCCCCCAGCCCTCGTTGAAGGTCACCCACATGACCACCGAGGGGTGGCTGGAGTGTTCGTCGATCATCTCCTTCATCTCGTGCTCGTACTCGGTGCGCGCGGCCTGCGAGGGGTTGGCCCCCGCGTCCATCGCCGGCATGTCCTGCCAGACCATGAGGCCCAGCTTGTCCGCCCAGTAGAACCAGCGGTCGGGCTCGACCTTGATGTGCTTGCGCACCGAGTTGAAGCCCATCGCCTTGTGCATCTTCAGGTCGTACGCGAGCGCCTCGTCGGTCGGCGCCGTGTAGAGACCGTCCGGCCAGAACCCCTGGTCGAGGGTGGCCATCATGAAGGTGGGCTTGCCGTTGAGGACGGTGCGCGGGGTGCCGTTCACCTTCTCCACGGCGATGGACCGCATCCCGAAGTAGCTGCCCACCTGGTCGGATCCGACCGTGACCTTCAGCTGGTAGAGGTGCGGATCGTCGGCGGTCCACAGATGCGGGTTGCGTACGGGCAGGCTCAGCGCGCCGCCGGTGCGGCCGGTGACCGTGGAGACCTTGCGCTTGCCGTCGTACGCGGTCGCCGTGACCGGGACGCCGTCGCGCACTCCGCGCACCTCGACGGCGAGCTTCTGGCCCGGGACGTCGGGGGTGAGCTTGAGGTCGGCGGCGTGATCGGCGGCCACCGGCTCCATCCACACGGTCTGCCAGATGCCCGAGGTCGGGGTGTACCAGATGCCACTGGGGTCCAGGCGCTGCTTGCCCATGGGCGGGTTCTCGCCGGTCGCGGAGTCGGTCGGGTCGTAGACGCCGACGATCAGCTCCTGGGTGCGGCCCGGCTTCAGCGCGTCGGTGATGTCGGCGCTGAACTTGTCGTAGCCGCCCTTGTGTTCGGCGACCTTCTTCCCGTTGACGTACACCTCGGACTGCCAGTCGACCGCGCCGAAGTTCAGCTGGAGGCGCTTGCCGTCGCCGACCTTCCAGCCCTGGGGCACGGTGAAGGTCCTGCGGTACCACATGCGGTCCTCATGGCGTTCGACGCCGGAGAGCTGGGACTCCACGGGGTACGGGACGAGGATCTTCTCGCCGAGCTGCTTGCCGACCGGGGGCTGCTCCCCCGCCGCGGCGGCCGCGAACTGCCAGGAGCCGTTGAGGTTCTGCCAGTTGTCGCGGGTGAGCTGGGGCCGCGGGTATTCGGGCAGGGCGTTCTTCGGGCCCACCTGGTCCGCCCACTTGGTGCTCAGTTCGTAGCGCGAGTGGTTGGGTCCGCTGGACCAGAAGGCCCCGACCGCCTTGCCGTTCTCGCCGGTCAGAGCGCCGTTGCCGTCGTAGCGGATGTCGGCGAGACCTGTCGCGTCGCCCGCCTTGTTGCCGACGACCGGCTCTTTGAGCGCGACGGTGAGGCTGCGCGGGTCCTCGGGGTCGGCCTTGACCGCGCCGAGGGGCCACGTCGCGCCGCCGATGACCGCGTTCAGGTGCGCCACGAGGTCGGCCGGGGGTGCGGCGAGCTTCTGGGCGAAGTCGAGCTTGAGGGTGCGGCCGTCCGCCTGGACGGTGGAGGCGATGGCTCCGTCGTAGGCGTACCCGTCGGGCAACAGGAACGCGGACTGGGGCACGGGCACCTTGGTGCCGCCCGGCTCGGTCCACCGCAGGTGGAGGTTGGAGCCGCCGAAGTGCTCGAAGTACTCGATCTTGAGGTCGTAGGCCTTGCCCGCGGTCAACTCGATGGGCTCGGAGGTCTGTTCCTTGTCCCAGTCGTCGACCCAGTGGTCGATGACCGGCTTTCCGTCGACCCAGACGCGGAAGCCGTTGTCCCCGGACATGGACAACGTTGTCGCGCCGGACTTCTCCGGGACGATCTTTCCCGTCCAGCGGACGTTGACGTCGTCGTTCTGCCCGGTGGCGGAGGTGAGTCGGGACTCCAGCGAGGGGAAGTCGATGGACGGGTCGAAGCCGGTGGCCTTGAGCTGGGCGAAATCGAAGGCACCGGGTGCGGACTGGGTGTAGTACTCGCCCTTCAGGCCGTGCACGGCCACAGGGTCGTCGGCGGCCGACGCGGCAGGCACGGCGGACAGCCCGGCGACGCCGAGGCCGGCGGCGAGGAGTAGGGCCAGTTTGCTTCTGATGCGCACGGATCCTCCTTGGTGAGGAAGGGTGGCGGCTCGTTGCAACAGTCTGTACAACGTTGGAAGGAACGGCAGTTGGCATGACAGCACGACTCCGGTTCGGCTGTCCAGGTGCATGACACATCACAGGGGAGAGTCAGTGGGGGTCAGCCTCAAGGACGTCGCCGAGCACGCGGGCGTCTCGATCAAGACCGTCTCGAACGTCGTGAACAACTATCAGCACGTGACCCC
The DNA here is from genome assembly GCF_040654175.1 of Streptomyces sp. NPDC050738. Classification (NCBI taxonomy): domain Bacteria; kingdom Bacillati; phylum Actinomycetota; class Actinomycetes; order Kitasatosporales; family Streptomycetaceae; genus Streptomyces; species Streptomyces sp. NPDC050738. Next base: position 313,236 of record NZ_JBFAHN010000007.1, on the reverse strand, counting down.
GGCCATGCGGACCAAAGTCCAGGCGGCGATCGACGAGCTCGGTTACGTACCGAATCTGACCGCCCGCCACCTGCGCAAAGGCCGGACCGGCATCCTCGCGCTCGCGGTCCCCGAGCTCGGCAACCCGTACTTCGCCGAGCTCGCCGGCGCCGTCGTCGACGCGGCCGCGGAGCACGACTACACCGTGCTGCTCGACCACACCCGGGGCGAACGGGCCCGCGAGGTCCTGGTGAGCCAGGGGTTCCGCGCCCGGGTGATCGACGGGCTGATCCTCAGCCCGATCGAACTGGAGGCGGAGGATCTGCGCAGCCGCGACCACGACGCGCCGCTGGTGCTGCTCGGCGAGCGCGAGTACGACCTGCCGTTCGATCACATCGCCATCGACAACGTCGCGGCCTCCCGGATCGCGGTACGGCACCTGATCGGCCTCGGCCGCACCCGGATCGCCTTCCTGGGCGCGCGCACCGACCGCAGCAACCGCCCGGCGCATCTGCGCCTGCGCGGCTGGCGCGAGGAGCTGACCGCAGCCGGACTGCCGGCGCCCGACGCCCTGGTGGCGCCGACGAGCGGCTGGGACCGCGGGGACGGTGCGGAGGCGATGGCGCGGCTGCTGGAGTCCGGGCAGCGCCCGGACGCGGTTTTCGCGTACAACGACCTGGTCGCGATCGGGGCGATGCGCGTGCTCTCCGAACGGGGGCTGCGGGTGCCGTGGGACGTGGCGGTGGTGGGGTTCGACGACATCGCCGAGGGGCAGTTCGGAGCCGTGACACTGACCACGATCTCCCCGGACAAGCAGTCGATCGCGCGGCTCGCCGTCGAGTCGGTGCTGCGGCGTCTGCAGAGCCCCGGGCCCACCGGCGGACGTGAACTGGCCGCCGAATTCAGGCTGCTGGAACGGGAGAGCACTCTGGGGCGCAGGTGAAGGCCGGTCGGCTCCAACCCTGACGCGGGGGGTTTACAGCGTCCTTCCAACGATGTAAAAAGTGCCCCGGAACGCCGAGTTGACTCATCTTGGCCCGTCTCCCGTGTGCCTCGGCCACGGGTCAGTGCAGATCTGGGGACGCCATGAAGCCGACCGCTCTTCGTCGAAACACCACCACCAGGACCCTCGTGGCCGTAAGCCTCGCCGCCGGCCTCGCGCTGGCGGCGGGCTGCTCCAAGTCCGAGGACTCGGGCTCGGACAGCCCCAGCGCCTCGGACACCGCCGATGCCGGCCAGAAGGTCGCCACCCCGTCCGGCGACGCCAAGAGCTGCACCATCGACCAGTTCGGTGGCGCCAAGCTCGACATCAAGGGCGCCACCATCGGTTTCTCGCAGTCCGAGAAGGAGGCCAATCCGTTCCGTATCGCGGAGACCGCCTCCATCAAGGCCGAAGCCTCCAAGCGCGGCCTCAAGCTGCTGACCGCCAACGCCCAGTCGCAGTTCTCGAAGCAGATCAGCGACGTCCAGGATCTGATGGCCAAGGGTGCGAACCTGCTGGTCATAGCCCCGCTCAACTCCGACGGCTGGGGTCCCGTACTGCGCACCGCCGCCGCCAAGCACATCCCGATCATCACCGTCGACCGCAAGATCAACGCCGCCGCCTGCAAGGACTACGTCAGCTTCATCGGCTCCGACTTCATCTCGCAGGGCAAGCGCGCCGCCGACCAGATGATCACGGCGACGGGCGGCAAGGGAGAGATCGCGATCCTGCTCGGCGCGGCCGGCAACAACGTCACCACCGAGCGCACCAAGGGCTTCAAGGACGAGATCGCCGCGAAGGCACCCGGCCTGAAGGTCGTCTTCGAGCAGACCGGTGAATTCGCCCGCGAGAAGGGCCAGTCGGTCACCGAGCAGCTCATCCAGTCCAAGCCCGGCATCACCGGGATCTACGCGGAGAACGACGAGATGGGCCTCGGCGCGGTCAACGCGCTCAAGGGCGCCGGCAAGAAGGCCGGGGACGTCAAGATCGTCACCGTCGACGGCACCCGCAATGCCGTACAGGGCATCGTGGACGGCTGGATCAGCGGCGTCGTCGAGTCCAACCCGCGCTTCGGACCGCTGGCCTTCCAGACCCTCGACGACTTCACCAAGGGCACGAAGGTCTCCCAGGACATCGTCATCCAGGACTCCGAGTACTCCAAGGACAACGCCAAGGCCGACCTGGGCAAGGCGTACTGAGCATGCTCTCCGTCTCCGGACTGACCAAGGTCTTCCCCGGCGCCCGTGCGCTCGACGGGGTCGACTTCACCGCCGAGCCCGGTGAGGTCCATGCCCTGATCGGCGAGAACGGCGCCGGGAAGTCCACGCTCATCAAGGTACTGACCGGGGTCTACCGTCCGGACGAGGGAGAGGTGACGTACCAGGGGAAGCCGGTCCGCTTCGCCACCCCTCTCGACGCTCAGCACGCCGGGATCTCCACCATCTACCAGGAGGTGAACCTGGTCCCGCTGATGAGCGTGGCCCGCAATCTCTTCCTGGGCCGCGAACCGCACAACAGGCTCGGCCTGATCGACTTCCGCCGGATGCACCGCGAGGCCGACGAGGCCCTGCGGACGCTGGGAGTTCGCGTCGATGTACGGCGGCCGCTGCGCTCGCTGGGCATCGGAGCGCAGCAGATGGTGGCACTGGCCCGCGCGGTCTCGGTCGACGCGCGGGTCGTCATCATGGACGAGCCGACGTCCTCCCTCGAACCACGGGAGGTGCAGACCCTGTTCGGAGTGATCCGGATGCTGCGCGAGCGCGGCATCGCGGTGATCTACGTCAGCCACCGGCTCGAGGAGCTGTACGAGATCTGCGACGCGGTCACCGTGCTGCGCGACGGCAAGGTGGTGCACACCGGCCGGATCGCGGGACTCGAGCGGCTGCGGCTGGTGTCGCTGATGCTCGGCCGCGAGATGAGCGAGGTGCGGAGCGAAGGCGTCACCAAATTCACCGGGGATCACGACATGGGTGATCAACCCGTGCTCCGGGCACAGAATTTGACGTTGCGTCACACCTTGCACGACGTGTCGCTGTCCATCCGCCCCGGCGAGGTGGTGGGTCTCGGCGGCCTGCTCGGCTCCGGCCGCAGCGAGACGGCGAAGGCCATCGCCGGAGCGCTGCCGCCCGACTCCGGCACGGTGAGCGTCGCGGGCGCCGCCGTCCGTACCGGATCGACCCCCGCGGCGATCCGGGCCGGCATCAGCCTGCTCCCGGAGGACCGCAAGGCGGAGGGCATCGTGCCCGGGCTCTCGGTGCGCGAGAACATCGCGCTGGCAGCCCTGCCCGGGCTCTCCCGATTCGGCCTGGTGGACGAGAAACGCATCGACCGGATCGTGGAGACCTTCATGAAACGCCTGCGCATCAAGGCGTCGGGCCCGCACCAGAAGGTCGGTGAACTCTCCGGCGGCAACCAGCAGAAGGTACTGCTCGCCCGCTGGCTGGCGATGCAGCCGAAGGTACTGCTGCTCGACGAGCCGACCCGGGGCATCGACGTCGGGGCCAAGGCCGAAGTGCAGCGCCTCATCGACGAACTCGCCGAGGACGGACTGGCCGTGCTGCTGATCTCCTCCGACCCCGAGGAACTGATCGAGGGCTCGGACCGTGTGGTCGTCCTCAAGGACGGAGCCGTCGTCGCGGAGCTCAACGGCGACGGTGTCACCGAGGACGCGCTGCTCCAGGCGATCGCCGCGGAGAGCCCGAAGGTGTCGGACCCCGCCAAGGCCCCGAAGGGAGGAACCCATGACTGACCTCGCGATCCGACGCGAACACCTGGACAAGGCACGTCTGTTGACGTGGCTTCAGGAGTACGGCGTGTACGCGGGCGTGGCCGTGCTGATCCTGGTGAACATCGCGTTCACCCCGCTCTTCCTGTCCACCGAGAACTTCCGGACGCAGGCCGTGCAGGTCGCGCCCGTCATCATCGTGGCGCTCGGCATGGCCCTGGCCATCGGCAGCGAAGGCGTCGACCTCTCGGTCGGCTCGGTGATGGCGCTCTCCACCTCGCTCGTCTCCCTCTACCTGGGATACGGGGTGTGGGTCGCCCTGATCGTCGCCCTGATCGGCGGGGCGGTCGTCGGCGTGGCCAACGGCGCGCTGATCTCCTTCATCGGCGTCCAGCCCATCGTCGCGACACTGGCGCTGATGGTGGCGGTGCGGGGCGTCGCCCAGGTGCTGCTCCCCCAGCTCAAGGACATCCGCGACCCGTCCATGGCGTCGCTCGGCTCGGGCGCGGTGCTAGGGATCCCGTATCTCGTGCTGATCGCGGCGGCCCTCGCGCTGGTGGTGGGCTTCACCGTGCGCCGTACGACGTTCGGCAGGCAGCTCCTGGCCATCGGCGACAGCCGGCCCGCCGCCCAGCTCGCGGGGCTTCCCGTACGCAGGGTGCGGATCCTGGTGTACGTCGCCTCCGGTGTCCTCGCCGCCATCGCGGGATTCCTGGCCTCCGCCAGGCTGGGGGCGAGCGACCCGACCTCGCTCGGCTCGCTCATGGAGCTCTCCGCGATCACCGCTGTGGTGGTCGGCGGCACGCCGCTGAGCGGCGGCCGGGTACGGATCGGCGGGACCGTGGCGGGTGCCGTCCTCATCCAGCTGCTCACCGCCACACTCATCAAGCACGATGTGAAGCCCTCCTCGACGCAGATCGCCCAGGCCGTGGTGATCGTGCTCGCGGTGTACGCGGCACGGGAACGAGGGAAGCGGTGACCGCCGTGCAGACCGTGGAGAACACGTCGCCGAATCCGAAGACCGACGAGGAGCCCCTGGGCTCCACCAGGGCCGAGCGGCTCAGCGGGCTCGCCCAGCAGCACGGCGCGCTGGTCACGCTCGTGGTGGCGGTGATCGCCGCCTCGCTGTCCTTCGACTCCTTCTTCACCACGGGCAATTTCTCCAACATGGCGGTCTCGTCCGCCTTTCCGGCGGTCGTCGCGCTGGGAATGACCTTCGTCATCATCACCGGGGGGATCGATCTCTCGGTCGGATCGGTCTTCGCGCTCGGTGGTGTGCTCGCCGCGTGGGGCTCGCAGTACGGGACGCTCGTCGCGCTCCTGCTGCCGCTGGCGGTGTGCGGAGCGATCGGGCTGATCAACGGACTGCTGATCGCACGGGCGCGGCTCGCGCCGTTCATCGTGACGCTCGCCTCGCTGCTCGCCGCGCGCGGCATTCTGCTGGCCATCACCAACGAGGGCGCGACCACGTATCTGGTCGACCAGGACTCGGTCTTCGCCCGCATCGGCAGGGACAAGTTCCTGGGCCTCGAAGTGCCCTTCTGGATCACCGTCGTCCTCTTCGTCCTGGGCGCCGTGGTGCTCAGGCGCACCCGGTTCGGCCAGTACGTGTACGCGGTCGGCGGGAACGAGGACGCGGCGGCGCTGATGGGCGCGCCCGTTGCCCGTACGACTACCTCCGTGTACGCGCTCTCCGGTCTCTGCGCCGGACTGGCAGGCGCCCTCAACGCCGCCTATCTGGCCTCCGGAGTCACCATTCTGGGCGTCGGCATGGAGCTGGACGCGATCTCCGCGGTCGTGATCGGCGGCACGCTGCTGTCGGGGGGCTTCGGCTTCATCAGCGGTTCGCTCGTCGGCGTACTCCTCCTGAAGGTGATCCAGAACGTCATCAACCAGATCGGGTCGCTCAGCTCCGCCTACCAGCAGGTCGTCAGCGGCGCCTTCCTCGCGGTCGTCGTCGTCGCACAGACCTATCTCGCCCGCAGGCGCCGGATGCTATGAGACGAACTGGCCCTTGCCGAGCGCGATGACACCGTTCTTCGAGACGGTGTAGAGCTCCTGGTCCCGTTCGGGGTTGACGCCTATCGTCGCCCCGGGCGGGACGTCGACGTTCTTGTCGAGGATCGCGTTGCGTACGACCGCCCCTCTGCCGACGCGCACGCCGTGGTGCAGTACGGAGCCCTGGACCACGGCACCCTGCTCGACGATCACCCCGGGTGAGAGCACGGAGCCGGTGACCTGGCCACGGATGACGCAGCCCGCGCTGACGATCGACTCGCCCGCGATGCCGCCGGAGACGAAGCGGGCCGGGGCCTGCTGTTCCGAGTGCGTGTACATGGGCCAGCGCCGGTTGTAGAGGCTGAACAGCGGCTGCTCGGAGATGAGGTCCATGTGGGCTTCGTAGTAGCTGTCGAGTGAGCCCACGTCGCGCCAGTAGCCGTGCTCGCGCGGGGTCTCGCCCGGTACGTGGTTCTCGTCGAAGTCGTAGACCTGTGCCACGCCGCGCCCGGTGAGCATCGGAAGGATGGAGCCGCCCATGTCGTGGACGGAGTTCTCGTCCTCGGAGTCCTGGTGGAGGGCGTCCAGTAAGACCTTGGTGGAGAAGAGGTAGTTGCCCATGGAGGCGAACACCTTGTCGCGGTGGCCGGGCAGCCCGGGCGGATCGGCCGGCTTCTCCAGGAACCGCTCGACGCGCGTGCCGTCCGATGCGGGGGTGATGATGCCGAAGGAGGACGCCTCGGCGCGCGGGACCTTGATGCCGGCGACGGTGACGCCCGCGCCGCTCTCGATGTGGCGCTCCAGCATCTGCCGGGCGTCCATGCGGTAGACGTGGTCGGCCCCGAACACCGCGATGTAGTCGGGCTGTTCGTCGTGGACGAGGTTGAGGGACTGCAGGATCGCGTCCGCGCTGCCCAGGTACCAGCGCGGGCCCAGACGCTGCTGGGCCGGGACCGGGGTGACGTAGTTGCCCAACAGGCTGGACATCCGCCAGGTGGTGGTGACATGACGGTCCAGCGAGTGCGATTTGTACTGGGTCAGCACGCAGATCCGCAGGATGTCGGCGTTGACGAGGTTCGACAGGACGAAGTCGACGAGCCGGTAGGTCCCGCCGAAGGTCACCGCCGGTTTCGCCCGGTCCGCGGTCAGCGGCAGCAGCCGCTTGCCCTCTCCTCCCGCCAGTACGATCCCGAGCACCGAAGGTCCACCGCGCATGGCTGCTCCCCCTGCTTGGCCTTGCCCTGCTACGACTGTTACGACTGCGACTTGACGATCTCCTCGTACACCTCGAGCGTGCGCCGGGCGACCATGTCCCAGCCGAACTCCCGCACGGCCCGCTCGCGTCCCGCCTCGCCCATCCGCTGGGCCGCAGACCGGTCGGCGAGCAGCCGGTTGAGCGCGGCGGCCAGGCCCGCCTCGAAGGCCTCCGGGTCGTCCGCTCCGTACGGTACGAGCAGGCCGGTGCGGCCGTCGGCGACGACCTCGGGGATGCCGCCGACCGCCGAGGCGACGACGGCCGTGCCGCAGGCCATCGCCTCCAGGTTGACGATGCCCAGCGGTTCGTAGACGGAGGGACAGACGAACACCGCTGCCCTGCTGAGGAGTTGGATGATGTCGGGGCGCGGCAGCATGTCGGAGATCCAGTGGACGCCGTCGCGGGTGCGGCTCAGTTCGTCGACGAGCGTACGGAACTCCCGCTCGATCTCCGGGGTGTCGGGGGCCCCGGCGCAGAGCACCAGCTGGGCCGCCGGGTCGAGCCGGCGTGCGGCGCGCAGCAGGTGCGGGACGCCCTTCTGGCGGGTGATGCGGCCGACGAAGAGAACGAAGGGGCGGTCGGGGTCGATTCCGGTGCGGTGCAGGACGTCGACGCCGGGGGCCGGTCGGTAGAGGCGGGTGTCGATGCCGTTGTGGACGACGCGCACCCTGGCCGGGTCGAGCTGCGGGTAGCAGGCGACGATGTCGTCGCGCATCCCGTGCGAGACGGCGATGACGGCGTCGGCGGATTCGATGGCGGTGCGCTCGGCCCAGCCGGAGAGTGCGTAGCCGCCGCCGAGTTGCTCGGCCTTCCAGGGGCGCAGGGGTTCCAGCGAATGAGCCGTCATGACATGCGGGATGCCGTAGAGCAGTTTGGCGAGGTGGCCGGCGAGGTTGGCGTACCAGGTGTGGGAGTGGACCAGTTCGCGGCCTTCGAGTGCGGCTGCGATGGAGAGGTCCACCGAGAAGGTGCGCAGCGCGTCATTGGCACCGTCGAGCGCCTCGCAGGCCCGGTGGCGCAACACACCGTTCGACGCGCCGTCACCCCAGGAGTGGACCTCGAGGTCGGCGAGGGCGCGCAGTTCGCGGGCGAGGAACTCCACATGGACACCGGCCCCGCCGTAGACATCCGGAGGGTACTCCCGGGTCAGCAGACCGACCTTCACGCCCGTCCCCCTGACGTCGCCAGTGACCGAATGTCCCTCGATGGTCACCCACTTGGGGCCGTGGGGGAAGAGCGCGGCAGAGCACGGTCCCTTTTCACTTGAAGGTGGGGTTTTGGCAGAGATTCGGCACGTCTGTGGCTCCTGAGCCGTTCCCTGACCGGGTGAGGTCCCGAACACGCAGAGCGTTTCTCGCCATGTCCGCCGCCGTCTCCGCACCCCTGCCCTCCCCGCTGTCCGCACCCGAAGACCACACCTCATCCGCCGCCCGGGCCCTGACCCGACTGCGGGCCGGCAACAGCCGGTACGCAGCCCTCCGCGCCCGCCACCCCCGTCAGGACGAGGCGCGCCGCCGCACGGTCGCGCTCACCCAGCACCCCTTCGCCGTGGTCCTCGGCTGTATCGACTCCCGTGTCCCGCCGGAGATCGTCTTCGACGCCGGCCTCGGCGATCTGCTCTGTGTCCGCACCGCGGGCCCTTCCCTCGACGAGGCCACCCTCGGCTCGCTGCAGTTCGGGGTGGAGGAACTGGGCGTGCGCCTGGTGGTGGTGCTGGGGCACGAGCGGTGCGGGGCGATCTCCGCGACGGTGGAGCACGCGCGCACCGGCACCACGGTCCGCGGCCATCTGGCGCGCGTCGTCGACGAGATCGCCCCGGCGGTCTGTTCGGTGCGCGCCGCGGACGGGGACTGGGTGGAGAACGCGCTGCGCGCGCATGTGGCGCGGGTGGGCCGCACGCTCTCCTGTGATCCGGCGTTCACGCAGGCCGTGGTGGTCGGCGCCCGTTTCGACCTCGATACGGGGAGGATCTCGTTCTCCGCCTTCTGACCTGGACGACGTCCGGGAGGACGACTTCAGGAGTACGGCCGTACTACTAGAGCAGTACGACCAATTGCCTGCTCAGGTACGACGACTTCACACCCGCGACGGGACATCGTGGACACCATGAGTGCCCTTGCGTTGTCCGTGCTTCTCTCGCTGGTCTCCGCTGTCGCCTATGCGGCAGCGGCGATCATGCAGGAGCGCGTCGCCGCGTCCGCACCGAGCAGTCAGTACGCACCGATGCGCCGCGGCGCCTGGTGGGGCGCCATCGCGCTGAGCGGTCTCGGTGCGGCCCTGCATGTCGCGGCGCTCGCTCTCGGCCCGCTGAGTCTGGTGCAGCCGCTCGGTGCGCTGACGATCGTCTTCGCACTGCCGATGGCCGCCCTGCTGGTGGGCCGCAGGGCGGGTTCCACCGCCTGGCGCGGCGCGATCATGGCGACCGTGGGGCTGGCCGGGCTGCTCTCACTGACGGGCTCCGCCGACTCCGACACCCTCGAGGGCGGAGAGCGGCTGCTGCTGGCGCTGGTGACCACGGGCGGGGTGGCCGCGCTCTTCCTGGCCGCGCGCCGGATGCACCGTCCTGTCGTACGCAGCGTGATCCTGGCGGCGGCCGCGGGGGCCGCCTTCGGTGTCGCCTCGGTGTTCACCAAGACCGTGGCGGTGGACTTCACTTCGCACTCCCCGACCGCGGAGTGGCCGAGTCTGCTGGCGATCGCGGCTCTGGCCGGGGCGGGGATGCTGCTTTCCCAGGCGTCGTACCGCGGCGCCGGACTGGCGGCTCCGCTGGCAACTGTCACCGTGGTCAATCCCGTACTCGCGGCGGCGATCGGACTCACCCTCTTCGGCGAGCACTTCCGCTACGGAACGACCGGCACGCTGCTCGCCCTCGGCTGCGGAGTGGTCGCCGCGGGCGGGCTGATCCTGCTCACCACGGAGCGGCCGCAGCCGGAACCGAGCCGCAGGGTCGCGGCGTCGCTGCCGTCGATACCCGCGCAGCGTGAGCCGTCCGACGACCGGCCGGAGTCCGACGGGACCGGGGCGGGTCAGACGGTGACTCCGCCCGCCCTGAGGTAGGCGAGCGGGTCGATGTCGCTGCCGTAGCCGGGCCCGGTCCGCACCTCGAAGTGCAGATGCGGGCCCGTGGCGTTGCCGGTCGATCCCGACCGCGCTATTCGCTGGCCCTCGCCGACCTTCTGTCCTTCGCGGACGGTGAGCGCGGAGAGATGGGCGTACTGGCTGTACCTGCCGTCGGCGTGCCGGATGACGATCTGGTACCCGTACGCGCCGGCCCAGCCCGCCGAGACCACGTGTCCCGCTGCGACCGCCTTCACCGAAGTGCCGGTGGGGACAGGGAAGTCGACGCCGGTGTGATAGCCGCTGGCCCAGGACCCGCCCGCCCGGTGGTAGGGGGTGCTGGGTCTCGCGTCGACGGGGGCGGTGAACCCGGAGGCCTTCGCCGTATGCGTGACCTTCGCGGCTTTCGCGGGCTTCGCGGGCTTGGTGTCCTTCGCCGCCTTGGTGACCTTCTTGGGCTCGGTGGAGGCCTTGGAGGGGTGCGCTCCCGTACCGGTGTGGCCGGCCGTCTTCGCCGTCGCCTGGTGGGCTCCGAGGCTGAGCCGCTGACCGGGCAGGATCAGGTCCGGGTCGTCACCGACGACCTTGCGGTTCGCCGAGTACAGCTGGTGCCAGCCGCCCTTGACGTGCTCTTTGTCCGCGATGCGGGAGAGCGAGTCGCCGCTGACGACGGTGTACGAGCCGTGCGCGGGCTGCGCCGTCGACGCCTTGTGCGGGGCAGGAGCCGGTGTGTGCTTCGTCGTGTTCCCGGTCTCGTGGGTGCTCGCGGTCCTGATCTGCGGCGCGTCGCCGCCACGGGTGAGCCCGGCCCGTGCCGAACAGACCGGCCAGGCGGTGGGTCCCTGGCCCTTGAGGACTCGCTCCGCCACGGCGATCTGCTGGTCCTTGGTCGCCAGGTCGGCCCGTGGCGCGTAGCCCGCGCCGCCGAACGCCTTCCAGGTCGACTGGCTGAACTGGAGTCCGCCGTAATAGCCGTTGCCGGTGTTGATCTTCCAGTTGTTGGTGGACTCGCAGTTGGCGACCTTGTCCCAGACATCGACGGACGCCGCCGAAGCGGTACCCGCCGTGAGCAGCGGCAGGGCGATCCCGGCACCGCCCGCCGTCACCGTGAGCGAGGCACGGTTGATACGGCTGGGCTGGTACCGGCGGTGACGACCGGATGCGGCCATGGCTCGGCTCCCCCACTCACACGTCGGGCACAGCAGACACGCGCAAGCGGTAAAAGTACGACTGTCGCAGAGACCATGACAAGAGTGCGCACCAAAGAGCCCTGCCGTCACAACGACCGGCGCTCGACCACGACGCGGCGCCAACTCCCTTCCTGGGGGCCGTCGGTGGAGCCCGGCCGGGCTTCTGCCGCATCGAGGCGGCGGTGACGGCCGCCCCGGGCGAAGAAGTCCGCGAGGGGCAGTGTCGCCGCGCCGACGGTGACCGCGTCAGGGCCGAGGCGGCCGAGGTCGATGGTGGTGCGTTCGCCGGGGTGGCGCAGGGCGTACTCGGTCGCGTAGCGGCGTACGGCGGGCAGGAGCCGGGGCCCCAGGAGCAGGCCCGCCCAGCCTCCGACGAGGATGCGCTCGGGACGGAAGAGGTTGACCAGATCGGCGAGGGCGGCACCGAGGAACTCGGCTGTCTCGTCGAGGAGTTCGAGGGCTGCGGGGTCGGGGTCGGAGCCTGCCTCGCCGGGTTCGGCGGCGAGCAGCAGGGAGGCGAGGGCGGCCTCCTCGGTGTCGCCCGCGCCTTTCCCGCCGCCGGCCTCCAGCCAGCGTTCGCGGATGGCCTCGGCCCCGACGTACGCCTCCAGGCAGCCCGGCGAGCCGCAGCGGCAGCGGCGCCCGCGCACCCGGACGGTGGTGTGTCCCCATTCGACGGCACGGCTGTCCGCACCTCCGTACGGAGCGCCGTCGACCACGATGGAGGCGCTGACGCCGGAACCGAAGAGCACGATGACGGCGTCGCTCGCCCCGCGTCCGCCGCCGAACCACATCTCGGCCTGGCCGAGGGTCTTGGCCCCGTTGTCGATGAAGAACGGGACGTGCGCCGGCAGTTCGGCGCTCTCGCGCAGCATCGCCTCCAGCGGTACGGCGTCCCAGCCGACGGTCTGTCCGTGCACGACCACGCCGTCGGGCGAGGAGCGGTCGATGATCCCGGGCACCCCGACACCGACGCCGATCAGCTGCTCGGCCGGGACGTCCGCGTCGCGCAGGACCTCCGCGACGGCCTCCCGGATATGGGTGACGATGCGCTCGACGTCGTAACCATGGTGGACCAAGGGGCGTTCGGCGCGGCTCAGTTCGGTGAGCGCGAGGTCGAAGAGCTCCACCCTGACCCGGGTCTCGCCGACGTCGATGCCGATGAGGTGACCGCTGCCCGGGGCGACGCGCAGCAGGGTGCGCGGGCGACCTCCGTCGGACTCGACGAGCCCCGCCTCCTCAAGGAGGCCGTCTCCGGCGAGTTCGGCCACGACATTGCTGATGGATCCCGAACTCAGCTTGGTGACCGAGCCCAACTCCTGGCGGCTGAGCGGACCTTCGAAATACAACCGTTGCAATACCTCTGCGCGGTTACCTCGTCGCAGGTCACGCACGGTTCGTCTGTTCTGCTCGGCCATGTGGCTCCTTCCCAGGGAGCAACATACCCCTGCCCAAGGCCTTGACGCGCACTTCTCTCACTACTTAACTCACGATCTGAATTAAGACATGAAGGCCGTTCGACCACTGAACGCAGCCCTCCCCCTGGAAGGGGCCACCGATCATGCGCAGAATCCGAGCCGCAGCAGCCGTTGTCGTCACCGTCTCCACCCTCGCCGCCGCCACGGCGTGCGGCGGCGGGTCCGACTCCGGCGGCGGGGGCGGCAATGGCTCCCCCAAGACGCTCACCTACTGGGCGTCCAACCAGGCGCCCGACATCGCGACCGACAAGAAGATCCTCGCGCCCGAACTGGCCAAGTTCGAGAAGCAGACGGGCATCAAGGTCAAGCTCGAAGTCGTTCCCTGGTCCGACCTGCTCAACCGGATCCTCGCGGCCACCACGTCCGGCCAGGGCCCCGACGTCCTGAACATCGGCAACACCTGGTCGGCCTCACTCCAGGCGACGGGCGCCCTGCTGCCCTGGGACGCGAAGAACTTCTCGGCGATCGGCGGCCGCGACAAGTTCGTCGAATCCGCCGTCGCCTCGGCCGGCGCCGCGGGCAAGGACCCCTCGGCGGTCCCGCTCTACTCGCTGTCGTACGCGCTCTACTACAACAAGAAGATGTTCGCCGACGCGGGCATCGCCAAGCCCCCGGCCACGTGGGACGAGTTGGTCGCCGACGGCCAGAAGATCTCCAAGAACGGCACCAGCGGCAAGTGGGGACTGGGCGCTGAGGGCGGCAACCTCTCCAACAACATCCACCAGGCCTTCGTGCTCGGCAAGCAGCACGGCGCGGACTTCTTCGACGCCTCCGGCAAGCCGACCTACACCTCCGACGGCGCCGTCGCGGCCGTGAAGCAGTACGTCAACTTCATGGCCAAGGACAAGATCATCGCCCCGGGCAACGCCGAGTACGCCCAGAACCAGTCGCTCAGCGACTTCGCCAAGGGCAAGACCGCCATGGTGCTCTGGCAGGCCGCCGCCACGACCTTCGCCGCCCAGGGCATGAAGCCCGCCGACTGGGGAACCGCCCCGGTCCCCGTCCCGTCCGGCGCGCCCGGCCAGGACAAGCAGGTCAACTCCATGGTCGCCGGCATCAACATGGCCATCTTCAAGAACACCAAGAACACCAAGGGTGCTCTGGACTTCGTGAAGTTCATGACCAGCACCGAGGAGCAGAAGATCCTCAACAAGTCCTTCGGCGCGATACCGCCGGTCAAGGACGCGCAGTCGGACGCCGCGTTCTCCGCGCCCGACCTCACCGTCCTGAAGAACACGCTCAGCACCAGCGCCGCGCCGCTTCCGCAGGTGGCGGCGGAGTCCCAGTTCGAGACCACGGTGGGCACCGCCATCAAGGAGCTGTGGGCGGAGGCCGCGGCGGGCCACGAGATCACCGACGCGCTCGTCAAGTCCAAGCTGAACAAGGCCCAGCAGCAGATGCAGCAGTGAGGCACTGAACCATGACGTCCACCGTGACTCCTTCCAAGGTGACAACGGCGGCCGGCGACGAAGTCCTGAAGTCCGGGGGTGTGCGGGGGCGTTTCCCGCACATCCCCGACCGGATCCGCCGCGGTGGCCTGCCCTACCTGCTGCTCCTGCCCGCCCTGATCCTCGAACTGCTCATCCACATCGTGCCGATGATCATGGGCATCGTGATGAGCTTCCGCGGGCTGACGCAGTTCTTCATCCGCAACTGGAACGCGGCCCCCTGGCGGGGACTGCACAACTACGACGTAGCCGTCGACTTCAACGCCCCCATCGGCAAGGCCCTGCTCCACTCCTTCTATGTCACCTGCGGATTCACCGTCCTCGCCGTCGGCCTCTCCTGGCTGATCGGCACGGCGGCCGCGGTCCTGATGCAGGAGAACTTCCGTGGCCGGGGCCTGCTGCGGACGGTCTTCCTGATCCCTTACGCGCTCCCCGCGTACGCCGCGATCATCACCTGGGTCTTCATGTTCCAGCACGACAACGGCCTAGTGAACCATGTCCTCCACGACCAGCTGGGCATCACCGACAAGGCGTCGTTCTGGCTGATCGGCGACAACAGCTTCTACGCCCTGGTGACCGTGGCGATCTGGAAATCCTGGCCGTTCGCCTTCCTGATGGTGATGGCGGCGCTCCAGAACATCCCGCGCGAGCTGTACGAGGCCGCGTCGATCGACGGCGCCGGCATCTGGCAGCAGATCCGCAAGATCACCCTGCCCTCGCTGCGCTCCGTCAACCAGGTCCTGGTCCTGGTCCTCTTCCTGTGGACCTTCAACGACTTCAACACGCCGTACGTCCTGTTCGGCAAATCGGCGCCCGAGGCCGCGGACCTGATCTCCATCCACATCTACCAGTCCTCGTTCGTCACCTGGAACTTCGGCAGCGGCGCGGCCATGTCCGTACTGCTCCTGCTGTTCCTGCTCGTGGTGACGGCCGTCTATCTGATCTGCACCACCCGCGGAAGGAAGAGCGCCGATGTCTAGCACGACCGCCCCCCGCCGCTCCCCCACCGCACCCCCGCAGTCCTTCGTCTGGACCCGGCGGATCGTGCTCACCCTGATCACGCTCTTCACGCTCGTGCCCGTGTACGTGATGCTCAGCAGCTCCATGAAGTCGCTCCAGGACGTCTCGGGCAAGTTCTCCTGGATCCCGCACGAGATCACCTTCAGCCCGTACGTGGACATCTGGACCACCATCCCGCTGGCCAGGTACTTCATGAACTCGCTGATCGTGGCGGGCACCGCGAGCATCGCCTCGGTGGTCGTCGCCGTGTTCGCGGCGTACGCGGTGAGCCGCTACCGCTTCCGCGGCAAGCGGGTCTTCACCATCACCGTGCTCTCCACCCAAATGTTCCCGGGGATCCTCTTCCTCCTCCCGCTGTTCCTGATCTTCGTCAACATCGGGAACTCCACCGGCATCGCGCTCTACGGCTCGCGCGGCGGTCTGATCCTCACCTATCTGACCTTCTCGCTGCCGTTCTCGATCTGGATGCTGATCGGGTACTTCGACTCCATCCCCAAGGACCTCGACGAGGCCGCGATGGTGGACGGCTGCGGTCCGCTCGGCGCGCTCTTCCGGGTCGTGGTGCCCGCGGCGATCCCCGGCATCGTCGCCGTCGCGATGTACGCGTTCATGACCGCCTGGGGCGAGGTCCTCTTCGCCTCGGTCATGACCAACGACACCACGCGGACCCTCGCCGTCGGCCTCCAGGGCTACTCCACCCTCAACGACGTCTCGTGGAACCAGATCATGGCCGCCTCGCTGGTCGTCAGCGTGCCGGTGGTCGCCGGGTTCCTGCTCCTCCAGCGCTATCTCGTCGCCGGGCTCACCGCCGGCGCCGTCAAGTGACCCACGAAAGGCAGTCCGTGAACGACTTCAACTCCCTTCCCCCCGGCTTC
The DNA here is from genome assembly GCF_040654175.1 of Streptomyces sp. NPDC050738. NCBI lineage: Bacteria > Bacillati > Actinomycetota > Actinomycetes > Kitasatosporales > Streptomycetaceae > Streptomyces > Streptomyces sp. NPDC050738. The sequence continues at coordinate 297,229 of NZ_JBFAHN010000007.1, read as the reverse complement.
ACCTGGGGCGTGGCGACCGCCGCGTACCAGATCGAGGGAGCCGTTGCCGAGGACGGCCGCTCGCCCTCCATCTGGGACACCTTCTCGCACACCCCGGGAAAGATCGCCGCCGACGAGAACGGCGACGTGGCCTGCGACCACTACCACCGCTGGCGTGAGGACATCGCCCTCATGAAGCAGCTCGGCGTGGACGCCTACCGCTTCTCCGTCGCCTGGCCGCGCGTCGTCCCCGGCGGCGACGGACCGGTCAACGAAAAGGGCCTCGCCTTCTACGACCAGCTCGTGGACGGCCTCCTCGAAGCCGGCATCACCCCCTACCCGACCCTCTACCACTGGGATCTGCCGCAGACCCTCCAGGACCGCGGCGGCTGGCCCGCCCGCGACACCGCCGAGCACTTCGCCTCGTACGCGGCCGTGGTGGCCGGCCGGCTCGGCGACCGCGTGAAGAACTGGACGACCCTCAACGAGCCGCTCTGCTCCGCGTGGATCGGACACCTCGAAGGCCGGATGGCGCCGGGCCTCACCGACATCACCGCCGCCGTCCGTGCCTCGTACCACCTGCACCTGGGCCATGGCCTGGCCACCCAGGCGATCCGCGCGGCGGTCCCCGGCGCACGCGTGGGCATCGTCAACAACCTCAGCCCCTGCGAGCCTGCGACCGAGCGCGAGGAGGACCAGGCCGCCGCGGTGCGCGCCGACGGGCACACCAACCGCTGGTGGCTGGACCCGATCCACGGCCGCGGCTATCCGCAGGACATGGTCGACCTGTACGGAGTGGAACTGCCCATCAGGGCAGGCGACTTGGACACGATCGCCGCCCCGCTCGACTGGCTGGGCCTCAACTACTACTTCCGCAATGTCGTCGCCGCCGACCCGGGCGGCCCGCTCCCGCACGCCAAGCAGGTGTATCTGCCCGGGGCCCGGCACACCGCGATGGACTGGGAGGTCAACGCGGACGGCCTGGAGAACATGCTGGTGCGCCTCGCGGACGAATACGGGCCCCAGCAGATCTACATCACCGAGAACGGCTCGGCGTACCCGGACGTCCTGCGGGCCGACGGCTCGATCGACGACACCGAGCGGGTGACGTACCTGGAGGAACACCTGGCGGCCTGCGCCCGCGCCGCCCGACGCGGTGTCCCCCTCGCCGGGTACTTCGCCTGGTCGCTGCTGGACAACTTCGAGTGGGCGTACGGCTACGACAAGCGCTTCGGCCTGGTCCACGTCGACTATCCGACGCAGCGCCGCACCATCAAGGGCAGCGGCCACCGGTACGCGGACATCGTCCGCTCCTCGCGCAGCCACGGCCGCGGCCGCCGGGCCGCCTGAGCGAACCGCACGTCCCGCTGCGGCACTTCACGAAGTGCCGCAGCGGGACGTGGTCAGTCCTGGGACGACCTGCCTGCGGACGCCCGCTCCCGCGCTGTGCCGAACCACCGCTCCACGGCTGCCCGCAGATCCTCGACCCCGGCCTCGTCCGGGCTCGGTGAGGCCGACGCCCACGCCACGTAACCGTCCGGGCGGATCAGCAGAACGCTCGCTGCGGGCGCGGACACCGGAGGTCGTACGGTGACGATCTCGATCTCCTCGTGCCGGTCCGCGAGCGCCTTCGTCGCACCACCGCCCTCGGTCAGGTCGAGCAGCAACGGCCGTGCGCTCCTTGCGAGTTCGGCCAGCCTGCCGGGGCCTTCCGGGGTGTCGAGCTCCATGTCCGGAGCGAACCTGCCGACCAGTGGGTGCGCATCGGGCACCCCCATGTCGTAGCGGAGGTCGCTGCCGGCTGTGAGGTCCGCGAGGTGCTGCACGGTGCTCCGGTGGGCGAGGAGTTCGCCGAACAGTTCGCGCAGCGCGGTGATGTCGTTTCCCGGAGCCGTCAGGGCGGACTGCGCCTGGGCGTTGAGGACCATGCGCCGGGCGGCCTGCCTGCGCTCGGTGTCGTAACTGTCGAGCAGTCCGGGCGGCGCACTGCCGCGGATCTCGGCCGCCAGCTTCCACCCGAGGTTGACCGCGTCCTGCAGGCCGAGGTTGAGTCCGGGGCCGCCCCCGGAGGCGTACACATGCGCGGCGTCACCGATCAGGAACACCCGGCGGTCCCGGAAGCGGTCGGCCACGCGCGTATTGCCGCCGGTCAGCCGCCGCAGCACGTGGGGACCCTCCCCGCTGGGCGGAGTAAGCGGGATGTCGGCGCCGAGTACGCGCCCGATGCTCGCCGCGAGTTCCTCGAGGCTCATCGGCTCGTCGGTCTCCGGCTGGTCCCACTCGGTGGTGGCGAGCAGCGGCGGGAGGCCGGGGAAGGGTGCGTAGGAGAAGCCGCCGCGTTCGGTGCGCAGGGGTAGGAACGGCAGGACGGGGCCGTGACCGGGCACGTTCAGCGCCCCCGTCGCGGGATCCGACCATTCCGCCGGGACCGTCGCGTGGGCGGCACGGTTGGTCCTGCGGTCGTAGCTGATCCCGGGGAAGCCGATGCCGGACAGCTTGCGCACGACGCTGCGCGCTCCGTCCGCGCCGACGACGTGACGCGCCTGCAGCCGGTACGTTTCCTCGGGGCCCGCGACGTCGACGGTGACCGCGGACTCGTCCTGCACCAGGCCGGTGACCTGGTGCCCGCGCCGTATCTCCACCCCGAGTTCGGTGGCGCGCTCCTCCAGGACCCGGACGATCTGCGCCTGTGGCACGGGCAGGCCGAAGACCGGGCTCTGCGGGAGCAGACTCAGGTCAAGGGGCAGTGCGGCGAACATGAAGTACGCCGAGTTCGGCTGCGGCGCTCCCGGCGGACCGCCGAGCCGCTCGTACAGCCCCCGCCGGTCGACCACCTCCACGACCTGACCGAGCAGCCCGTTCGCCTTGGGCTCCGTGCTCGGCGCGGGCAGGCTCTCCAGTACGACGGACCGCACCCCGGCCAGGGCCAGTTCGCAGGCCAGCATCAGCCCGTTCGGGCCGCCTCCGACGACAACGACATCGGTGACTGTCATGGTGTCCCCCTTGTACGGACGGATCACTGCTGAGGAATGGGAAGGCCGGCGGCGACGCGCTCGAACACCTCGCGCAGCACGGGGCCGAGCGCAACGGGCGGATCGGCGCGCAGGCAGTGCTCCACGGCCATGGCGCTGCCGGCGCCGATCACCGCGGCGACGAGCTTCGGGTACACGTCCCGGACCGCATCGGTACCGGTGCGCTCGGCGATCGCCCCGGCCAGCTGCGCTTCCGCGGCCGCACTCGCCTTGACGACCTCCCCCTGCAACGCCGGTTCGGCCAGCATGAGCCGGACGCCCTCCGCCCAGCGCGGGTCGCCGAAAGCACCCGCACCGCCCGCGCCCTGCGGCACGAACTGGGCTTCGACGGCGCGCGCGACGGATTCCCAGAGGGGCTCGGTGTCCGGCTGTGCACGCAGGGCGTCGGCGATCCGCAGCATGCGCTCCAGATGGCTCGCGGCGATTGCTTCGGCCTTGCTGGAGAAGTAGTTGCGGAAGGTGCGTACGGACACATCGGCCGCGGCGGCGATGTCCTCGACCGTCACGTTGTCCCACCCGCGCTGCACGCAGAGCCTGATGGTGGCCAGGCTCAGCGCGGCGCGCGTCTCCCGCTTCTTGCGCTCCCGCAGCCCGATGCGTGCTTCGTCTTCCGGTGACATGCGGACCATCGTAACGAATTTTGCCGGACAGGCAAGATTGCCGATTGGGCAAGTTCCCTCAAAGGGTCCGCCAGTGGGACGATCCCCCCGTGGACGACTCTTCCTTCTCACTGGCCTGGCTCGCCGAGTGGCGCGAGCAGATCAACGAAGCAGTCACGGCCTTGCTGACGCACTTCGAAGACGACTACGGCTACCGGCCGGGCGCCAACGAGGTCCGCGCGGCCGATGAGGACGACCTCCGTGCCGCGCTGGACTTCAGTCGCGAGCCGCTCGCCTTCACCGATCTGGCGGCGTTCTACTCCTCGGTCGGCGAGGTGAGTCTTCCCGATATCGGAAACGGCTACTTCATCCACTCCGCGCGGCAGGTCCTGCACCAACTGGCCGAGGAGGGCCCGGTGTTCCTCCCGGAGTCCGACGACCCGCAGGGCATGGTGATCGCCTCGAACGGCGGCGGACAGTTGTATGCCGCCGACTGGGGCGGAGCGATCCACCGATCCCGGACGGCATCACAGGAGTCGGAGTTCGACCGCGTGGCGGACGACCTGCCCGCATTCCTGGACCTCGTCCGCAGGGCCGTGCTCCGCTTCACCCGGTCCGGAGAACCGGGACTGGTCTGAGCACGGCCCTCTGCCGGTTACGAACGGAAAGCGGGCCCCGGCTGCGGTTCCGGCGACGGTACGGGGTCGGGGCCCGGCGGCTGCGGGACCGGGTCGGGCAGCGGCGGGGGCAGCGGGCCCGGCGTGGGGCCGGGTTCCGGGCTGCCGGGGCCCGGCGGCGGGGTGGGCGCGGGCGGTGCGGGGTCGGGGTACGGCTGCGTCACGTGGGACACCTCCACAGTGCTGGCGGACGCGCTTCGTCCACTATCTCCCCGTGCGCCTGCCCTCGCCTCCCGGCTCGAACCCGACCCGGCTCACCAACTGCGCGGGTCCGCCGCCAGCTGCTCCTTGGCCGCCTGCAGAAGGTCGGGCGGGGCGGCCGGGGCCTCGTCGGGGTGGCGTTCGGCCCACTTGGCGGCGTACGGACACAGCGGCGCGACGGCAAGACCCTCGCGCGCGGCCGTCGCATAGAGCTCCCGTACCAGCGAACCGGCCACGCCCTTGCCCTCGTGGGCCGGTTCGACAACGGTGTGAACGGCGACGAGCGCCGCCGGATCCCCGTCCAGTACGAAGTAGGCGATGTGGCCGATGACCTGACCGTCCTCGTACGCCTCCAGGCGCCCCTGCGGCCGGTCGTCCCTGATCTCTGTCATCGTGCGGTGCCCTTCCTGCTCAGACGCCCGCCACCACGGCGTGCGGGCTTCGCTCCTGGTCGGTGCCGGGAACCGGCGCGGAGGCGTCGGCCCCGAGGGCCACGATCCGGTTGTCCGCGTCGACGTGCACGATGCTCGGCTTCAGGGTGCGCGCCTCGGCGTCGTCGACCTGCGCGTAGCTGATGAGAATCACCAGGTCACCGGGGTGCACGAGGTGGGCCGCCGCGCCATTGATGCCGATGACACCGGAGCCGCGCTCGCCCTCGATGACGTACGTCTCCAGTCGGGCACCGTTGTCGATGTCGACGATGTGAACCAGCTCGCCGGGCAGCAGGTCGGCGGCTTCCATCAGCTCGGCATCGACGGTGACCGATCCGACGTAGTGCAGGTCGGCCTGGGTCACGGTGGCGCGGTGGATCTTGGATTTGAACATGGTACGGAACATCGAGGCACTCCTGGACGTAGGCTCCCTGCCTGCGTTTTTGCAGGTCAAGTGCTGTTCTCACATCCTACAACGAGTCGCATGTTCGGGTAGCGTTCCCCAGGTTTTTCAGGACTCACGCTGACCACTTGCTGACTTAGCTGACGCATCATCAGGTTGAGGCGGGAGGATTCAGCTCGCCCTCCCGAACCCACCACGGCGACTCCCCAAGGGCACGGGACTCGATGCAGCGCGGCAATCTAGCAGTGAATCGCAGGTCGGCAAAGGCCGCGATTCTCACGACCATGGCGATCACGGAACGTGGCGCACTCATGGACGCGGCCAGGTTCCGGACGGTCGAGTTCACGGTGGCGATGGCGACTCCCCGAGGTGCTCGTGTGCCAGGCGGACGGCCATGGCCCCCTCGCCGACCGCGGAGGCCACCCGCTTGACCGAGCCGCTGCGTCGGGATCCCCCGCCGTCCAACGACCTTAGGCGGTGCATCGTTTCCCGCTCTCTCAGGTGTGTCGGTGGTAAGCCTTGTTGGCGATACGCCAGTTGTCGTCGGTGCGGACCAGCAGGAAGATGTCGGTGAAGGTGTCCGCGCCGTGTCTGAGCGTCATGGTTGCGGTTGCGACGGTGCCGTGGACGTCGACGGTGTCCACGTGGCGGGAGCGGGTTGGTTCGTCCGGGGCCGGCTGACTGCGGAAGAGCGCGCAGTAATCGTCCAGACGCCATGAGACGAATGCGCCGTCCCGGATTCCCTCGATGTGGGCGGTGGGTAGGAACGCGTCACGAAAGTAGGCGGGGTCGCCGGTGGCGTGTCCCCGGACGTAGGCGCGAAGCGGTTTGAGCACGGGATCTTCCACGGCGGGGACTGTGGCGGCAGCGGCGATGTCGGCTTCAAGGTCGGCAGGGGTGTCGGCCAGGTTGGTTGTGCTGCGCAAGGGAGTGTTCGACGCGACGGCCAGCAGAGCCATGTCCTTGGCCAGCGCGCCGATTGTGAATTCGGATGTGCCAGTGGCCGTCTGGTCCGTGAGGAAGGTTCGTTTGCGGGCCACGAGCCTGCCGAGCTGGCCGAGTTCGAGGACATCCAGTACCTGGGCGCGGGGGAGGCCGAGGGCGTCGGCTTGCTGCAGTGAGTCGCGCAGCGCGAGGACTGCGCCGGCAAGGCTGTTGTTGGCGATCAGCTTGAGCGAAGCGGCGGTGGAGGCGTCATCGACGCGCAGCACGGTGCCGAGCGTTTCCAGAACCGGCCGGGCTCGATTGAGCGTGTTTTCGTCGGCGGCGGCGAGAATCTGCAGGGCGCCGGTGGCGGCAGCCGGCAGAGAGCCGAGCACGGGCGCGTGGATGTAGGACTGGCCGATTTGACGGGCCAGTTCCGACGCTTCGGTGGGGGCGATGGTGCTGGCATTCAGTACCATCGTGTCGGTTCGTAGCGAGTCGCGGACGTTGTCGAGTACCTGCCGGCAGGCCGGGCCGTCGAACAACGCCAAGAGCACGAGGTCGGCCCTCGCCACGGCGTCGTTCGGATCGACGGTCGTCTTGACTGCACTTGAGGTGCGCCCGGAGCGGGTCCAGCCGATGACGTCCCAGCCCTGGGCATCCAGCCGTGTCGCGATCGCGTCGCCCATGCGCCCCAGGCCGAGGACGGCAATCGTATGCGGTGTGGTCATGCGTGCCAGAGTCGTGCACAGCAACAGCTGCGACAAGCGCAGGTTTCGCAGGACGGCCCTGCGGAGTTCGCATACCTCGTAGGGATACTGACGCCATGGACCTGACTGTGTGGCGGACCTTCGTGACCGTGTGCCGACTCGGGTCGCTGTCGGCAACGGCAACTGAGCTCCACCACACGCAGTCGGCCATCTCCCGGCAGATCGCCGGGCTAGAGCAGCAGCTCGGCGTGACTCTGGTGGAGCGCCATGCGCGCGGGGTCCGCCCCACAGCGGCCGGCGAGGTGTTCCATCGGCACGCCCTGGCCGTGCTCAACGAGGCTGACCGTGCCGTTCGCGCCGCACGAGACGTGCGTGATGGGGCGTTCGACCGGCCCCTGGCCGTCGGTGCGACACCATCTCTTGCCGCGGGCATCGTCCCTGAGGCCATCCGGCGCCTGCTGGAGGCCGGGTCCGTACGGTGGAGCCTGCTGCCCGGCCTGAGCGCACAGCTGCACAGCCGCGTGATCGCCGGCGATCTCGACATTGCTGTCGTCACCGATGCGCCGCCAGGGCTGCCCCAGGACCCGCGGGTCGAACGCCGGTTCCTCGGGGTGGACGACATGGTCGTCGTCCTGCCCGTCGGCCATCCGCAGGCCGGGCGCGGCCCGGTGCACATGCAGGCGCTGGCTGACCAGATCTGGGTCGAGGACAACGACGGCTCGGCGGCGCTGCTGCGCCAGCACGCCGCCCGCGCCGGAGTCAGCGCGCGCATCGACCTGACCGCGGCCGATCTACTCGGCAAGCTGGCCCTGGTTGCAACCGGTCACGCCATCGCGCTGATACCCGGAGTGCTGACGTGCGCGCTGCGGATCGACGTCACCACGGTGGCTCTCGTCGATCCCCCGACCCGCGGCATCTACACACTCACACCACGCCGTGACCCCCACCCCTCTGCGGCGCTCCTGCTCGACCAGCTCGCGGCAGCCTTCGCTCCGGTTGCTTGCGGGGCTCTGCGACAAGCCCTGTGATCGCAGGGACACGCGCCACCGAAGCTCTCGCCTGGGATCGGTCCTGTGACAGTGAGCCTTGACCGATTGCCGGTGAAGTGTGGCCGCCTGGAGGTGCTCTACCGGCGGATCGCCGAGATCAGTCCGCCGGGCCGCTCCTCGCGCTGCGGCGGGGTGCTGATCGGGCGGCCGTAGGCGGCAGCGCGCTCGCGCAGGGTGTGACTGTCGGCCTCCCAGCCGTGCCCGGCCAGCCAGCCCACCGGGTCGTCAGGCATCTCCGAGACCCACATGGACGCCGCCGAACCCGGCGCGGCGTCCGCGCCGAACCGCTCGATCACGCCGCGCGAGCCCAACGTCAGCCCCAGCCGGCTGCCTGCCGCCGACCGCGCGCTGATCCGGGCCAGCAGCAACTCCACCGCGTCCTCGGGCAGATAGACAAGCAGCCCTTCGGCGATCCACACCGTCGGCACCGCCGGGTCGTGCCCTGCGGCGGCCAGCGCGCCTGGCCAGTCCTCACGCAGATCCACCGCGACGGTAATCCGCTCGCAGCGCGCGACGGCCCGCTCCTGGGCCAGCACCGAAGCCTTGAAGTCCAGTGGCGCGGCGGTGTCGACCTCGAACAGCCGGGTGCCCTCGGGCCAGTCCATCTGGAAGGCCCGGCTGTCCATGCCTGCGCCGAGCAGCACGACCTGCCGGACCCCGGAAGCGGAGGCCTGCTGCAACAGGTCGTCGAGGAACTTCGTCCTGATGACGATGGAGAACGACACGGCCAGCCGGCGGCGGCGCGCGGCCTCGTCATCGGGCAGCGGCGGCGAAGAGGGCCACAGGCCGCCGGCGGTGGCGAAGGCCTGAGCCAGCGGGTCGCGGAACAGCGCGCTCTCCCGCTCGGTCTCCAGCGCCCGCACCCGGGCCACCCCCACCGCCGTGGCCCACACTCCCGACGGCTGCACCCGCTCCTGATCATCAGTCACCGCGCCAGCCTAGGCGGACAACGACGGATCTCCACACGCAGGAGCCGGTGCCCCCACCACGCCTCCAACCGCATCGGTCAAAGTTCCCTACGTTGTCCTGCGGGACGTGGTGAGCCCTTCGTATGGACCCACCACCACTGCGTCGCGATCGACGAGAGCGGCCTCCGGCTGCTGTCCCGACGCGTCGCCAACGACGAACCCGAACTCCTCCAACTTCTCGCCGACGTCCTGGCCCTGGGCGACGAAGTGACCTGGGGCATCGCGTCGCACCAGGCCGTCCTCGCTCTCGCCCGACGCCGTGTGAACGTCCTCTGGGCCCTCCTACGGGACGGCCGGTGCTACGAGCCAGCTCCGCCAGCAAGGGCTGCCGCGTAGGAACCGACGCGACACGTTCCGTGTCGGACGGTCGATCTGGCGCGTTCAGTCAGACCAAGCAGAACTCGTTACCTTCAGGGTCTGCCATCACCACGTGATCCGGCCTGCCCTGCAGCTCGTCCTCGCGGACCACAGTCGCACCCGCCACGGTCAACCGCTCGACCGCCTCGACCACACGAGGCCAGCGGATCTCCCACGGTGTTTCACGGCCGCCACCTACTTGCACGTCAAGGTGCAACCGGTTCTTCATCAACTTCGGCTCCGGCACCTTCAAGAAGGACAAGGTGGGACCTACGCCGTCCGGATCCGAGAGATACGCCCCGTCATCCCACTCGTCCTCCGGAACGCCATGGTGCGCGAACCACTCCTCCCAGCTCCCGAACCCTGCGGGCGCGGGCTTCTCCACATAGCCCAATGCCAGCGCCCAGAACTTGGCCAGCTTGGCCGGGTACGCGCAGTCGATCGTCAAGCTCCACTTGGTCGCCATGAGCCCTCCCCAGTCTGATGGACGCACCGTACCGGGCACCTCTGACAATCCCCGGCCCGCTACTTCGCGCGTGCCCTGTGGCTTGACGAACGGCATGAGGAATCGGTGGCAATCGAACGAGAATCGCTGTCACAGGACAGGGTCTGCGACTGTCCATTGTCAGCCAATCGAGGCTTTTGACAGCGAACCCAGTCGCTAGCCGTCAACGCTCTGGGGGTGTCGTATGTCGGAAGCGGCTGAGGCGGACGGGGCTGAAGGCGCGAGGCTCATCCATGTGGACACGGGCGAGTGCGCCGGCCCTGGCCTTCGCTGATGGTCGTCGTCGTGATCGTGCTCTGCCTGCGCTTGCCGGAGACGAACGCCCGCCGCCCGGGCCTGCCCGGTCTCGGGCGGCGGACCTGGGTCCCCATCCCATCGATTCGCAATGTGACATTCTCGGCCTCGGCGTAGGCGAACACGTCCTCCAAGGTGCGCAGCCGCAGCCCGGGTTGGCTAGGGACGACGAAGCCACGCTCGGTGAGCAGGGGAGCCCGGTCGGCAGATGCGCCAGCGTGGCCAGCAGCCGGTCGGCGAGGACCAGTTCGTACTTCGGCCCGGCTGCGGCGTCCCGTTGCCGTACACCCCCGCGCCGGTCCCGGCGCCCGGACTCGCACCGCGCCTACCAGCGCGCGGCGAGCTCCATGGTGAGCTCGCCCAGGTGCTCCTGCGACAGGCCACAGAGGGCAGCATGGGACATGGCCGTGCGAGCCTGACTCGTCGTCACACCCGACTCAACTCGCGCGGCCTTCGCCATGTGCCCACCTGTGACCAAGATCGGTCGCGGGCGCAGTCCGTCAGGCGGAGAAGCCAGTGGCCTTTGTTCGGTTCCACCCGCACGATAAGCCGGAGTACCTCCTCCGGCTCGGCCGGCGGGTTCTCACCGAGGTATTTCTGCGAGAGCGTGCGAGGCAGCGACTTCTCGCGGGTCAGCCCGTTAGTGCTCGCTCGGTTCCGGACGGGCGCCTCGCAGGAACTGCGTGACCGCGGTGTCTACGAGTCCGTCGAGCCGCGTCGCGTCGATCATGCCGCTGTTGACCATGCTGGTGATGCCTTGCACGGTGGCGTAGAGGATGATTCCGACCTCTTCTGGATCGCCCTGTTGCAGTACGCCGTGCCGTTGCCCCTCTTCGATCAGGTCGACCACCTGCCCGAAAGCGGTCGCAGCGGCCTGGGTGACTCGGGTTGCTCCCAGGCGGTGCTTGCTGGAGTTCATCAGTCCATAGAGTGCGGCGTTCTCGGTGGCGAAGCGGGCGAATGCCGAAACGGCGTCCCGCACACGCGAGGGGAATTCACGCTCGCTGCCACCCTCGGTCAGTGCCTGACGTATCGCGGCACCGAGGCGAACGAAACCGGCCTCGGCGAGCGCGTCGAGCAGCGCCTGGCGATCCGCGAAATGACGCCGCGGCGCGGCATGGCTGACACCGATTTCCTTCGCCAGATCCCTGAGTGAGAGGTGTTCGGCTCCGTGTTCCCGCAGCCCTCGTTCTGCTGCGTCGAGGAGGGAGGCGCGGAGGCTTCCGTGATGGTAGGGCCGCTGTTCGGCGGAATCAGGCATGTCAGCAAGCGTACCGAATCAATGTTGTCATTGACTACTATGTTTCCAGTGGCTACATTGAGATCGTGTCCCTTTTCTCCCACCTCTGACATCCCGCCGCCGGGTGGCCATGCAAAAGAAGCCTGACCGGCCACCACCCACCGCACGTTCCCTGAGAGGCGCCACAGCCATGACCCCTCCGCGCAAAAATGAACTCATCGTTGTTTCCGGGGCGTCAACGGGGATCGGAGCGGCGACGGCTCATGAACTCGCCTCGATGGGCTACCACGTGCTTGCCGGTGTACGCACCGAAAGCGAGGGGGACGCCATCCGGGCCGACGGCATCGAACCCATCACCTTGGACATCACCGTCCCCGGGCACATCGAGGCCCTCACCGAGCGGATCGCCAACGACCCGGAGCGGCGCGCACTGCGTGCTCTCATCAACAACGCCGGGATCGAAGTCAACGCACCGCTCGAGGTGCTGCCGCTGGAGCTGTGGCGTGAGCAATTCGAAGTCAACCTGTTCGGACACATCGCTGTCATCCAAAAGCTCCTGCCCTTCTTGCGGCAGAGCCGGGGCAGGATCGTCAACATCAGCTCGGTGGGCGGTGTAGCAGCACTCCCGATCTTCAGTGCGTACGCGGGGACGAAGTTCGCTCTCGAAGCAGCCAGCGACGCCCTGCGTCGCGAGGTCAAAGCGCAAGGCGTGCAGGTGGTGGTGGTCCAACCCGGCGGCGTCAAGACCGAAATGGCCGCCCACAGCGGAGACATCTCCCTCGAACTCGCCGACAAGATGAGCAGCGAGCACCAGCGTCTTTACGGCGATCTCGTCACATCAACAGTCGCCTCGAACACCGCCTTCCTCAAGCGCGCGGGACCCGCAGCGAAAGCCGGAGCCAAGATCGCCAAGGTAGCCACAACTGCCCGACCGCGTACGAGATACACCCTCGGCATGGACGCCGCATTCATCATCCCCATCGCCCGCATCCTGCCCGACCGCCTGATGGACAGGGTGCTCTCGGCGAGTCACCGGCCCCAGCGGAACATGCCCGCGCGCTGACATCCATCGCGCGGACCAGGCGTGCGAGGCTTCAGCAGTGCTTTCTGGCCCCACTTGGGAATGAGGGTTGGCCACGTCCGCCCGAAGGCAAGCGCGACGTGTTGGGCGTGTGGGTAGTTCGCGGCGGCGAGGCCACGCCGACAGGGCTGGCGCAGCTGAGAAACCGCGGCGTCGAGCGCGTGGTGATCGCCTCCGACGCCAGCCCACAGGTGGCTGACCGGAGCGGCCCGGATCGGATGTCACGGAGCCGTTGCCGACGGCGGTGGACTTGATCGTCTGCAGTTGCCGATACGCCTTCCCCACAAGACAGTGAGTGGGGAAGGGTCAGGCCAGGGCCGACGGATCGAATCGGGGTTCGCGTGGACGCGCAGTCGCTGCTGCAGGAAATCGCCAAGGGGCACGAGATCGCGAGCGGTCACGAAGGCTACTGGCTGGGCATGGCCGCGTTCCGCTACGGCTTCCCACTGACGGAGATGCACCGCTCCCTGTGGGAGTGGCACGCCGACACCACGGCGCCCACGCATCTGGGGGCCATCAACGAGGTGCATCACACCCCACGACGCGCCCGGCCCGAGGACACCTACTTCGTGACCCCGATCGTCGATGCGCCGTACTCGCGCACGTTCATCGACCTGACCGCCGGCGGCTCCGTGATTCTTTCCGTTCCCGCGATCGCGGACCGGTACTTCACCGTGCAGTTGCTGGACATGTACACCAACAGTTTCGCCTACGTCGGCACCCGGACGGGCGACACCACCGGTGGCGAATACCTGATCGTCGGCCCCGACTGGCGCGGCATCGTGCCCGAAGGCGTCGTGCGCGTGATCACCGCACCCGGACCGCTGGTGTGCTTGCTCGCACGGGTCACCATTCTGGACGACGACGTGCCCGCCACCGTTACCCTCCAGAAACAGATCACCGTGCGCCCGGCCGACCCAGATGCCGCGGATCCGGAGCCCGGTGCCAACCCGAGGGCGCGGGACTTCCGCACCGGCGACCCCCTGGACTTCTATCGGATGCTCGCCGAGTGCCTGACCGCCAGCCCACCGCCTGCGGTCGACGCGGGCGTGCTCGGGCTGCTGCGGCGCATCGGCATCACACCGCACCGTGCCTTCGATCCCGAGCAGCTGCACCCGGCGGCCGTGGACGGGCTCAAGCGCGCAATCGCTGACAGCCTGCACGACCTGTACGCCGACATCCCCTTCACCGCGCCTTCCCACAACGGCTGGGTCATGGTCGACCTGGACACCGTCGGCGACTGGGGCACCGACTACTTCTCGCGCCTGGAGATCGCTCAGGCCGGACTGCTGGCCAACAGCGCCCACGAGGCCTACTACGTCGGCTCGATCTTCGACGCCAACGGCAATCCGCTGTCCGGCGAGCACCGCTACGAGTTGCGCTTCGGCCCCGGCGACTTCCCGCCGGTAGCCGCGTTCTGGTCGCTGACCATGTACCTCAACCCCCAGGGTTATCTGGTCGAGAACTCCATCGACCGCTACCACCTCGGCTCACTGACCAAGGACCTCGTCTACGGTCCCGACGGCTCGCTCACCCTGTACCTGCAGCGCGAGGACCCCGGCCCCGGTAAGCACGCCAACTGGCTGCCGACCACCGAAGCCGGCGTCCTGTTCCGCCTCATCCTCCGTCAGTATCTGCCCGGCGAGGACATCCTCACGGGGCGCTACATCCCCCCGGCCGTCACCCGCGTCGACTGAACGACGCCACAGCTGCTGACTTCCCCACGCTCAAGCCCCTGATCGGCACGTACATCGAAGTCCACCCTGCTGTGGCCGGCGGTGATCAAGAGCCGGAAACGGGGCGGTCCTTGGCAGATGCGCCCCCGTTCCTTCGCGCCGCGATCCAGGCCCGGCCCTCCGCCCCTGCCAACTACCTGCGGCGTCAGCATCGCAGCCACAGTGAGCAACCACCACTGACACCGAGAAAGACTCAGTGGCTGTCCTGTCCTGCCCCACTCGCAGGTCGCGATGATGTTGATGGTGGCAGCGTCGACGTTGCGGGTGGCGTTCGAAGCCGAAGTGCTCCGAGCCAATATGTGTGCAATTCTCCCATAATGACTTCACCCTCCAGGGCAGCGCACCCCTCCGTCGTCCAGCAGCAGGCCGTCCTGCGGGACCGGTATCCCTTCAACGACCAGCAGGACTTCGAAGACGCGAAGCGCGGTCTGATCGCACGTCGCACGCCGAACGCCGTCACGGCCGAGGACGGCACGGTCGTCTGGGACAACGACACTTACGCGTTCCTCGAGGGGGACGCCCCCGACACGGTGAATCCCAGCCTGTGGCGGCAGTCCCGACTGGTCGCGGAGCAGGGCCTGTTCGAGGTCGTCGAGGGCATCTACCAGGTGCGCGGCTTCGACTTGTCGAACGTGACGTTCATCGAGGGCGACACAGGGGTCGTGGTGATCGATCCGCTGATCTCCGTGGAGACGGCCGCGGCAGCGCTCGCGCTGTACCGCGAGCACCGCGGAGAGCGTCCGGTGACCGGCGTCGTCTACACGCACTGCCACGTCGACCACTTCGGCGGCGTGAAGGGCGTCACGACCGCCGAGGATGTCGAGGCGGGCCGGGTGCCGGTGCTCGCGCCGGAGGGCTTCACCGAGCACGCGGTGGCCGAGAACGTGTACGCGGGCACCGCGATGAGCCGGCGTGCCGCCTACATGTACGGAGGAGCGCTCGCCCGCGGCCCGCAGGGGCAGGTGGGCGCCGGGCTCGGGCAGACGACGTCAACGGGCACGATCACCCTCATCGCTCCGACCGTGGACATCACGACCACGGGCCAGGAGGAGGTCGTCGACGGTGTCCGTATGGTCTTCCAGATGGCTCCCGGCACGGAGGCGCCGGCGGAGGTGCTCCTCTACTTCCCCGATTTCAAGGCGCTGTGCACGGCTGAGGATGCCACGCACACGCTGCACAACCTGCTCACGCTGCGCGGAGCGGTGGTCCGGGACCCGCACGCCTGGTCGCACTACCTCACCGAGACCATCGACCTGTTCGGCAGCACGACGGATGTCGCCTTCGCCTCGCACCACTGGCCCACCTGGGGTCGGGAGCGCGTCGTGTCGTTCCTCGAAATCCAGCGCGATCTGTACGGCTACCTGCACGACCAGTCACTTCGCCTGATCAACAAGGGCTGGACCGGGAGCGAGATCGCCGAGCACCTCCAGTTGCCGCCGGCCCTGGAGAACGCGTGGAGCACTCACGGTTACTACGGTTCGGTGAGCCACAACCTCAAGGCCATCTACCAGCGCTACATGGGCTGGTTCGACGGCAACCCGGCGCACCTGTGGCAGCACCCTCCGGTCGAGGCCGGCCGTCGGTACGTCGAGTTCATGGGCGGCGCCGACAGCGTCGTTGAAAAGGCTCGCGACTCCTTCGACTCGGGCGATTTCCGCTGGGCAGCCGAGGTGCTCAGCCACGTCGTCTTCGCCGAGCCGGCCCACGCCGGGGCCCGCGACCTGCTCGCCGACACCCTGGAGCAGCTCGGCTACGGCGCGGAGAACGGCACCTGGCGCAACTTCTACCTCTCCGGCGCCACCGAGTTGCGCGAAGGGCAGTTCGGTACTCCCACCGTCACGGCCTCCGCCGACATCGTCGCCCACCTCACCCCGCGGATGCTGTTCGACGCGATCGCCATCCAGATCGACGGGCCAAAGGCATGGGACGAGAAGCTCAGCATCGACGTCCACCTCACCGACTCCGACGAGCGCTACCGTCTGCGCCTGGCCAACGGGGTGCTGAACTACACCGCGGCCCCGCAGGACGCCCCTGCCGACCTCACCCTCACCACCACGACGCGTGCCCTCCCGGCCCTCGCGGCCGGTGACCTGACCCAGGCGGGCCTGGCGGCAGCCGGCATTGAATCCGCTGGCGACACCGCAGTTCTCGGCCGTCTGGCCGGGGTCCTCGACCCCGGCGACCAGGACTTCCCCATCGTCACGGCGTGAACTGCTGTCCTGCACGCGGACCGCGCGCAAAGACGTACACACCCTGGAACCAACGAACGGCGGCGTAAGCCGAGCCCGCGGGAGCACAGCCATGACGGATACCACCGCCTCGGGCCCGCCCGACGAGCCCGCACCCGAACCTGCCGCACCGGACAAGGCGCCGTCGCCCACGGCCGCGCCCTTCCCCCGCCCCACAGCAGGTGACGTCACCTCCGGATTCGTCACCGGCCTGTTCTCCATCCCCGAGGGCATGGCCTACGCCAGCATCGGCGGGTTCTCCGCACCCCTGGGTCTGTGGTCAGGGGTGGTCCCGACCATCATGGGCTCGGTGTTCGCCCGTACCGCGCTGATGGTCACCACCCTCACCAGCGCGATCGCCCTGTCATCCAAGGGCGTGCTGACCGCGGCCGACCTCGATCCCGGCGACCTCGGTGCTCTCGCGACGCTCACCGTCCTCGTCGGCATCGTCATGCTGATCATGGGTCTGCTGCGTCTTGGATCCGTCATGTCGTTCGTCTCCACCGCCGTCATGACCGGCTTCACCACCGGCATCGCGCTGCAGATCATCGCGGGAGTCGTCAAGGACGCGACCGGCTACACCCCGACCCCCCACAACACCCTGGCGAAGTTCTACGACGCGCTGGCCCACATCGGCGACTGGAAGGGTGCCACGGTCCTCGTGGCAATCGCGACGCTCGCGGTGTGGGCCGCGTTCAAGGCCGTCAAGCGCCTGGAGTCCTACGCCACACTCCTCGCGCTGCTCGTCGTGAGCGTCGCCTGCGCGATCATCCGGCCCGATGTGGAACTGGTCAAAGACATCGCTGCTATCCCCCGCTCCCTTCCCCCCTTCTCCCTGCCGGACCTCAGCGCCGTCCCCGACCTCGCGACGGGCGCCATCGCGATCGCGCTCGTCGCGCTCGCCCAGGCCGCGGGCATCGGAGCGGCCGTCGCCAACCCCGACGGCGCCCGCCCCGACGCCTCCCGGGACTTCACCGCACAGGGCCTGGCCAACATCGCAGGCGGACTCTTCTCCGCCCTGCCCGCCGGCGGGTCACTCTCGCGCACCGGCGTCGGCACCAGCGCCGGCGCCCGGACCCGCTGGTCGGGAATCTTCGCAGGCATCTGGCTCGCCGTACTCGTCCTGCTCGTCGGACCGCTCGCCGGACAGATCCCGATGGCCGTCATCGGCGGACTGCTCCTCGTCATCGGCGGCGAACTGATCGCAGGCCGCGTCAAGGACATCGTCCTGGTACTGCGCACCTCATGGCTCTCCGCCACCTCGATGACCATCACATTCCTGGCCACCACACAACTCGCCCTCCAATACGCCATCTTCATCGGCGCGGGCCTCTCCATCCTCCTCTACGCCGTCGCAGCTTCCAGCCGCGGCCGCCTCGTCCAGCTCACACCCGAAAGCGGGGGCGGCTGGAGCATCGAGGACGCCCCGGCCGCATTCCCCAGCGGACGCACCACCGTCCTGCACTACCTGGGCACAGGCTTCTTCGCCGAAGTCAACCGCCTGGAAGACGAGTGGCCCGACGCCCGCCACACCCACGACGCCGCCGTGGTCCTCTCTCTACGAGGCTCGGCAGGCATTCCCTCGGCAACCTTCCTCAAGGCATTCCAACGCGCCGCCCTGCGCCTGCGCGAGCAGAACGTCCACCTCGTCCTCTGCGGCGTGCCGCAGTCCCAGCACGAACTCTTCGCCCGCTCCGGCACCCTCGACGCACTCGGCCCCGAATCCGTCATCGCGGAAACCCCTCACCTGATGGAATCCCTCACCACCGCCTACAACCTGGCCGAACGGCAACGCAAGCAGAACGCCACGATGTGAGACACCGCTCTGAGTTCCACGCCTTACGACCTCGTGCACGGTTAGCCGGATCACGGGCCTGTCGGCTGCTGTGATCGCTGAACTCGTTGCCGAGGTGGGGCCGTTGTGGCATGAGCGGCACCAGGCCCGGCTTGCGTCCCGGCCGCGGAAGCGTGCCGTGGGCGCCGGTGCGATGCCCCAGATGGTGTTCATCGACCGGCTCCTGGCCACGCGCGTGCACCTTCGTCATGGGGTGACTCACGACGTGCTGGCGTGCTGGTTCGGTGTGGACCGCACGGCCTTTCAGGCACCGTCGGCGAGCACCTTGCGCAGTGCCTCGGCGAACCCCTGCGGATCGCCCATGAAGCCGCCGTGGTCACCGGGGAACCCGACCGGCGGCCTGCCGAGCAGCTCGGCGAGCGCCGTCGACGTACGGAAGGTGTCCAGGCCTCCCGAGTCGGCGCCGATGCCGACCTCGACGCGGGACGGCCCGGTCCGCAGGGCGTCGATGTCCGGCCGGTACAGGCTGGTCCCGCGCAGCTCGTGGCCGAAGAACCGGGCGCTGTTGGCCAGGTCCTGCAGGGAGGGCTCGTCCGGCGCTGCGACCGGGGCGCCGTCCGCACCGTCCTCGAATCCCGCTCCGGCCATGAACTTCCGCCATGCCGCTTCCAGGCCGTCGCGGTGGAAGGTCTCGACCAGGTCCTCGACCTTGGCGCGCTGCTCGGCTGCGTCGGGCAGCAGTTCGACCACGGGCGGCTCGTGCGCGACGAGCGTCCGCACCCGGCCCGGATGCCGGGCGACGAGCGCGAGGCCTGTCACCGCGCCTCCGCTGCTGCCGAACACATCGGCCGATTCCGCGCCGAGCGCGTCCAGGAGGGCGGCCACGTCGTCGGCCCGCAGCTCGGGGGTGGAGTCCTGTTCGGGGTCGTCGAGGACGCTGCGGGAGATGCCCCGCGGGTCGTGGGTGACGACGGTGTGATCGCTCGCGAGCGCTTCGGCCAGCGGGGCGAAGGCCGATGCGTCCATCGGCGCTCCCATGATCAGCAGCAGGGGTCCTGTCCCGCGGATCTCGTAGTGCAGGCGTACACCGGGTCCTTCGAGGATGTGCGTGGTGGTCATGGAGGGTGGTCCTTCCGTTCGGGCCGGCCGCGTCGGCGGCTTCGCAGGGTGGACTGCGGCCGGCCGGAGAACTCATCGCCACCCTTCACCCTGCCACCTCCGCGGTCTCCGTGCCCGGGCGCTCGAACTGGGTGCGGTACAGCTGCTCGTACCGGCCGCCGGCCGCGAGGAGCGCCGTGTGGGTGCCGCGCTCCACGACCTGCCCGTCCTCGACGACGAGGATCAGATCGGCAGCCCGTACGGTCGAGAGCCGGTGGGCGATGACGACCGCGGTCCTCCCCTCCAGAGCTTCCCCGAGCGCCTCCTGCACGGCGGCCTCCGAGGTCGAGTCCAGGTGGGCGGTGGCCTCGTCGAGGATGACGACGCGCTGTTGGGCCAGCAGCAGGCGGGCGATGGTCAGGCGCTGGCGCTCACCGCCGGAGAGGCGGTAGCCGCGCTCGCCGACCACGGTGTCCAGGCCATCGGGCAGTGAGGCGACGAGGCCCTCAAGACGGGAGCGGCGCAGGGCGTCCCAGAGGTCCTCCTCGCTCGCTCCGGGCCTGGCGAGCAGCAGGTTGGCGCGGACCGACTCGTGGAAGAGATGGCCGTCCTGGGTGACCATGCCGAGCGTGGCGCGGATGGAGTCGGCGGAGAGGTCGCGTACGTCGACGCCTCCCAGCCGCACGGCGCCCGCATCAGTGTCGTAGAGGCGGGGCAGCAGTTGCGCGATGGTCGATTTGCCGGCGCCCGAGGAGCCGACGAGGGCGATCATCTGCCCGGGTTCGGCGCGGAAGGAGACGCCGTGGAGGACTTCGGTGCCACCACGGGAGTCGAGGGTGGCGACCTCTTCGAGGGAGGCGAGGGAGACCTTGTCGGCGGCCGGGTAGCCGAAGCGCACGTCGTCGAACTCGACGGAGACAGGTCCTTCGGGGACCGTGCGCGCGTCCGGCTTCTCGGAGATCAGCGGCTTGAGGTCGAGGATCTCGAAGACCCGCTCGAAGCTGACGAGTGCGCTCATGACCTCCACTCGGGCACCGGCCAGGGCGGTGAGCGGGGCGTACATCCGGGTCAGCAGCAGGGCGAGTGCGACGACCGCGCCGGGCTCCAGCTGGCCGCGCAGCGCGTAGAAACCGCCCAGACCGTAGACCAGGGCGAGCGCCAGGGCCGAGACGAGGGTGAGTGCGGTGACGAACACGGACTGGGCCATGGCCGTACGGACACCGATGTCGCGCACCCTGCGGGCGCGGGCGGCGAATTCGGAGGACTCGTCCGCGGGCCGGCCGAAGAGCTTGACCAGGGTCGCTCCGGGGGCCGAGAAACGCTCCGTCATCTGTGTGCCCATGGACGCGTTGAGGCCGGCCGCCTCGCGCTGGAGGCGTGCCATGCGCGAGCCCGTTCGGCGGGCGGGGATCACGAAGACCGGCAGCAGGACCAGGGCGAGCAGGGTGATCTGCCAGGAGATCGAGAGCATCACGGCGACCGTCAGCAGGAGCGTGACGATATTGCCGACGACGCCCGACAGCGTGCTGCTGAAGGCCCGTTGGGCGCCGATCACATCATTGTTCAGCCGGCTCACGAGCGCACCGGTGCGGGTCCGGGTGAAGAACGCGACCGGCATGCGCTGCACATGGTCGAAGACCGCGGTGCGCAGATCGAGGATCAGCCCCTCGCCGAGCGTCGAGGACAGCCAGCGGGTCACCAGTCCCAGTGCCGCCTCGGCGAGGGCGATTCCGGCGATGAGCAGGGCGAGCGCGGTGACCGTGCCGGAGGCCTTGCCCTTGACGATCGCGTCCACAACCCGCCCCGAAAGAACGGGAGTTGCGACCGCGAGCAGCGCGGTGACCACGCTGAGCACCAGGAACTGCACGAGCTGGGCGCGGTGCGGGCGGGCGAAGGCGGCGATCCGGCGCAGGGTCGCACGGGAGAAGGGCCGTTTGTCCTGTTGCGCATTCATCACACTGTGCAGTGATGTCCATGCGGTGACTTCCATGCTCACGTCATGCCTCCGGGGGCTCCGTCGGGAATTACGTGAACCGTAAGACCTCAACCAAGATCGAGGTCAAGCCCATACCTCTGGCCGCCGCGGTGCGATAGGTTTTGCGCTTCCTTGACTTGATCACCTTCACGTGCGGAGACACCCCATGAACGACATCGTCAACGGACTTGGCCGTGCCGCCGCCTACGGAGCCCTGGGCGTCGTCCTGTTGATCCTCGGCATCTTCCTGGTGGACGCCCTCACACCGGGCAAGCTCGGCCGTCAGATCTGGGAGGAGCGCAACCGCAACGCGGCCCTGCTGCTGAGCTCCGCGCTGCTCGGCATAGGCGGGATCGTGTTCACATCGATCTGGACGACGTACGACGACTTCGGCAAGGGCCTCGCCTCGACGGCGGCGTTCGGCCTGCTGGGCCTGGCGATGATGGCGATCGCCTTCTTCGTCGTCGACGTCGTGACGCCCGGCAAGCTGGGCGCGACTCTCGTCGACCCCGAACCGCACCCGGCGGTGTGGGTCACGGCCTCCTGCAACATCGCCGTGGCCGCCATCGTCTCGGCGTGCATCGCCTGACGGTCGGGATCCGGCGCGACTACCGCACTTCCTGGGCTTCCTGGTCTTCCTGGTCTTCCTGGGCCGCGCGCTGCGCCTTGTTCCGCCGGCCGACCACGGCCGCGGCCGCGAGCGCGCTGCCCGCGAAGGCCAGCGCCACGGTCCACGGCTGGTCGAAGACATGGTCGGTCGCGTGGTCGACGGAGTAGCGGCCCGCACCGGCCACACCGATCGCCGCCGCGGTGAAGCCGAGGAAGGCCGGGTACTCGAAGCCGCCGCCCTGGGCGAAGAACCCGGCCGGCGCGTGCACGGCCACGGCGCCCGCCATCGTGCCCGCAGCCGCGGCCCCCGCGGCCGGAGTGGCGAGTCCGAGCAGCAGCAGCGCCCCGCCGCCCGCCTCGCCGAGCCCGGAGGCGATCGCGCTCTGCCGGCCGGGGGTGAAGCCCATGTGCTCCATCGCGGCGGTGGTGCCCTCGATACCGCCGCCGCCGAACCAGCCGAGGAGTTTCTGCGCTCCGTGCGCCATCAGCACTCCGCCGGTGCCGGCCCGCAGCACGAGCAGACCGAGGTCACGCCGGTTCATACAGGTCATCGCGGTCTCCAGGTGAGCGGCTGGGGTGAGCGGCCGGGGAGGTACCCCTCCACTCTCCGTGCCCGCCGCGCCCGCCCACACCGTTGCTGGGCCATTCGAGTGCTGGACCATTCGGGCGTGGATGGATTCCGTTCCCGCGGGCGTTGGCCCATCGTCAGTACCAATCGGACGAAGGGACATCTGCCATGCCTCTTGAGGGCGAGTACGTAGCGAGCCCGACCACCTGGGTACGCGAACAGGTCGAGCGGATCGAGAAATCCGGCGGCAGCGAGGGCATGACCATGCGCGGCATGCCGGTCATCCTGCTGACCACCCGGGGCGCCAAGAGCGGCAATCTTCGCAAGCAGCCGCTGATGCGCGTCGAGCACGACGGCGCCTATGCCGCTGTGGCATCACTGGGTGGCGCGCCCAAGCACCCCGTCTGGTACCACAACGTCGTCGCCGACCCGCGGGTCGAGCTCCAGGACGGCACCGTGCGCCAGGACATGACGGCACGTGAGGTGACCGGCGAGGAGAAGGCCCTGTGGTGGGAGCGCGCCGTCGCGGCGTACCCCGACTACGCCGACTACCAGGAGAAGACGGACCGGCAGATCCCCGTCTTCGTACTGGAGCCCGCGGAGCACCCGCACTCGTAAGCTACCGGTCATGGACACCCCGACCGACGAAGCCTCGGCCCGCGCGATCCAGGACCAACTCCGCACCCGTGTGGTGCTG
Organism: Streptomyces sp. NPDC050738; assembly: GCF_040654175.1. Taxonomy (NCBI): domain Bacteria; kingdom Bacillati; phylum Actinomycetota; class Actinomycetes; order Kitasatosporales; family Streptomycetaceae; genus Streptomyces; species Streptomyces sp. NPDC050738. Next base: position 274,073 of record NZ_JBFAHN010000007.1, on the reverse strand, counting down.
GACGAGACCGGACCGCCTCCCGGCACAGGCCTGGTCACGGGTGTCGACGTGGCATACGACGACGAACGCAATGTCGTCGCGGCCGCAGCGGTCGTCCTCGACGCGGCCACTCTCGCCGTCGTCGAGGAGGCCACCGCGGTGGGCGAGGTGACCTTCCCCTACGTACCCGGGCTGCTCGCCTTCCGGGAGATTCCCACCGTCCTCGCGGCTCTGGAGAAGCTCGGCTCCGGGCCAGGGCTGGTGGTCTGCGACGGTTACGGGCAGGCCCATCCGCGCCGCTTCGGGCTGGCGAGCCATCTGGGTGTGCTCACCGGGCTTCCGGTGATCGGCGTCGCGAAAAACCCCTTCACCTTCACCTACGCACAGCCAGGCCTCCTGCGCGGCGACTCCTCGCCGCTGCTCGCCGACGGAGGCGAGGAGGTCGGTCGCGCGCTGCGCACCCAGAGGTCCGTCAAGCCGGTCTACGTCTCGGTCGGCCACCGGGTCGGTCTCGACAACGCCTGTGCCCACACTCTGCACTTGTCGCCCGGCTACCGGCTGCCGGAGACGACCCGTCGCGCCGATGCGCTCTGCCGGCAGGCGCTGCGCGAGGCGACCGCCACAGCCCCCACCACCTGAACCGGATGCCTCTTCGGCGTCCTCCTCCAGGGAAGGCTGCCCGGGTCTGCCCCCTCCGGCCGGGGCATCGCCCTGGCGGCCCTTCCCGCCTGCCGTGCGGGGAGTGGCGTACGGGCCGAGGATGGTCTTGCCGAAGACCGATGAGTTACGGCGGCGGAACCGGTCCCCCCTTCGGAAGCATCCGTACGCCACCTCCCGAGGAGGAGCCCTCATGCAGAAGATCACGACCCACCTGTGGTTCGACGACCAGGCCGAGGAAGCCGCGCGCTTCTACACCTCCGTCTTCCCGAACTCCCGGATCGTCGAGGTGAACCACTACGGCGAAGGCGAACCGGGCAAACCGGGGGGTGCGGTCACCGTGGTCACATTCGAGCTCGACGGGCAGCAGTACCTCGCGCTCGACGGCGGACCGATGTTCAAGTTCAGCGAGGCCATCTCGTTGTACGTCGACTGTGCCACGCAGGAGGAGGCCGACGAGCTGTGGGCCACGCTGACCGCCGACGGCGGCCAGGAAAGCCAGTGCGGCTGGCTCAAGGACAAGTTCGGGCTGTCCTGGCAGATCATCCCCAAGGAGGCGACCGACCTTCTGTCAGACCCGGACAAGGCCAGGGCGGGCCGGGCCATGCAGGCCATGATGGGGATGCAGAAGCTCGACGTGCAGGCGCTCAGGGACGCGGCGGACGGTTCATGACGCGATAGCGGTGGACCTCGGGGCCGGGCTGCGTGTCCGGCCCCGGTCCGAGGCATTGCAGTACCGCCGCCGAAGGCCCGAAGAGCTCCGCCGGGACGGCGTCCTGCGCGAACCACTCCCACCGTTCGATCTTGTCCGGTTCGGTGACCCGGGCCCGTCCACGGGCGACTGTGGTCCGCGCGGCTGCGGTCACCCGGGTCACTCCGCCCCGGCTGTCCAGAAGTACGGCGATGATCTCGACGTCGGCCGCGTCGGCCCGCATCCCGGTCTCCTCCGCGAGTTCCCGTACGGCCGCCTCCGCGAAGCCCTCGCCCGCGTCGACCTTTCCGCCGGGCAGCTCCCAGCGCCCGTCGTGGCCGCGTCCCAGCAGGATGCGGCCGTCGTCGCCGGTGACGACGAGACCGACGCCGGTGAGGCTGTTCGGTACGGGAAAGCGCCGCTCGGCGCGTTCGGCCTTCACCGCGCGCTCTCGCTCCGTACGAGTGCGGCGAGCGCCTCGGCCAGTGGCTGCAGGCCTGGGCCGGGTCTACCGCCCGGTTCGGTCATGTAGAGGTCGCGCCGGATCTCGATCATCAGGGCACTGACCCGCCGGTCCTTGCCGTAGTGCTTCAAGGGCACGTAGGTGCCGGCGAAGGGGGTGTCGACGGCGGTCGTACCGAGCGGCGCGAAGACCTCCTGCGCGCGCGTGAGCAGCCGGGCGGGGGTGTGGACGGTGTCGGTGCCCAGGCAGACGGGCGGGCGGAGGCCTTCGCCGTGCAGTTCGTAGGGCAGGGGCTCGGTCGGATACGAGTGCACGTCGATCACCACCGCCCGTCCTGTGGCCGCCAGCCGGTCGTCGACCGCCTGTGTCATCGCGGCCGCGTAGGGGTGGAAGTAGGCCTCGATCAGGAGCAGTTCGTCCGAGTCGGGCGCGCGCAGCCGTTCGCGGTGGGTGGTGTGGGTGTAGACCGCCCCCATGCCGACCGATCGCATCTCCTCGCGTTCGTCGGGGAACCGCTCCGGGTCGACGACCAGGCGCGACAGCCGGTTGACGAACTGCCAGGGGGTGAGCGGGGCCATGGTGGCCGCCGCGGCCGCGATCTCGGCGGTGTGCGCGTCGGTGATGTGGTCCAGTTCGAGGCCGAGCGCCGCATCGTCCAGCACGATGGAGCGACGTACGTCGGCGGGCACGGTGCGCGCGGAGTGCGGTACGTGCAGGATGACCGGCGATGCGGGTGCGCCCGCGATCAGTTCGAAGGGTGCGTGGGGCGCCTCGCCCATCAGGTGCTCCTCTGTTCCGCCTGTTCCGTCGTGAAGATCACTGTGCCACCTCGGGGATCGGCTCTGTCCACCCAGCTCGCGGAGACGGTGAGGGAGCGGTTCGGTACGAAGGTGCGCGGCAGCCTCTGCTCATGGAGGGTCAGACCGTCCTGGCGGACCGTCAGGTGCTGTCCGACCAGGAACCGGTCGGGGCGCAGCAGGAAGCGGCCGTCCGGGGGCGGCGGGCCGCCCGGGGTGATGCGCTGGGGTGCCACCCAGCGCAGGGGGCCTTCGGTCCGTACCGGAAGCTGTTCTGAAGGCCAGGGCGCTCCGTTCAGGTGCCGGAGTACGGCGGTCGCGGCGAGGTCCCCCTCCCGGGCGGCGGCCAGGGCCGGTTCGGCCCCGTGGAGCAGATTGCCGACGGCGAAGACGCCCGGTTCGGCGGTGCGGAAGGCCAGGTCGACGGCGGGGCCTCTGGTGCCGGGATCGAGCGGCACGCCGCCGCGCCGGGCGAGCTCGTGCTCGGGGATGAAATCGCCGGTGAAGACGACGGTGTCGCAGGCCAGCACCGTCTCCCGGCCGCTCGTGTGACGCATCACGATCCCCGACGCCCTTCCCTTGCCGAGGAGTTCGGTGACGGTGGCGCCGGTGTACAGGGGCACCCGGCGGCGCAGGCGCACGTCGACGGCGTCCCTGCGGGCCGCCTGATGGCGCGGGAGGCCGGTGATCATGGCGGCGACCTCGACGCCCGCGCCCAGCAGCGTCCGTACGGCCGAGTAGGCCACCGGTTCGGCGCCGATCACGATCGCCCGTGTGCCGGGGTGACGGCCGTGGAGGTGGACGGTCTGCTGGAGCTCGCCCGTGGTGAACACCCCGGCGGGTCTGCTGCCGGCCACCAGCCGTGCGCTGCGGGGGCGTTCGCGGGCGCCGGTGGCGAGGACGACGGCGCGGGCGGTGATGCGTTCGAGGCCGTGGGGGCTTGTGGTGTCCAGGGTCCGTGGTCCTGCCCATCCCGTGGCGGTGACCGAGGTACGGAGCAGGGCACCGGCCTGGGCCGCCTCACGGGCCAGCCTGCGCGCGTACTGCGGGCCCGTCCGCAGGCCGAAGCCGCCGTGGTGGCAGTGGCGCGGGATGCCACCGGGGTGGGCCTCGCGTTCCAGGACCTCGACCGTGCCCGTGCCCGCGCCCGCCAGCCGGGCGGCAGCGGTGAGGCCTGCGGGTCCGGCGCCGATGATCAGGACGTCGACGGTGCGCTCGCCTCTCATCGGTCGGTCAACTCCTTACGCTGCAAGAAGAGTTCGCGGACAGCGGCTCCGCAGTAGAAGCCCTGGCAACGGCCCCCTCGTGCCCGGGTGCGCCGTCGCAGTCCGTCCAGGGAGCCGGCCGGGACCTCTGCGGTGAGGGCGTCGCGGATCTCGCCGCGCGAGACCTGCTCGCAGTGACAGACGAGGACGCCGTACTCGGGGTCGGATGCGATGAGTTCGGCATTCTCGTAGGGGCGCGGGAACGCCTCGCCCAGGTTGGGCATGCGCACGGGTTCCAGCTCCCGCCCCTCGCCGAGGTCCAGGCCTGCCCCGGCGAGCAGTTCGGTGACGTACGCGGCGATCGCCATGGAGGCGGTCAGGCCGGTGGAGCGGATTCCGCCGACGGTGACGGAGCACTGTTCCGGGTGGGCGTGGATCTGGAAGTCGTCGTGTTCGGTGGCGGCACGCAGCCCGGCGTAGATGGTGGTGACCTCTTCGTCGAGGAGCGCGGGAACGATCCGCCGGCCCTTCTCCCTCAGGAGGGCGATGCCTTCGGGCGTCGAACCCGTCGCCGTCCGGTCCTGAAGGTCCTCGGCCGTGGGGCCCAGCAGCACGTTGCCGTAGACGGTCGGCGCCACCAGCACTCCCTTGCCGAGCGCCGTGGGCACCGGAAGGAGGATGTGGTGGACCAGCTCTCGGGCGAACTTGTCGAAGACGATGAGCTGGCCGCGGCGCGGGGTGACGGTGAACGCGTCGTGGCCGAGCGTACGGTCGACGGTGTCGGAGTGGAGGCCGGCCGCGTTCACCAGATAGCGGGCGTGGAGTGTTCCGCGGACGGTGTCCAGCCGGTGCAGGCCTTCTGCAGTGCGGCTGAAGTCCTCCACACGGCAGTTGAGGTGGAGGTCGACGCCTGCGCGGACCGCCTGGGTGGCGTAGGCGAGTGTCGTGGTCCAGGGGCAGATGATGCTCTCGCCGGGGACGTCGAGCGCGGCCAGGGCGCCGTGGCCCAGGTGTGGTTCGCGTCGGCGCAGCTCGTCGGCATCGATGATGCGCGCCTCGTGGTAGCCGTTGCGTACGGCCTTGTCGGCGAGGGCGGGGAGCGCGGCGAGCTGTTCCTCGTCCCAGGCGACGAGCAGCGCGCCGACGGGTTCGACGGGGATGCCCGACCGTGCCGCGTACGCGGCCAGCCGTTGCTGCCCTTCCCGTACGAGACGGGCTTCCAGGGAGCCGGGAACGGCGTCGAAACCGGTGTGCAGGATCGCCGTGTTGGCCTTGGAGGTGGCGTCGCCGACGTCGTCCGCGGCTTCGACGAGGGCGGTGCGCAGAGGGTGGTGGGCGAGCTCGCGGGCGATGGCCGTGCCCACCACACCGGCTCCGACGACCACGACGTCGTAGCTCTTGTCGGGCAGTTCTCCGGCCGTGGTGACGCTCATGAGGGGGCGGGCGTGCGGTCGAGGAGCGCTGCGACTTCCGCGCGGAAGGCGCCGAGTCGTTCGGCGGCCTGGTCCGGGCCGATCGCGGGTTCGTAGACGGTGGACGGTTTGCCCCGTACCACCGCCTCTCCCAGAGACAGGGACGGGTTCAGGCCGAGCCGGGTGACCGCGGATACGCCGAGCGCTGTCGCATCGGGCAACTCCGATACCTCGACCGGTAGTTGGAGGAGGTCTGCCTGTGTCTGCATCAGCAGTGAGGAGCGGGTCAGGCCGCCGTCCACCCTCAGTACGGACAGAGGCGTCCCCAGGTCGGCGGCCGCAGCGGCGGCCACTTCGGCGACCTGGGCCGCGATGCCCTCGCAGAGGGCGCGCACCAGATGCCCGGGGGTCGTGTCGAGTCCCAGTCCCGTGACCGAGCCGCGCAGATCGCCCCGCCACCAGGGGGCGGCGAGTCCGGCGAGCGCGGGGACGAAGGTGACGCCTTCGGAATCGGGGACGGCGGAGCCGACCGGGTCGATGTCGCGGGCTCCGGAGATCACCCCGAGGTCGGCGAGCCAGCGTACGGCGGACGCGACGGTGTAGACCTGCCCGTCGAGGCAGTAGCTGGTCTCTCCCGCGAGCCGCCAGGCGACGCAGCTGACGAGGCCGTTGGCGGAGCGGCGCGGCTCCGTGCCGGTCTGGGCGAGGAGGAACGCACCTGTTCCGTAGGTGCACTTGGCGGTCGACGGTGCGGTGACGCGCTGAGCCAGGAGCGCGGCCTGCTGGTCCACCAGGAGGCCGGTGAGCGGGATCTCGGCGCCGAAGGCGGTGGTGGTGCCCACCGGTCCTGCCGCGTCGACGACCCGCGGCAGCCGCTCCGTGCCGAGTCCGAAGAGGTCGAGGGCCCTCGGCGACCAGGCCGCCTTGTCGAGGTCGAGGAGCTGGGTGCGTCCTGCGGTGGAGGCGTCGGTGGCGAAGGCGCCGGTGAGCTGGTGGATCAGCCATACGTCGCTGGTGGTGACCACGCCTTCCCGGGTGAGGAACCGGCGTATCCAGGCCATCTTGGGGGCGGCGAAGTACGGGTCGAGCGGCAGCCCGGTCAGCCGGCGCAACTCATCGCCGTACGCGGCCATTTCGGCGCACAGCGGCGCCGCCCTGCGGTCCTGCCAGACGATCGCGTCGGTCAGCGGCCGCCCGGTAGCGGGGTCCCAGGCGAGGACCGTCTCGCCCTGGTTGGCCAGGCCCACCCCGGCGACCGCCTCGCCCGCTTCCGCCAGGGCCTGCCGTCCGGCGTCGAGGACGGAGGAGAGCAGTGCGGCCGGGTCCACCTCCACAAGACCGCCGGGCAGGTAGTGCGGACGTACCTCTGCCGCACCGGAGCCGATCACACCGCGCTCCGGGCAGACGACCAACGCCTTCGTACCGGAGGTGCCTTGGTCGATCGCCAGTACCGGGCTGTCCATCGTGATCACTGCGGCAGCCTGCTACACGTCCTTGGAGGCGTCAAGAGTTTCTGACACACCATCAAATTCCCATTTTCTGCCCAGAGTTGCATAAGATCAGCTCCGCTCCACTGAACCGGAGCGTCCGCCTCTATCGCTTCCCCCCACAGAGGAGCCAGGTGTTAGCACGCCCGGTGTATCACCCCGCCGGCCACGACGACGGACTGCGCAACGCACTTCAGGACCTCAGAACCGGGCGCTGGCGGTCCCTGCGCGATCTGCTCGCCGAGACCCCCGACTGGGCGTTGTGGACGCAGCGCACCCAGGTACTCGCGGCCGCGGCCGCCGGCACGGACGTCGTGCAGACATGGCGGGCCGAGGAGCCGCGCAGCGCGGCCGCGGCCGTGATGCACACCCGGGTCCTGGTGGAGCGGACCCTGCGCGCGCATCGCGCGGGTCACCGGTCCACCAACGAGCTGTGGCACGAGGCCTGGGAGGCGTGCCAGATCGCCGCTCATACGATGCCCGGGGATCCCGTGCCCTGGGTCTGCCAGCTGGCGCTGGCCCGGCTCGACGAGCACCAGCAGTGGGAGGAGCACCGGCAGGCGCCGCCGGAGCAGATGCTCTTCCCGGGTCCCTGGGGTCTGCTGGCCGAGGCCGACAAGCGCGACCCGTACAACCGCGAGGCCTATCACCGCATGCTCCAGTTCGCCTACGCGCGCAGACCCGGCGGGCATCTGTCCGAAGCGGTCGGATTCGTGCAGTGGGCGGCGGCGCGGGCGCCCGAGGGGTCCGCGCTCCTCGCGCTGCCTCTGTACGTACGGGTGGAGCGCTATCTGCGGGAGGGCGGCCGCGAGAAGGCCCTGGACCTGCACTGGGTCGCGGAGGACGCCACCCGGGAGACGCTGCGGGCACTGCACGGTTGGTTCGACCTGTCGCCTCCGGCCACGCGCTCGCTGCTCGACCTGAGCCATCTGGCGCACGCCCTGTGGGGGTCGCTCCAATTCCGTGACGCGGTAAGGGTGTTCGACGCGCTCGGCCCGTACTTCACTCCGGCCCCCTGGTCGCACCGCACCCACGACCCCAGTGATCCCGACCTGGCCGCGGAGACCTTCGTGCAGGCGCGTGCACGCTGTCTGGCCGCGGCACGCGACCCCGGATCCGGGCCCCAGAACTGAACCACCCCGTCCCCCTTCCCCCCGCCCCAGGAGGCACTCCCGTGTCGCGAACCATCTGGTCGAGCACCAGCATCCCGCCACAGCAGCAGGACGAGGAACAACGCCTGCGGGAGCTCGGCTACCAGCCCGTACTCGCCCGCCGCATGGGCAGTTTCGGCAACTTCGCCATCAGCTTCTCCGTCATATCCGTGCTCTCCGGCTGTATGACGCTGTACGGCTTCGGGATGGGCACCGGCGGCCCCGCCGTCATGCTCTGGGGCTGGGCAGGCGTAGGCCTCTTCGTCCTGTGCGTGGGTCTGGCCCTGGCCGAGGTCACCAGCGCCTACCCCACGTCGGGCGCCCTCTACTACATGGCCGACCGGCTCGGCGGCCGCCGCTGGGGCTGGTACACCGGCTGGCTGAACCTGCTCGGCCTGCTGGGCGCGATCGCCGGAATCGACTACGGCGCCGCCCTGTTCACCGGCGCCTTCCTCAACCTGCAGTTCGGGTTCACGCCCACATCCGGCTCCACAATGCTGATCTTCATGGGCATCCTGCTGCTGCACGCGGTGCTGAACCTCTTCGGCGTACGGCTGGTCAGCGTGCTCAACTCGGTCAGCGTGTGGTGGCACCTGGCGGGTGTCGCCGTGATCGTCGGCGTCCTGGCGATCGTCCCCGACCACCACCAGTCGCCTTCGTTCGTCTTCACCCACTTCGTCAATGACACCGGCTGGTCCAACCCGCTGTACGTGGCGGCGATCGGCCTCCTCCTGGCCCAGTACACCTTCTGCGGATACGACGCCTCCGCCCACCTCTCGGAGGAGACCTCCAACGCCTCGGTGTCGGCGGCCAAGGGCATCGTCCGCTCCATATGGGTGTCCTGGATCGCCGGCTTCGTCCTGCTCGCCGGGCTGACCTTCGCCATCCAGAACTACGCGGGCACCCAGAACAGCGACACCGGGGTGCCGCCCGCCCAGATCTTCATCGACGCACTCGGCAACGGCGGCGCCACCGCCCTGCTGCTGGTCGTGATCGTGGCGCAGCTCTTCTGCGGCAACGCCGAGGTCGCCGCCGCGAGCCGTATGGTCTTCGCCTTCAGCCGCGACAACGCGCTGCCCGGCTCCAAGCTGTGGCGCAAGGTCAGCAGCCGCACCCAGACTCCGGTCAACGCGGTCTGGCTGTCGGTCGGTTTCGCCTGCCTGCTCGCCGTGCCGTCGCTGTACTCCGCGACCGCCTACGGTGCGGTGACCGCCATCAACGTCATCGGGATCACGCCCGCGTACGCCATCCCCATCTACCTCAGGCTCCGCGCCGGGAACCGATTCCAGCCCGGCCCCTGGAACCTGGGCCGGTGGAGCAGGCCGATCGGCTGGATCGCGGTGGTGTGGGTGGCCCTGGTCACCGTGCTGTTCTGCCTCCCCCAGAAGTCACCGGTGAACATCGACTCGATGAACTACGCGGTGATCGCGCTGGCCGCGGTCCTCGTACTGGCCAGCATCTGGTGGTACGTCGCCCGGCGCACGTACAGCACCCCGGCCGCCTACGGGTCGGAACGCGAGCAGGCCGAGATCGCGGAGGGCATTGTCTGAGGCTCCGTCAGGGGCCGTCGCAGCGACGGCCCCTGACGGTATGTCCGTGCTCAGCGCGACTTGGCGCGGTCGAGACCCGCGACGCCGACCGCGGCGAGCCCGATCTGGATCAGCCACTCGATCCAGTCGACACCCTTTGTGTCGTCGACACCGGCGGCATGCGCGATGACGCTGCCGACGAGCGCGGCCACGATCCCGATCAGGATCGTCCACAGAATGCCGATCCGCTGACGCCCCGGGACGACGAGCCGTCCCAGTACCCCGATCACGATGCCGATCACAATCGCGCTGATAAGACCCGAGATCTCCATGACCGCCTCTTTCGGCAGGGATATGGACCACACGCGTGCATCTGACCGGTACCCCCGGGGGCGGGGGCTACTCCACCGTCCCGGGCGTAGATGCCGCGGCAGGTCACGAGCGCAGTTCAACGGATCTTTGACTGCCATATGGCCGTTTGTCAGTGCTCGCCCGTAGCCTGGTCGTCATGTCCTTCACCCCCTCGCCCACCGGCGCCGCGCGTCCCGCATCCGCGGTGAACGCGGAGATACGCGCGCTGTGGTCGCGTGCGCACGGGACCTTGTCCGAGGTGGAGGCGGTCCGGTACGAACGCCTGCTGGTGGAGTGGGCCGCGGCAGTCCGGGCCGACACCGATGCCGCGGCGTGAGCCCGTACGCACGGGACCGACCGGACCGTGCGGTCAGGAGGCGGTCCACTCCCGCAGCTCGGGCAACAGCGCCGGGTTGACGATCGTCACGATGGATTCGATCTCTGCCACGTCGGCTGCCGCCCACAGGACTTCGCGCGCCGCGCGGTACTTCGCGGCGAGTCGGGTGCGCTCCGGCGCCGGGAGTCGCGCCGCACGCTCGGGAATGCTGTTGTGCGCATTGTCGGCGATCTTGACGAGGGTGGCGTCCCGGCTGCGGGTGATGCGCTGGATCTTCAACTCGTAGGACATTCCAGGCTGGTTGGTGACGGCTTCGACGATCTCGACGACCCGGTCCGGGATGCCGGAGGAACGGAGCCGTTCGGCCGTCCAGTCCGTGTCCTCGACGATGTCGTGCAGCAGCCCGGCCATCTCCAGCTCCGGGCCGAAGGGCACCAGCCCGGCGGCGACCGCTCGTACGTGGTCGACGTAGGGGACTTCGATCTTGTCGACCTGCCCTGCGTGCGCGGTGCCGACGAGCGCGTCGACCTCCTCCACCGACTTCACTGGTTTCACTGGCTTCACTGACTGCCTCCCCGGCATCGGACCCACGGCCGACGCTTACCCCGCCTGCCCCTGCGCCTCCACCGTAAATGCGGCAGTACGCACCTTCCCCTCGTGCTGGAAGTCCAGGAACAGCCGGTACCTGCCCTCGCTCGGCGCGGTCGCCGTGAACGACACCACGGGTCCCGGGCCTCCCGGGTTGGGGTGGACGTGCAGATAGGCGAGATCTCCGGAGCGCAGGGCGACCAGGTGTCCGTACGCCCCCAGATAGGGCTGCAGATCGGTGACGAGCCTGCCGTCCTTGCGTACGGTCAGCCTCAACTCGCCCGCCGTGCCCGAGTGCAGCGCGCCGGCGAGGGCGACCTCATAGCCGTCGACCTGCACCGTGGTGCGGACAGGCGGCAGAGGTTCCGGGCTCCCCTTGCCCGAGACGGTCAGACCGGTGCCCAGCGTGTGCCCTGTGGCGCCCTGGGCCTCGGGCGTGAAGTCGGCGAAGACCCGGTACGCACCGGCCTTCGGGAGCCGCAGCGGGGTCGACCAGGTGCCGTCAGCTGCGCGTACGGGGTGCAGATGACGGTATTGGGTGAGGTCACGCGAGGCGACGATGAAGTGCAGCTCCTTGCCGTGTTCACGTCGGTACGCGGTGACATTGCGCCCGTCCTTGCCCTTGACGGCGAACCGGATCTCGGCGGATCCACCCGCCGCTACCGTCGGCGTCTGCAGATCCAGGGTGTAGCCGCCCTCCGCACTCTTGAGCCCGGTGGCCGAAGCACCTCCCCCGGCGGCCTGTTCCTCGTGCACACCGTGCTCGTTCCCGCTCCCGCTCCCGCTGTCGTGGCCGGCTCCGGCGTCGTGACCCCGCTCGGTCGCGACCACGGGGTCGACCGCCTTGCCCACGCCGTAGGCCGTGCCGAAGGTCGCTGCGACCGCGGCGGCAAAGGCGGTGATCTTCAGTCCGGTGTTCATGACGAACCCCCTGCTCCTCGGAGTGGCTTTCCCGCACCGGAGACTATACCCCTAGGGGGTATCTAGTCCACGGTCCTCACCCCCGGCCACGCCTGCGGCAACGAAGAACGGAACCGCCAGGAACAGCCGCCCCGTGCGCGCCCGTTCACTCTGCTCGGCAATCCAGCCACCGGCGGATTCGGCCGTCACGGCCCCTGCGGCACGCGCGGCCCGGGCGAGTCCGGTGAGGAGGGGCAGAGCCCGGCCGTCGATGAACACTGCGGTGTGCACCTCGACGGCGACATCCCGAAAGCCCGCGGCAAGGAGCAGATTGCGGTACTGCCGCGCCACCCGCGGGCTGGTCACCAGGTCGGCGCGGGCCTGCACGATTCTCCGGGTCAGCGCCGGGTCGTCGGCATCGACGACCAGCGTCTCCCAGTCCTGCCCCGCGAGAACCGCGCGTCCTCCTGGAACCAGTACGCGCCGCGCCTCCGTCAACGCCCGTATGGGATCGGCCAGTTCATGGAACACCTTCTCGGCGCGATACCCGTGCACCGACCCCTCCCCCAGGGGCAGCGCATACGCCCCCGCTGCACGGAAGTCGCCTGCGGGCAGGCGCTCGCGGGCGACGGCGATCATCCGCTCGTCCGGATCCACCCCGACGGTCCGCACGCCTCGTAGCTCCGCCAGCTCCGCGACGGCCCGCCCCGTCCCGCACCCCACGTCCACCACGCGCTGCCCCGGCGACACTCCGAGCAGTTCGGCGATCCGCTCCCGGAGCCCTGCCGCACCGGGCATCCGCTCGGCCGCGTCGAGCACGGCGATCAGGGAATCCGTCGTCTGCTGCGTCTCCTTGTCCATGGGAGACAGGCTGCGGCTTCATGCCGACATGAGGTCAAGGGACAGTGCTACGGGCGGGCAGCTGACCATCGGGGAGCTGGCCGCGCACTTCGGTCTCGCCCCTCATGTGCTGCGCCACTGGGAGGCGATGGGCCTGCTGGATCCCGTACGGAACACAGCAGGCCACCGCCGCTACCACCCGGCCGACGTCACCCGCGTGGCCGTCATCCTGCGGGCGAAGGAGGCCGGGCTCGGCCTGGAGACCATCCGCGCGCTGGTCTCGGCCGGCGGTCTTGGGACCCGGCGCGGCATCCTGCGGCGCGAGGCCGGGATTCTGCGCGCCCGCATCGCCGCGGCCCAGGCGTCTCTCGAACGTATCGAGTGCGCTCTGGGCTGCGGCCACGAGGACATCACCCGCTGCCCGCACTACCGGCGGCTCAGTGCCCGTGCGACCCGCCCGTCGTCCCCGTGAGGCGGATGTCCCGGGAGGAGGCACCCACATACACCGGGCGCTCTCCTCGCGCGCGTACCCAGCGGCTGCGCCCTGTGTCCCAGTAGGAGAGCAGGCGTTCGTCGATGCGTACGGTGACCCGGCGGGACTCCCCCGGGTCCAGCTCGATGCGCTCGAAGCCGGAAAGGGACTTCACCGCCATCTCCACGGGCGCGCCGTGCGCCGCCCCGAGGTACACCTGAGGCACCTCGGCCCCGGCCCGGCGGCCGCGGTTGGTGACCGTGAAGGCCACGGAGAGGCCGTCGCCGTGCCGTCGTACGGAGAGCCGCGTGTATCCGAACTCCGTGTAGGACAGGCCGTGTCCGAAGGGGAAGAGCGGTTCGGTGCCCGCCCTGTCGAATCCCCGGTAGCCGGTGAAGATCCCCTCGCTGTACGTCACCACTTCGTCGACGCCCAGGTAGCGCTCGGGGTGGCCTGGCACGTGCGCCGGGTGGTCGGTGAGCTGCTTCGGGTAGGTGACCGTGAGGCGCCCGCTCGGGCTGACCCTGCCGAGGAGCAGGTCCGCGGTGGCCCAGCCGCCCTCCTGGCCCACGTATCCGGCCCGCAGGACGGCGGCGACCTGCCGCCGCCACGGCATGGTGTTGGGGGTGCCGGTGTTGAGGACGACGACGGTGCGCGGGTTGGCGGCTGCCACCGCTGAGATCAGTTCGTCCTGGTGGTCGGGGAGCGCGAGGCTGCCGGTCTCGGTCGCACCGCCGAAGGATCCGCCCGCGCCGTTGTACGCGAAGAGCACCGGGGTGTGGACCCTGCGGGCGAGCGCGGCCGCGTCCCGGATGTTGGCCGCACGCTGCTGGGGCGTGACCCAGGCGAAGCGGACCTGGACGGGGCCGCGGTCCGCGATGGACTCCGCCCAGCCCGTGGCGGTGATGTTGAGTGCGTACGTCTTCCCGGCCGTGAGCCGCATCGAGATCCGGCCGTTGTCGAGCCCGTCCGTGGTGGGCACGATGCTGCTCCACTTGCGGACGAAGCTGTCCCGCGAGGTGGCCGCGGCGACGACCTGCGTCCCGTCGAGGGAGAGGCTGACGGCGGCGCCCCAGCCCTGGATGTGCAGCGCGTACTCACCGGTGGCCGGCGCCGTGAAGCCGCCGGTCCAGGTCTGGGTCGATCCGGTCGCGAATGCCTTGTCGCCGGTGAAGTCCACCGTGCTGTCGGTGACTTGGGTGCCGGTAACCGAGGTGCGGGTGAGCCCGCCGGGGAACGCGGAGGCGGGCACGGGCGTACCCGTGAGGTCGAGTCCGACCGCGTAGCGGATGTGTGCGTCACGGCCCGCGGTGCGCCGGAGTGCGTCGAGCGGGCCCACCATGCGGTCCTCGAAGCCGTACGCCCGCTCGCCGGATGCCGAGATCGCGACCTGGGCCGCCGTCGGACCGATGAGGGCCAGGTCCCGGAGTGCGGTACGGCTGAGCGGCAGAGCTCCGTCGTTGGCGAGCAACACCGCGCCCTGCGTGGCCACTTCGCGGGCGACCCGCGCCCCGGCCTCGACGTCGATGCGCCTGCGGGCCGGCACCCGGGTGGAGTCGAGCATGCCGAAGACGTCGTACTGTCCGAGGATGCGGGCGACCGCGGTGTCGAGCGCCTCCTCGGGGATCGAGCCCGCTGTGATCGCGTTCTTGAGTGCGGCGCCGAAGTATCCGCCGTCGGGCATCTGCAGGTCGAGGCCGGCCCCGATGGAGGTGCTGTGGGTGGCGCCCCAGTCCGAGGTGACGAAGCCTTCGAAGCCGAGTTCACCGCGGAGGATTCCGGTGAGGGTGGTCTTGTTCTCGGAGTTCCACTGGCCGTTGAGGTGGTTGTACGCGGCCATCACGGAGGCGACGCCGGCGCGGACCACCGCGTCCCAGGCGGGGAGGTAGATCTCGTGCAGGGTGCGGTCGTCGACCCGGAAGTCGTAGGCGCCCTTGCCGGTGGTGAAGTCGCCGTTCTGGCCCACGGACTGGTTGTTGGCGAGAAAGTGCTTGGCCTGGGCGAGCATGCCCTGTGCCTGTACGCCCTCGACCTGCGCGACACCGATCAGCGCGTTGAGGTACGGATCCTCGCTCGCCTGGTCCTTGTTGCGGCTGAACAGCGGGGTGCGGGAGAGCTCGATCTGCGGGGCGAGCAGGACGTCCATGCCGAGCGTGCGGCCCTCGCGTCCCATGACCGCTCCGTAGTCGCGGGCGAGGCGGGGGTTGAAGGTCGCGCCGAGCGTGGAGACCGGGGGCAGCCCGGTCGCCGACTTCGCGACGTTCACACCGGCCGGTCCGTCGGTCAGCCGCAGTTCGGGAATGCCGAGGCGGGCGACGCCCGGGAGATATCCGGCCTGACCGAGTCTCTCGGGATCGGTCGCGCCATGGACCAGGGATATCTTCTCGTCGAGCGTGAGCCGGGCGAGCAGTTTCCGCACCCGCTTCGAGGCGAAGGCGGGAGCCGGGGATCCCGCTCCGGCGCCGGCACCACCGGCCGCTGCGGCAGGTGCGGCCGTGGCGATCGGACCCGCGGCGGCCAGGAAGGCGAAAGCGGCCGCGGTGCCGCCGAGTTGCTGGAAGAGCGCACGGCGGCTGGTTCCGGGCGTGACGTCGTTCTGTGCGTCGGGCATGGCGAGGAGACCTCCGAAGAAGGAGTCGCCGCGCAGCACGCGGTGCGGGCTCCGTCGCCCGCGCGGCTTGGAGTCCGGGTCCCGCAACCCGGACAGAACTTGAATTGGTCACACGTGTAAGTGCGGTGTTACGAGGAGCGAGTCTTGATCGCTCACAGCGTTCCGTCAAGACATGTGACAGAAGAACGTTCTGAGGAAGTCATGCCTTCAGGAAATGAACACACCATTTAGAGCCGGTCGGCCACCACAAGACGCCAGTTGGGGCTCCCGTCCTCCCTGCGCCCGAACTCCTCCATCGGCAGCAGACGCACCGTGAAGCCGGCCCGCATGAGGTCGTCGTACACCCCCTGCAGCGGAAAGGTGCGGTAGTACATGACGAACGACGGCCGCCACAGCGCGTTGCGCACCCGCATCACCGAGTCGAAGCCGAGCGTCGCCCAGTAGAGCGGGGAGCTCAGGGGCTGGGGTGCCCCGATGGGGAAGGCGAACACGCCACCGGGCCGCAGTGCCCGGTGCACCCCGGCGAACACGGCGGGCCGCTCGGCGGGCAGGAAGTGCCCGAACGCACCGAAGCTCACGGCCAGGTCGAAGTCACCGTCGAACGGCAGCTCACGCGCATCGGCCCTGACCCAGTCCACCGCCGGCGGCCGCTCATCGCGTACGCGATCGCCCACGGAATCCCGTGCGGCAGCCAGCATCCCGGCACTGAAGTCGACCCCGGTGACCCGCTCCCGGCACAGCGGCCTCAGCATGCCGACCCCCGCGCCGGTCCCGCAGCAGACGTCGAGGCCCGCATCGAACGGTCCCAGCGGCTCCAGCGTCTCGGCGACCGAGTCGAGGAACCGGTCGGGCGTGCGAAACGGGGTGTGGTCGAACTTCGGAGCCAGCAGGTCGTAGCCGCGCTCGATGGAGGAGAGCGCCTGCACGGTGAGCTCGCGGAATGTGGGTCCCTCAGTGGTGAACACCGGCCCCAGCGTACCCAGCAGCACCCGCCCCGCGCCGTAGCCCCGCCCCAAGAATGGACAACCCGTGCTATGGTGCTTTCAGCACTTGTGTACGCCGCGATGTCGGCGCCGGTGCTCGTTCCTCTTCACCACGCTGATGCGCCAGACCTTCCGGACTCATTCCGGACCGGCGATCCAGCCCCACTGCACACCTTTCTTCCGGCCTTGGGCTTCTCTGCCCATCTCCGGGGGCGTGATGTCACCGCCCCCCTGCCGGGACTCCCTTCACCCTGTCCGCGAAAGGACTCCCTCATGACCAGCACACTTGAACACCCGCTTGTCCAGGCCCCGTTGACCCAGGTCACCGGCGTACTCGACATCACACGCCAAGGGCACGGATTCCTCCGTTCCACCAACTGCCTTCCTGCGCCCGGCGACACCCAGGTGTCAGCCGCCCTGATCCGCCAACACGCCCTGCGTACAGGCGATGTGATCGAGGGCGCATGCGAACGGCAGCGCACACTCAGCCACATCGAGCGTGTCAACGGCCGCCCGCCCCAGGCGATGCGCGGCCGGGCACACTTCCGTGACCTGACTCCGCTCCACCCCGACCAGCGGCTCCGGCTCGAAAGCCCGGCCGGCGGGGTGACCACACGGCTCGTCGATCTCGTCGCTCCGGTCGGCAAGGGGCAGCGCGGGCTGATCGTCGCGCCGCCCAAGACCGGCAAGACGGTGCTCCTGCAGCAGCTTGCCGCCTCCATCGCGGCCAATCACCCGGAGTGCCACCTGATGGTGGTGCTGCTGGACGAGCGGCCCGAGGAAGTCACCGACATGCGCCGCTCGGTACGGGGCGAGGTCTTCGCCTCCACCTTCGACCGGCCGGCGAAGGAGCACATCGCCCTGGCCGAACTCGCCGTGGAGCGCGCCAAGCGCCTCGTCGAGCAGGGACAGGACGTCGTCATCCTCCTCGACTCCCTCACCCGGCTGTGCCGGGCGCACAACAACGCCGCCGCGACCGGTGGCCGCACGCTCACCGGTGGCGTCGACGCCGCCGCCGTACAGGGCCCCAAGCGCCTGTTCGGCGCCGCACGCAACGTCGAGGAGGGCGGCTCGCTCACCATCCTGGCCACGGCGCTCGTCGACACCGGCTCCCGCGCCGACGACTACTTCTTCGAGGAGTTGAAGAGCACCGGCAACATGGAGCTGCGCCTGGACCGCACCCTCGCGGACAAGCGCGTCTTCCCTGCCGTCGACATCACCCCTTCGGGCACGCGCCGTGAGGAACTCCTGCTCCCCACAACCGAGTTGGCCGCCGTTCGGGGACTGCGCCGGGCGCTGCACACCAGGGACGGCCAGGCCACACTGGAGACGCTGCTCGACAAGCTCCGGCGTACGCCGGACAACGCGACCTTCCTCCGGCAGATCCACCACACCGTCCCCGGTGCGTGATCCTCAGTCCACTGCTTCGACGACCCGGCCGTGGTCCTCGGGCCCGTCACGCTGAATGGGCACGCGCGGTTCGGGAAAAGCCCCGGTGGACGCCAGTGCGGCGTCGAGACGCCGCCGCAGATTCTGGTTCTCGGCATAGAGGTCGGCCAGCACCCGCACCTTGGCCCGTACGGCCCAGGGGTCGACCGGTTTGACCAGGAAGTCCGCGACGCCGAGGTGGTAGGCGCGGGCCGCAAGATCGTCGTCCCGGCCCAGCCCCGTCATCAGCACGACCGGCAGATCCCTCGTGTGTTCCAGCTTCTTGAGGTACGCGAGCACCTCGAGGCCGTCCATCTGGGGCATGATCACATCGAGGACGATCACCGCGATCCCCCCGCGCAGGACCGTCTTGAGCGCCTCGTCCCCACTGCGCGCACAGATCACCGGCCGGCCCACCGGGCGCAGCACGCTTTCGACCGCGAAGAGGTTGTCCTCGCGGTCGTCCACCACGAGGATCTTCCATGCAGTAGCCACGCCGCTCCCCTCCCCCGGACCGGAAGTCCTACGGTAAACCGCACCGGGGCGGAGGCGTCAGTCTCGCACCATGAAACTTGGGTCGATATGCCGCGTTCCGTATAAATCGTCCCGGAATCTTGGCCTCCAGGCCGAGGGCCGCCGATCACGGTGCCCCGGTACCCGATCATCCGGGTCGCCGCAGCGCGGCCGGAGGCACAGCATGGATCCATGGGTGTGCCGGCCTCGGCCCTGAAAATGCTCCGCCCGGCGCTGTGCGTACTCGCCGTGCTGTGCATCGTCGTCGTGGCCGGAGCCGCGACCGCGCGCAGCACCGTGCTCAGCGCCGGCTTCTACCGGGCCGCGCTCGACGACCAGCGCGCCTGGAACCGGATGTACGACGAGGTCCTGGTCGATCCGCAGATCACGCCGCTGACCAGAAACCTGCTGGGGCAGCTGCCCGTCCCCGAGGCGATCCTGACGTCGAATCTCAAGCTCGTCCTGCCACCGGAGACGCTGCGGGCACTGACCGACCGGCAGATCTCGGAGGTCATCGGCTATCTGCGGGGCGAGCACGCCACCCTGCGCCTGACGGTCGACGTCCGAGCGCTGAGCGCTAATGCCGGCACTCTCGCCCAGATCTACTTCGGCGACCTGGTCGCCTCCTTGCAGCAACAGCCGGAACCCGATTTCCCGGCCTTCGTCGAGGGGATCGACGCGGCGGCCCGCAGCATCGCCGCGGGACAGCCGCCCGCCGGGCTGCCCCAGCTGACGCTGTCCCGCGACGAAGCCGTGACAGCCGCCGACGGCCTGCTCAGAGTCGTCCCGGAGAGCGATCGGGCCGCACTGCGCCCCGAGGTCGTCGTGGCACTGCAGAACGGCGACGTGGCCACCGCGCTGGCCGCCGTCGGCCCCGCCGCCTTCTCGGGCCGTACGCAGAACGCGGCCGCGCAGTTGCGGGAGGCGTCCGACGGCGGCACCTGGAACATCACCGCCGACCTCGACACCTCCCAGGGCGGCCTGGCCACCGTGGACCAGGTGCGGTCCGCCACCCGGCTCGCCCTGGACGTGGTGGAGCCGGTCGCCGCCGTGCTGGGGCTCCTGGCGCTGGCGGCGCTCTGGCTGGCCGGGCCTGCCTCGCTCTCCCGCCGGCTGACGCTGCTGGGCTGGACGCTCGCCGCAGGCGGGCTGTTGTACGCGGTCGCCGTCGCGCTCCTGCGGTGGAGGACGGGCGGCACCGTGGTCGAGCCCGCGGCGTCCTGGCCGCACTCGGTGGCCCGGCTGGTCGACGACGTACAGCGGGCCGCGGTCGACCGTGCGCTGACCGTCGCGCTGGTGACGGCGCTGCTACCGGTCGCAGCGGGCGCCCTGCTCGTGGCCCTCGCCTGGGTGCTGCGCACCCGGCCCGCGCTCGGCGCCGCTCCGCACCGGCCGGCCTGGGCCGCTGCCGGGGCGGCGTCGTTCGCGCTGGCCGGGATCGTCCTCGTGCCCCTGGCCTTCGCCGGGCAGGGGCAGCGCATCTGCCAGGGCAGCAGCCGGCTGTGCGACCGCCCGTACGACGAGGTCGCCCAGGTCACCTCGCACAATGCGATGTCGACCACCGCGGACCGGTTCATCGGCCCGCTGCAGGATCCGCTGATCGTCGGGCAGTTGAACGACGGGGTGCGCGCGCTGCAGATCGACACGTACCACTGGGAGAGTCCCGAGGACGTCACCGCACGGCTGCACGCATCAGGGCTGCCGCCGGAGCAGCAGCGCCAACTGGCCGCGGCCATCAATCTGTTCAATCCGGCCCGCGAGGGCACCTGGCTCTGCCACGCGGTCTGCCGGGCCGGCGCGATCCCTCTGGTGCCGGCACTGGAGCAGATCGGCGGCTGGCTGCGCCAGAACCCTTCGGAGATCCTCACGCTGATCGTCCAGGACGACATCAGCGGCGAGGACACCGAGCGCGCCTTCGACGAGGCCGGGCTGAAGGATCTGCTGTACGTACCCGACAAGGACCCCGACCGTCCCTGGCCGACGATGGGCGAGATGATCGACAGCGGGAAGCGCCTCGTCGTCTTCGCCGAACAGGCGGACGGACCCGCGCCTTGGTACCGCAACTTCTACCGCTACGGCATGGAGACGCCCTTCTCCTTCCAGAGCCCCGAGGAGCTGAGCTGCGTCCCGCACCGCGGGGGCACCGGCAAGCGGCTCTTCCTGCTCAACCACTTCATCACCGTCGCGGGCGGCAGCCGGCTGGACGCGGGCAAGATCAACACCCGGGCGCAGGTGCTGGAGCGCGCTCACGCCTGTGAGAAGGAACGCGGCAGGCCGGTGAACTTCATCGCCGTCGACTACACGACCATCGGCGACACCCGCGGCGCGGTGGACGCGCTCAATGCCGAGCGCGGTCAGTGACCGCCCGCGAGTGAACGCCGTCCACCTCCAGCACGACGCCACGGCCGGCTGAAGGCGCCGTCACGCCAGCGAAAGGAACAATTTCTCCAGCTCGTCCTCGGTGAGCGCAGGCTGTTCGCCATCCGCCGCATTCATGCAGTCCCGCATTCCGGACGCGATGATTTTGAAGCCGGCGCGGTCCAACGCCCGTGACACGGCGGCTAGTTGTGTCACCACATCCTTGCAGTCGCGGCCCGCCTCGATCATCGCGATGACGCCCGCCAACTGGCCCTGGGCACGGCGCAGCCGCTTGAGGACGGCGTCGGACGCCGCCGGGTTCCCGCTCATCCGCGCAGCGCGGAGCGGGCCGCGTCGAGTGCGCCGGGCTCGGGCCGGTTGAGGGGCAGCTTGCCCAGCACGGCCGCCATGCCGCAGGTGTTGCTCAGGCCGGAGTACACCAGGCCCGACGCGACTCCGGCCGCCAGCAGCCGCCCCCTGGGCGAGCGGCGGCCGATGGTCAGGCCGAGCAGGACCAGCGAACCTGCGGCGAACCTGACCTGGCGGTCCATCGCCCAGACGTTCCTGCCCTGGCGGGCGGCGGTGTCGACGGGCAGCCCTTCGGCGGTCCACGCCTGCGTGCCGCCCTCGAGGCCGACCGCCTCGATGCCCGCGTCGGCGAGCTTCGCGCAGGCCGCAGCGGAGCGCTGCCCGGCCGCGCACACGACGACGATACGGCGGCGCCCGGCCGCGTCCCGCAGATCGGGCAGCAGCTCGTCGAGGTGGTCCGCGGGCACATTGATCGCGCCGGGGACGTGTCCGGCCGCGTACTCGCCGTGCGCGCGGACGTCGACGACGAGGGTGGTGCCGGAGGGGCGGGCGCGCAGCTCGGCGGGGGCAAGGGTGGTGGTGCTCATGTCTCTCCCAGGTGAAGTGATCGGTGACAGTGGTGAGTCGAAGGGGTCACGCGGCCTGTCCCGCGGACCAGGTCGCGTAGCCGCCGTCGAGATTGGCGGCGTCCCTGCCGAGGCCCGCGAGGAGCCGCAGTGCGGTGTGGCCGCGCAGGCCGACCTGGCAGTGGACGACGAGATCGCCTGCGGGCAGTTCGGCGGAGCGCTCGCGCAGTTCGTCGAGCGGGATGTTGACCGCGCCGGGGATCGCACCCCGGGCGTGCTCGGTGCTCGTGCGTACGTCCACGACGGTGGCGCCCGCGTCGCGGACCGCGGCCAGCTCGTGCCACTGGACGGTACGGTCCGTGCCGGTGACCAGGTTCTCGGCGATCATTCCTGCCATGTTGACAGGGTCCTTCGCCGAGCCGTACGGAGGAGCGTAGGCGAGCTCCAGATCCGCGAGTCCGGGCGCGGTCAGACCGCCCGCCATGGCGGTGGCGATGACGTCGATACGCTTGTCGACACCGTCGGCGCCGACCGCTTGTGCGCCCAGGATGCGCAGGTCGGAGGGGTCGTACAGCACCTTGAGCGCGATCGGTGACGCACCCGGGTAGTAGCCGGCGTGCGATCCGGGGTGCAGATGGACCGCCTGGTACGGGCGGCCCGCCGCGCGCAGCCGCTTCTCGTTCCAGCCGGTGGCCGCGGCCGTGAGTCCGAAGATCTGGACGACCGCGGTGCCGGTGGCCGGGCGGGCGGAGACCGGGCGGCCGGCGATCGCGTCGGCGACGAGCCGGCCGTGCCGGTTGGCCAGGTTCGCGAGCGGCACCAGGGTGCTCTCGCCGCTCAGCGCGTCGCGCTTCTCGGCCGCGTCACCCACGGCGTGGATCAGCGGGTCGCTGGTGCGGCCCGCCTCGTCCACGGCGATGCCGCCACGCGGGCCGATGGCGAGCCCGGCGACTCGGGCCAGTTCCACGTCGGGACGGACGCCGATGGCCATGAGGACGACGTCGGCGGGCACGACCTCACCGTCGTCCAGGAGGACGTCGTGCGCACGGACCTCCTTGAGCTGGGCGGCGAGGGCCAGCCGGATTCCGCCGGCGCGCAGTTCGTCGGCGAGCGGCGCCGCCATCTCGGGGTCGAGCGGCGGCAGCACCTGGTCGGCCAGCTCCACGAGCGTCACATCGAGGCCCCGGTGCCGCAGGTTCTCCGCCGCCTCGACCCCGATGAATCCGGCGCCGACCACGACGGCGGAGCCCGCCCCGGCGGTCAGAGCGGCGGCGATCCGGTCGGTGTCCGAGACGTCCCGCAGCGTGAAGGCCCGCTCCACGCCCGGCAGTTGTGGCACAAATGGGCGGGCGCCCGGGCTCAGCACGAGCCTGTCGTACGACTCCGCGTATTCGTCCCCGCTCACCAGGTCCCGCACGCGTAGTGTCCGCTCGGTCCGGTCCACGGCGACGGCTTCGTGCCGGACCCGCACGTCGATGCGGAAGCGGGTGCGCAGCGCCTCGGGAGTCTGCACGAGGAGCGCGTCGCGCTCCTCGATGACGCCGCCCAGGAAGTACGGCAGCCCGCAGTTGGCATAGCTGACATGCGCACCGCGCTCGAGCACGACGATCTCCGCCTGCTCATCGAGCCGACGCAGCCGGGTGGCCGCGGACATGCCGCCCGCCACGCCTCCGATAACCACAACCTTCACGGGAACCTCCTGACGACACCATGAACTCTATACCCCCGAGGGTATCAGAAATACCCCGGGGGGTATCCCGTGAGCATGATCACGCGACTTGCGGGCATGCAGGAATGCAGGAATGCAGGATTCAAGCCGGAAAGTGTCGTCGCTTCCGCTCAGAAGGGCCCGTAAGGCTCGGGCTCCGGAAAGACGCGGGCAAGCGCCTCGATGCGGCTGGAGACACCGAGCTTGCGGAAGGTGTTCTCCAGGTGTTTGCGCACGGTGCTCGGCGAGACCACGAATTGCCGGGCGATCGCCGAGGTGCTCAGCCCGTTCGCCACGGAACGCAGGATGTCGAGTTCGCGGGACGTCAGCCGTACGGGCTCTCGGCGGCGGCGCGCGGCAGAGTGGTAGATGTCGATCAGGTGAGGGCGCAGGAGCTGGAGGGTGAGCAGATCGCGTGGGGTGAAGGGCTTCGAGCTCTCGCGGCTGAGGTTGTACATGCGGATACGTCCCGGGGCGGTGGGCAGCGGCAGGACCACCATGGTGAGAAAGGGCCGCATGTACTCGCTGTAGAGCGCCAGGTTCCGGAACTCCCGCACTCCCATGTAGTCCGACAGCTGGGCGACTTCCATGGACCCGTGGGTCCGCTCGACTTCCCTGCAGTGCGGATGCTGGTGCTTCCAGCGCCACCACGCCGCGTCGTCAGGTTCGGGGTAACTTCCGCCGTACTCCACGGCCTGACCGGCCAGACCCTGCCGGGTGGGCAGGTCCACCTCGCTGAACTCGGCCAGGTCGCAGGGGATCAGCCGTCCCAACCCTCTGAGCAGCGACAAGGGTGGAACCTCGCGAGTGGCGTCGCACCGGGCCTCCGCGACGACATCGAGCATCGCCCGCAAGTGGCTCTCGGTGATCGAGTGTCGGCTCATCGCGGCCCCTCATGAAGACCTGGCCGTTCCACGCTACCGCTTCCCCCGGACAGGGATTCGCCATATGGCGAATGGCTGTTGCGGCGGCGAAGGAACACCGTGGGAGACGGAACATCCGATCCCATGAACGAGGTGAAGCCATGCTCCATCCATCACGACCGGGCCCGGCGCGACCGTCCGTGACCACCCGCGGGTCACTGCGCGCGATGTACCTGTTCGCGGCCGCCGGAACGCTGGCCCTGCTCGCCGCCACGGTCCCGCAGGCCGGGGCCGCGGCGGCTGCACCGCCCATCTGCCACGGCAAGTCCGCGACCCTCTGGGGAACCCCGGGCAACGACACCCTCCGCGGCACGCCGGGCAGGGATGTCATCGTCGGTCTCGGCGGAAACGACCGGATCTACGGCGGTGCCGGAGCCGACACCATCTGCGGCTCCTCCGGAAACGACTTCATCTCGGCCGGGAAAGGCGACGACTACGTCGCGGGCGGGGACGGCAAGGACGTGCTCGCGGGCGAGCAGGGCAACGACTCCCT
This sequence comes from Streptomyces sp. NPDC050738, assembly GCF_040654175.1. Classification (NCBI taxonomy): domain Bacteria; kingdom Bacillati; phylum Actinomycetota; class Actinomycetes; order Kitasatosporales; family Streptomycetaceae; genus Streptomyces; species Streptomyces sp. NPDC050738. The sequence continues at coordinate 249,322 of NZ_JBFAHN010000007.1, read as the reverse complement.
CAGTGGCAGCGCCGGAGACGACACCCTTTTCGGACACCAGGGCAACGACCAGTTGTGGGGCGGTGGGGGCAACGACCTGCTGGACGGAGGCAACGGCTGGTTCTGGTACTTGAACTGGGGCAACGACCGCCTCACCGGCGGGACGGGCACGGACACCATGCACGGCAGTGCGGGCAATGACGTGATCGATTCCCGCGACGCCGATCACGCGCGTGACTACTTGTTCGGCCACGCAGGCCGCGACATCCTCACCGCACGCAACGGCCGGGCCGACGACAAGCTCGACGGCGGCAGCGCTCGGGACGTGTGCCACAGGGACTGGCGCGAGGCCGTGGTCAGGTGCGAAGTTTCCTGACCACGTATGCGAAAAGCGGTGAGGGGCCGTTCTCCGAACGGCCCCTCACCTACGAGTCTCGCGTGCACGAAAAGTCGGGACGCCACAGCAGCGTTCCCGCCTCCCATCCGGCGCGGATCACATCGGTGCCGGTCAGTCCTCCGCGCCAGGCGTCCGAGATGACTTTCAGCTGCGGCGCACTGGGCGGATGGGCACCGAGCCCGATGGCGTAACGCACCACGGACCGGTCGGCTTCGAAAGGGCGGGGCCAGGCATGCGCATCGGGCGAGCCCGCCTCCGCCAGCGCGTCGAGCAGTGCGCGCATCCTTCCCCGGACCCGGCCGAGTGTCGCCTCGAACGATGGAGCGGCCTCGTCGTTCTGCGCGCGTACGGTCACGATCGCCCGAGCCCGGTGACGGCGGTCCATCGGGGGCGGTGAGAGCAACTGCGGCCGCGGATCGGTGCGGGCGCCGAGTGCCGACTGGGTGATCTCCCAGGCGTGGTAGAGCTCTTCGCACACCAGGTCGCGCATCCCGGCACCGACCTGCGCGGTGCAGGAACGTTCGGGCGCGGTGGGGGTGAGGACGGTCAGGGGCGCCCGGGGCGTCCCGGCGGGGGCGGGTGCGGCAAGGGTGACCGGTTCGTTCCAGTCGTGGACGGCCCATCGGGCGAAGAAGTCGCGCAGGAGCTCTCCCGGTGGGGTCGAGCTGTCGGCGTCGGTGACCGTACGGGCCGCGAGCACCGCCCAGGCGATCCCCGGCAGCCCGCCGAACGGCGCGGAGTCCAACCCCCGGGCCCGCGCCCACGCCTTGACCGTACGGGCGAGCGCACCGAACTGCGCCTGCCGCCCGCCCACGGCCTCCGTCACCGCACAGGCGTCGCTGACCGCGCTGAGGGCGATCGCTGTGGACTCGCCGAGCTCGGCCCTGCGCACGACTGCTGCGGCCGGTGGCAGCCCGCCGGCGCCGACCACCACCAGGTCGGCCGCCAGCTCCGCGGTACGCAGTTTCAGACCGGGCACTCTGGCCCCTGTCACCTCTCGTAGACGAAGGTCGCCCGGCAGGGTCCTCCGCAGCCGCGCCCCCACGTCCGCCACGTCAACAGCCCCTGGCAGTACGGCCACCAGGTCCAGGTCGGCGTCCGGCAGAGCACAGCCCATGCGGCGGGATCCGACGACCTCGAGAACGGCGCCGTCCGGCAGCGCACCGGCGATGCGTCGGACCAGGTCGTCCGCGGCCTGTCCTCCGGGCAGCTCGGGGGTGTCCGCGCCGGGGGTCAGCTCGACTCGTACTCCGTAATGGTCCGATACGAACAGCCCGTCTTCGGCGGGCACCGTGCCGAGCAGTTCCGCTCCGGCCGCCCGCAGCGTCTCACCGCGCAGCAGTACCCGGTCGAGCCGTCCGGGCCGCCCACCCAGCGAGGAGACCGCGGCCAGCGGATTGGCCACCGGATCGAAGGTCGGTGTGTCGTCCGCCGCGCCGTGTGTGCGGGTCCATGCGTCCTGCAGGCCGAGCTCGGCGGCCGGTCGGCCGGTGCTGTCGTTGAAGTCGCCGAGCAGCAGCACCTCGCCGTCGACCGAAGCCAACCCCTCGTCGATTCGCAGGAGTTCGGCTCGGCGGCGGACCCCGCCCGGGTCGGAGTGGTCGCTGCTGAGATGCGTCACGGCGACGACCAGTGGGCCGGCCGCACTCTCCACGGTGAGCGCGGTGAGGGCCTTGTGCGGGCCGAGCACATGACGACCTGCCTCCCGCACCGGCACTCTGCTGAGCAGCAGCAGCCCGTTCTCCTCGACCTGTCTGCCGCTCGGCGAGGTGCTCAGCGTGTACCCGGCGCGCACCCAGGGCTCCGCAAGGAGGAGGACGAGCAGACCCGCCTCGACCTCCTGCAGCGCGATGACGTCCGCGTCGGCGGCCGCGAGCGCGTCGAGCAGCGCGGGGCGGCGACGGGCGGTGTCGATGCGGTCGGCGTCGTAGCGATCCCACAGGGTGTTCCAGGTCAGGACGGACAGCACAGCTCCGGTCGTGGGCGGCTGCCGTTCCGCGCGGGCCGGCCGCCAGCCGCCCACGACCGGGTCCCAGGTGTACGGGGTGACGGCGGTGAAGAACGGCGCGCGCAGCAGCCGTGGGGCCCGCGCCCTCCCGGCGTCGGTGCCGGGGTCGCCGATGCGGTCCACACCGGCCGCACGGTCCCACACCACTTCGCCGTCCGCCTCGACGAACAGCACCCGGTGCCAGGGGATGTCCCCGCCCGGCACGAAGGAGGTCAGCTGCACCCGTTTCGGCGCGGCCCCGCGCTGCAGCACTCCGAGGACGAACCGCGCGGGGTCGAACCTCGGGTCCCAGCGCACCTGGTGGTAGATCTGCTCACTGGTCCGCATCGTGCGCGTCCCTCGTCCCGTACAGACTTCCTTCGCGGTCCTCGACTCCACCGTCGCCGCCGAGATACCAGGTGCGGTGGGCCTCGCCCGGATACGGCGGCGCGTAACGGTGCACCTGCCCGTCGAGTACGTCGGACGGCACCGGATGCGCGCGGCGGGCGTTGCGCGCGGCCAGCTCTTCTTCCGGTACGAGTGTCACCACCTGGGTGGTCAGCGCATTGCGGCGGCGCGCGACAGCTGTGACCAGGGAGCGCTGGCGGATGTGGAGCGAGGTCGCGTCCCAGACGACGGTCCCCCGCTCGGCCAGGGCCGAGTCGAGCCGCGCGAGGCCTTCCCGCAGCACGTCGCTGTTGGCGCGCTGGTCGCTGCGTGATCCGCGAGCGGTCCGGATGGCGTCGAGCGACACACGCGTGACGGGCCCCGGCAAGGCATCCGCGTAGGTGCTTTTCCCGCTCCCGGAGGGGCCGACCAGGTGCACCAGCCGGGGGTACGTCCCCTCGCGCCAACGCCAGGTCGCCGCCACCGCCTCCTCCGCTCCCCCGCACCCGATACGTCCCTCGGCGCAGGCTTCCCTCGCCTCGGCCCAGCAGCGGTCGGCGGCCTCCCTGCCCACTCCGGCCTCGGCGAGCGCGGTGCGCAGCCCCGAACGGAGCGCCGCGAGAGGGTCCTCGCCGAGCAACCCGGCTTCCACCGCGTGCAGTTGGGACCACTCGACCTGCTCCCGCGCCTGCACGGTCGCGGTATCCGTACGCCCCACGAGCACCGCCCCGGCCACTGCGTGCAGCACACCGAGGTCGACGGCCGCGGCCATCCTCAGCAGCCCTGCCTGCCGTATCTCGTCCGGGTACGGCCGCTGCAGATTCCCGTACAGCCCGACCAGATCGGCCGTTCTGCGGGCGAGCCGCATCCCGAGCGGCGGTATGAGCCGGGCCGCGAGGCGAGGACGGTGCATGCCGTGCAGCAGCACGGCCAGGACACCGGCCAGGCGTGAGTCGCCGGTGCGCCCGAGCACATCGAGCGCGCCGGACACCGCGTCGACGGCGACACCGTCGACCGGCATCGGCCCCGGCCCCGGCTCCTCGCCGAGGCCGACCGCGTGCAGCAGCGCGCCTGCGTCCGGCGCCGCCCCACTGCGCACCGCCCACAGCGGGGCGGCGGGTCCGAGCCCGTTCGCCACGACCGCGCTGTGCATCCAGTGCGTGTCGGTGCGCACATGCGACGGCCGGACCCACTTGGCCACCCGCCGCCCGAACTCCGCACGCCCGAACCCCTCCACGGTCCGTACGACGTACCCTTCCTGCCGGGCGAGGTCGAGTCGCAGTCCGCGCAGCGCCCGCTCGTCGAACACCCCGCGCCACAGGACGCGCGGAGTGGGCACCCCGAGCCCGTGGAGCATCCACGTCGTACGGTCCCAGTGCAGACACTCGTCGCCGTCCCAGACGGAGAACCCGTAGAACCAGCTGTCCAGTTCGTCGTACGGGATCGAATGCCGGGCGTAGAGATTCTCGCCGCAGATCCGGCGCCCTGCCTCGATCCGCGGGCCGATCCGGCCCTGCAGCCCCTTGACCCAGGCGCGCGAGGGATGGTGCCCGGAGTCGAGCGACCGGGCGTGAACGCCGTCCCGGTAGAGGGTGGTGTTCTCCCCGTCGAGCTTCTCGGTGACGACGACTTCACGCCCATCGAGCCCCGACAGATCCGCGGCCCGGATGTCGTCCGGGGAAGCACCGGGCGACCAGGGCAGATGCGCGGTACGGGGGTAGTGCGTGCGCATGGTCCGCTCCTGGTGGGGCACTGGGGTAGCGGCCAGACTAGGCGCCGCGAGCAGGCGGTTCGACCCAATAATCGCCCGCCGCTCCGGTCGACGTCGGGCACTGGCTCGACGTGGCCGAGCAACGCGCCTACCAGTGACCGGACTCGCCACGTGTTCGCCCGCAACTTCCCGTGCATGTAACAACTTTGTCATCCCAAGATGTTGACGAGGCAACGTCACGGGGCCACAGTGCTGATCATTCTGCTCGGTCACCGGTCTCACCCTCGGAGGCGTACGTGTGCGATCTGCACGATCAGCATGAGCACGGAACCACGGCAACAGGAACCGGCCCGGCCCTCAGCCGCCGCAAGATCATGCAAATCCTGGGCGCGGCAGGGGTGACCACCGCGATGATGACCGCGGAGGCGGACCCCGCGATGGCCGCCGCCGACGACTCCTCGGTGGCCGAGGCGGGCGGCTACCAGGCACCCACCGGCCTGGCCCAGGACAGCCCGGCCAAGGCCGCGGCGCTCGGCTGGATCGACTCCAACTCCGCGCGCATCACCGGCCTCAACGAGGAGATCTGGGAGCACGCCGAGCTCAGTCTGCGCGAGTGGAACTCCTCGCTCGCCGAGGCCGCCTTCCTGGAAAAGGCGGGCTTCCACGTCGAGTTCGGCACCGCCGGGTTCCCGACCGCCTTCACCGCTACGTACACCTTGGGCAGCGGAGGCCCGGTCCTGGGCTTCAGCGGCGAGTACGACGCCCTGCCCGGCCTCTCCCAGCGCAAGGGCGTCGGCCACCACGACCCCCTCGAATACATCCACGACCCCTTCGCCCCCGGATACGGCCCCGGGCACGGCTGCGGACACAGCGCGCTGGGCACGGCGGCCGCCGCTGCCGCCTCCGCCGTGGCCCAGGCGGCTCGCCGCCACCGCCTCCCGGTGACCGTGAAGTTCTTCGGCTCCACCGCGGAAGAGGCGCTGATCGGCAAGACGTACGCGGTGAGCAAGGGCGTCTACAAGGGCCTCGACGCATTCCTGGACTGGCACCCCTCCCCCGCCAACGCCACCGGGTGGGGCACCACCAATGCGATGACCGCGGTGACCTTCACGTTCCTGGGCGTCGCGGGCCACGGCGGCACCCCGCTCGGCAACAAGAGCGCACTGGACGCGGCGGTGATGACCGCCACCATGTCGGAGTTCCTCCGCGAGGAGAACCTCGCCCCCTCGGGGCGACTCCACTGGGTGATCAACAACGGCGGCGACATCCCCAACGTCACCCCGGAGATCGCCGAAATCTCCTACTACGTACGCGAGGGCAGCCCGGCCCGCGTCCAGGTCCTGCTCGACAAGGTCATCGCCGTCGCCGAAGCGGCCGCCAAGGCCAGCCAGACCAGCGTCCGCCACCGGATCACCTCGTCCTGCTGGAACCAGTTGCCCTCCCGCTCCTTCGCCGAACTGCTGCACGAGAACATGAAGCAGATCGGACCGCCCACCTTCACCGACGAAGCCCAGTCCCTCGCCAAGAGCCTCCAGGAATCGCTCGGTCTCCCCCAACTGGGTATGCACAACAAGGTCGCCGAGCTGACCCCGCCCAATCCGGTCTTCCTCGGTGGCGGCTCGACCGATGTCGCCGACATCTCCTGGAACGTCCCCACCGTCTCGATGGGCGCGGCCCTCGCTCCCATCGGCACCAAGATGCACACCTGGTCGACCGCGGCCTGCGCGGCAGCCGCTCCCGGTCAGGCCGCCGTCATCGCCGCGGCAAAGTACCTGGCGGCGACCGCCATTGACCTGATCACCCAGCCGGAGCGGCTGGCCGAGCTGAAGTCGGAGTTCGCGGACCGCACGAAGGGAGTGCGGTGGCAGACGGCCTTGCCCGATGGATACGAGCCGCCGATGTACGAGCCGCCCGCCTGGTTCCTGAAGAAGACAGGTCAGAAGTGGCCGCCGGCGAACATCACCTGGCCGCCGCAGCGCGTGGTCTCACAGGAGAAGCTCTCCTCGCTCGGCCCGGAGCTCGCGCCGCAGACATAGAACAGCGTGGCAGCAGGGCGTCGGTGGCACGGGCAGCACCCCGTTTGCCACCGATGCCCACGCCGGCAACCAGGCGGTGCCCCTCGGCGATACCGGCTTCACCGGTGGGCCGCCCTGAGTTCGCGGATCAGGGCGCGGACGGAACCGCTGGAGGCCAGCTCCGGAGTGGTGACGTAGCCGACGGAACGGGTCGGGCGCTCGGGTCCAAGATCGGTGATCTCGACACCGTCAGGCGCTTCGTTCAGCGAGAGCGCCGGCATGATCGCCATGCCGAGACCTCTGCTCACCATCGAGAGCACCGCTCCGTCGTCCTCGGTCAGCACCGTCGCCTTCGGAATCCAGTCCTGTTCGGCCCACCACTTACGGGTGTAGGAACCACAGTTCTCGTGCCAGTCCACCAGCGGCAGTGAGCGCGGCGCGGGGTGGCCGGCCGGGTGCACCAGCGAGTAGGGCTCCTCGACGAGTACGTCGCCGATGAGCCCGGCGGGCACGGGCGAGGTGGCGCCGATCGTTGCGATGCCCACGTCCGCACGCCCCTCGGCGACCTCGCCGGCAGTGCCCGCGCCCAGCTCGCGGACGACGTACACCTCCGGTTCGATGCCTGGGTGGTGGGCGGTGAGCCGCTCCAGGACCCGTGGCAGCAGGTGGAGTGCGGCGCTGCGGAAGGCGGCGATGCGCAGCGGCCCCGCGACCATGCCCCGCTCGGCCCCGCGGGCTTCTGCGGCCAGGTTGTCCAGGAGCCGCAGGATCCGGCGGGCGTGGGCGGCAGCGGCGGCACCGGCCGCGGTGGGCGTCGCACCCTTGCGTCCCCGCGTGAAGAGGACCGCTCCGACCTTGCGTTCCGTCCCGCGTATGGAGTGTGAAACCGCGGACTGGGTCAGCCCGAGGACCTTGGCCGCCGCCGAGAACCCACGCTCGCGGTCGACCGCCACGAGGATGCGGAGCTCGTGCGGGGCAAGGTCTGTGGCGACCATGGGGGCTGCGGCTGCCATAAGGGGTGTCCCACCTGCTTCTATGAGGGCTCTTCATGGATCGAGCCGTTCCATGAACGCAACCCCCTCCCCGGTCTCCGCATTCCTCCGTACGGTCACCGCCATGACCGAGACCGCGATCACCGTGCACCAGACCGCCCGCCCCCATGGCTTCCCCACCCCAGGCCATTTCGCCTTCGCCGAGTCCGCAGTACCGGAACCCCGCCCAGGAACGGCGCTGGTGGAGAACCTCTACTGGTCGGTGGACCCGTACCACCGCGAAATGATGGACGGGGACTTCGCACTGAACGCACCCCTGGAGGGCCGCGCCCTCGGCCGGGTCGTGGAGTCCCGCGATCCGGCGTTCCGCGAGGGTGAGATCCTCTTCCACCGGCAGGGCTGGCGCACCCACAGTGTCGTCACCCCCGAAGAGGCTCGTAAGGTCCCCCACTTCGACGGCGTACCGCTCTCCGCCCACCTGAGCATCCTCGGCGGAACCGGCCTGACCGCCTACGTCGGCCTCACCCGCATCGCCCAACTCCGCGCGGGACAGGACGTGTTCGTCTCGGCCGCGGGCGGCGGCGTGGGCACGGCCACCGGGCGGCTCGCCCGGTTGATGGGCGCGGGACGGCTCGTCGGCAGCGCGGGCCGGGCAGCGAAGGCCGCCTACCTGACCGAACATGTCGGCTACGACGAGGTCTTCGACTACCACGCGGGCCCGACGGCCGAGCTGCTCGCCAAGGCGGCGCCCGACGGGATCGACCTGTACATGGACAACGTCGGTGGCGAACACCTCGAGGCGGCGATCTCCTCGCTGCGCGAGTTCGGACGGATCGTACGGATCGGCACGATCTCCCAGTACAACAGCACCGGCACCCCCTATGCCCTGCGCAACCTCCCCGACATTGTCGAGAAGAGCCTGCGCATGGAGGGCTTCTTGGTCAGCAACTACCGTGATGTGCAGGAGGAGTTGTACGAGTTCGTGGTGCCGCACCTGCAGAGTGGAAGCGTCACGCTCGACGAGACCTTGGTCGACGGCTTCGGGGGGATCGTGGACGGATTCCTGGGGATGCTGCGGGGCGAGAACCAGGGCAAGATCATCGTGAGGGCGACCGGAGCGGGCATCTGAGCTGCGGCCCTCACCAGCCGGCTCCTAGGAGCAGGTGGCGCCGTTCTCGGGGAGCGCGCCGTCGAGAAGGTACGCGTCAACTGTCTTGGCGGCGCAACGGACATAGGGGTAGGAGCCGTGGCCCTCGGCCCGCACGGTCAGCAGAACACCGACACCCGGCCCGAGTGCGTTCGCCATCCGCTTGCCGCCCTCGTACGGCGTCGTCGGGTCGCCGGTGTTGGCGACGACGAGAATGGGGGCGGCGCCGTGCGCGCCGACTTCGGGGGTGGTGCGTTCGCCTGCGAACGGCCAGTCGTAGCAGAGGTAGACGTTCCCGGAGATCGCCTTGCCGAAGACCGGTGAGGCCTCTGCGATCTGCTGCGCCTTTTCGTCGTACTGCGTGAGACCGAGGCGCACGTTGGAGTCGGCGCAGGTGATGGCGACCAGGGCGGACGTACCGTTGCCGCCGGATGCCGAGCCCTGCAGGGACCGCGCACCCGGCTCGTGGTCATAGACCTTGCGCATCAACAGGCTGCCGGAGCCCTGCTCCACGACCTGCTTGAGCGCCTTGGTCAAGGGCGCCCAGCCGTCCTCGCCGAGGTCCAGATAGTTCGCGATGGCGAGCGCGACGTGATCGCCGTTGAGCTTCTCCTTCCCGCCGGTGTCGGCGGGCGCCTTGTCGAGCTTGTCCATCAGCGCGATCATGCGGCGGTCCGCCTGCCCCGGGTCGCTGCCGGTGGGGCAGTCGGTGTCGCTGCTCGCGCAGTGCTGTGCGAAGCGCTCGAAGGCGAGCTGGACAGCCTTGACCTGGCTGAGGTCCGCCTGAACGCGATCGTGTGTGGGGTCGACGGGGGCTTCGAGAACGAGCCTGCCCACATTCTTCGGGTAGAGGTGCGCGTAGACGGCGCCCAGCTCGGTGCCGTAGGACACGCCGAGGTAGTGCAGCTTCTCGTCGCCGAGGAGATAGCGCAGCAGATCCAGGTCGCGGGCCGTGTGCGAAGTCCCCACGTACGGAAGGAACTTGCCGGAGTACCGCTTGCATGCGTCGCTGCCCTCGAACGCCTTCGCACCGCAGGTGACGGGAATGGTCCCACCGACCCCTCGCGGATCGAAGCTGACCAGGTCGTACCGCCCACCCAACGATCGGAACAGGTCCTCGAACTCGGGGAGCCCCATGACGCCCGACACACCGGGACCTCCGAAGTTCAGCAGCAACGACCCGAGGCGCTTGCGCTCCGGACCGGTGGCCCTCTTCCGTATCAGCGCGACGCCGATCGTGTCGCGGTCAGGCTTCCGGTAGTCCAAGGGTGCCTTCATCGTGGCGCATTCCCAGCCGGCGCCCGGGGCGTCACCGTCACCTTGTGCGGCGGTCGGTGCCGGGCAGGCGGACCAGTGGAGCCGCTGGCCGGCGGTCAGGGCAGCAGGCAGGCCCGGGGGCGGATTCGTCGCCTTGGCCTCGACTCGGCGGTCCGCCCCGCCGCCTTCTCCGGACGTCGCATGCTTGCCTGGATGGCATCCGGCGCCTGCGGCCGCCACGACGACCGCCAGCAGGGTCGCGGCAGCACGACGGCGGAACGACCGGTCCGAATCCCGCGTATTCCAGACCCACTTGTACATAAGGAGCCCCCTGCTCTTCACGCGTTCCACTCGCGTACCGTACGGTCCTTGCCGCCGCACTCCCGCGGCGCCCTGGGGAGGAACGCACGATGACGGATCCGGCGGCGCATCCGTGGGAATCGAAGCTGGCGTCGGTGGTGGTGTACGCGCGGGGCGCGGTCTGCAGGCGGCTGGCCCGAGGTGTCGTGCCATCGAACGGCCGGATACGGGTGAGCGGACTGCCGCTGTCGCTGGACCGGGACTCCCTGCGCGCCCGCGTCGTGGACATGCCGGACGTCCGGGTCAGCGAGGTGCGGCCGGTCGTCGAGGCCGAACCTGTGGCGCCCGGCACCCGGCACGAGCTGTACCGCGAGGTGGAGCGACTGCACGAGGCGCAGCGGGTCGCGGAGGTACGGCGTGCAAGGCAAGCAGGGCGTATCGAGGCGGTCTCGGCACTGCGCCCGGTCCCGCCGCCGCGCAAGCGTGAGGATCCGCACCGGCACACCCCCGTCGACGCGTGGCTGGATCTCGCGGGGTTCGTCGACGGGCGGCTGACGGTTCTGCACGGCGAGCTCGCGGAACTGGACGCGGAGCTCCGTCGGATCGCGCACGACCTCGACCTCGCCACGGACCGGCTCGAGCGCGCGTCCACGGAGGCTCCTCAGGCGTCGGTGCGCACCACGGTCCTGGCCGAACTCACCGTCGAGGGAGCCCAGTCGGCCACCGACGGGATCGACATGGAGGTGGAGCTGGAGTACCGGGTGCCTGGCGCGGTCTGGGTTCCGGCCTATCGATTGACGCACCGTCAGGGAGCGGACGACGCAGAGCTGGTGCTCCGCGCCGGCGTCGCGCAGCGCACCGGCGAGGACTGGTCCGGTGTGCGGATCGGTCTGTCCACCGCAGATCTGCTGCGGCCCACCGGTGTCCCCACACTCCGCTCGCTGCGGATCGGGCGCCGCCAGGCCGTCCCCGAGCCGTCCGGCTGGCGCGAGCCACCGGCGGGGCTCGCCGACCTGTTCACCGGGTACGCCGCGGCGGGGCCACGCCCTGCCCCTGCCCTCAAAGCGGCGGCGGGCGGCTACGCGTACGCGGAGGAGCCCGCTGCGTACGGCGCGCCGTACGCACCCCCACCCCCCGCGCCCGGCGCGGCGGCCGACGTCGCACCCCAGGGCTATGCGGGGGCCGCGCCCCTGCCGCCACCATCGGCTCGTCCTCGTATGGGCGGCGGCGCCAGGCCCGCGGCACCCGCTCCCCCCGGCCAGGCCTTTGCACCGCCCCCACCCTTGGGACCACCGCAGCCCAGCGCCTCCGAACTCGAATACTCCGACCTCGTCCTGTCCGGACCCGATGAGCACGGCGGCCGGCGCGGCCTCCTCCTGCCGGGCTCCCCCACCGACGCCGTGACCTCCGAGTACCGCCGGCGCGCGGAGTCGCCGAGCTCGCTGCCGCTGCCCGGGCACGCGGTGCGGCCCCGCGAGTCGGCCGGCTCGTTCGACCACCGCTACGACGCCTCGGACCCGGCGGACATCCCTTCCGACGGCACCTGGCACACGGTCACCGTCACCCGCCTCCCGATGGGCCTGCGTACGGAGTACGTGTGCGTGCCGTCCGTGGACGAGACCGTGTACGCGACCCTGCTGGTCTCCAACACCACCGACCAGGCCCTGCTGGCGGGCCCGGTGGACATCACGGTCGACGGCGAGCCTCTGCCGACCACCGCACTGCCGACTCTGGCCCCCGGTGCCACGGGTCGTGTGGGACTCGGACCTGCCGAGGCGGTCCGCGCCGCCCGCCGTACGGAGCTGCGCGAATCCACCGCGGGGCTGCGGAACACGACCACGGTGTTCGACCATCGCATCCACGTGGAGCTGGCCAACCGCCTCGCCCGGCAGGTCACCGTGGAGGTGCGCGAGCGCGTCCCGATGACGTCCGAGTCCGATGTGCGCATCGAGGAACGAGGCGACTGGACACGCCCGGAGGACGGCGAGGATGGGCCCGAGCAGCATGTGCCGGGCACGCGCCTGTGGCGGGTGGACGTGCCCGCGGGCGGCACCACCGCGCTCGACGGCGGCTACGAGATCCGCATCCCGGCCGCCAAGGCCCTCACCGGCGGCAACCGGAGGAGCTGACACCCGCCATGCAGGAATCACCGACACCTCTGACCCCGACACCCGTACCCGTACCCGTGACCGCGGTGACCTGTCTGGAGGACCGCGCGCACATCGAGCGCACCACCACCGTGGAGGTGGCGGCCGGAGTCCAGCGGCTGCTCCTCGGTCCCGTCAGCGCGCTCGCCGTCGACCGCAGCCTGCACGCCGAACTCACCGGCGCCCCGGACGCCGCCGTCACCGACGTACGCCTGGTGCGGGCATGGACGCCGCGCGGCCCGCAGCCGCCCACGGAGGAGGACTCCCGGCTCCGTCGCCACGCCCACGCCCTGGAAGAGGAGCGCCGTCCGCTGGAGCAGCGGCGCGACAGGCTCCGGGCGCGACTGGATCTGCTGGGGAAGCTGTCCGCCGATCTGCTGCGGGACATCGGCGAGGGCGCCGGCTGTGGTGAGACCGATCAGGAGCGCTGGGAGCGCGAGCTGGACCGGGTGGATGCGGAGATCGACACCCATGACGACGAACTACGGTCCGCAGAGGCCCAGTTGACGCGAATCGCGACCGAGCTGGAACAGACCTGGCAGTCGCTGGACCTCGCCGAGGAGGAACCGCCGGCACTGACCGCCCACATCGAGCTGACCGTGCGCGCACGGTCCGCCGGCACGGCCCGCCTGCGCCTGAGCCACCTCACACCCTGTGCGGCGTGGCGCCCCGCCTACCGTGCCGCACTGAGCGACGGCGAACTGACCCTGCAGACGGACGCGGTGGTGTGGCAGCGCACCGGCGAGGACTGGTCCGACGTACGGCTGACGCTGTCGACGGCCCGGTCGGCCCACGCCACCGCCCCGCCCCGGCTGGTGGCGGACCGGCTGACGCTCCGCGACCGGTCCACGGCCGAACGCCGCACGGTCGACGTGGAGTTGCGCGAGGAGGAGATCACGGATCTCGGTCCGACCCCGGTCGCCGGTCTGCCGGGTGTGGACGACGGCGGAGAGGCACGCGTCCTGCACGCACCCGCAACGGTCAGTGTGCCCAGCGACGGACGCGCCCACCGCACGCCGCTCACCTCCGCCGTCTCGGCGGCGCGGAGCACATACGCCTGCGCGCCCGAACTCTCCCCACTGGTCACCGAGGTGGTGCGGTTCACCAACGCCTCGGGCCACGCCCTGCTCGCCGGTCCGGTGGACCTGGTCCGCGACAGCGGATTCACCGGCCGCTCCACGCTGGACTTCACCGCCCCGGGTGCCGCCGCGGAGCTGGCATTCGGCAGCTCGGACACCTACCGCGTGATCCGTGAAACCGACGAGTCCCGCGACACCGGCGCACTCACCCACCGGACGGTCGTCACCCGTACGGTACGGCTGCACCTCTCGCGGTTCTCCGCCCCGGACGAGACCGGCGAACGCGTGGTCGGCCTACGGGAGCGGATCCCGGTCTCCGAGGTGTCGGAGGTCGAGGTCAGGCTCCGCACCGAGGCCTGCTCCCCCGCCCCGGACGCGCTCGACGCCGAGGGCATCGCCCGCTGGAACGTCACGCTGCCGCCCGGGGGCAGGCGCACGGTGACGCTGGTCTACGAACTGGCGTCGAGCGGAAAGGTCACCGGGGTCTGAGAGCGGGGTGCGCCCCGCCGCCATCGGTTACGGAAGGACGTGCCCGGCCGCACGGAAGAGGCGGTACCACTCCTCACGCGTGAGGGGGAGCTCCGACCCCGCCGCGGACTCCGCGACCCGGCCCGGGTTGGTGGTACCGAGCACCACCTGCATGTGCGCCGGGTGGCGGGTGATCCACGCGACGGCGATGCCGGTCGGGGTGACCTCGTACTTCGCGGCCAACTCCTCGAGGGCGGTGTTCAGTTCCGCGAAGTTCTCCCGGTCGCCGATGAAGACCCCGTCGAAGAACCCCTTCTGGAACGGCGACCACGCCTGCAGGGTCATCCCGTGCAGCCTCGAGTAGTCGAGGAGGCCGTTGTCCCGGTCGACCGACTGGTCGAGGCCGCCCATGTTCGCGGCGATGCCCGAGGCGATCATCGGGCAGTGGGTGATGCTCAACTGCACCTGGTTGGCCACGAGCGGCCGGCGGACAGCGGTCTTCAGCAGTTCGATCTGGCCCGGGGTGTGGTTGGAGACGCCGAAGTTCACGACCTTCCCTGCGGCATGCAGTTCGTCGAAGGCCGCGGCGACCTCCTCGGGCTCGACGAGGGTGTCGGGCCGGTGGAGCAGGAGCAGGTCGAGGTAGTCGGTGCGCAGGGCCGCGAGCGACTCGTCGACGGTGCGCAGGATGTGCTCTTTGGAGAAGTCGAAGAAGCCGGGCCTGATACCGACCTTGCTCTGGATGACGATCGATTCGCGTTCCGCGGCGGAGAGTTTGACGGCCTCGCCGAAGCGCTCCTCGCAGGCGTGCCGCGAGGGCCCGTAGATGTCCGCGTGGTCGAAGGTGTTGATCCCGGCGTCACGGGCGCTGCCGTACAGGGTGCGGATGTCGTCATCGGCCATTTCGGCGATGCGCATCAGCCCCAGGACGACGTTCGAGGACTGCAGTTCGGTATCGGGGAAGGTGATCGTCTTCATGGGTCCATCCTCGTCGAGCGGGCAGCCGCGGCGCCAGTCACCGCGTGCCGCTGTCGAACATCTCCAGCAGTACGTCGACGACCTCGTCCGTCTCCGCGTCGGCCAGGTCGTCGAACGCCCCGGAGTGCCGGGCGAGCAGGACCCCGGCGACCGCCGCGACCAGGACGTCGGCCCGCAGCCCGGGACGGTCGCGGCCCTCGCGTGCGAAGCGTGCGCGCAGGGGCTCCACGAGGCGGGCCGTCAGCGCGGCGCGGGTGGCTTCCTGGGCGGCCGGATCGCTCAACGGCTGGACAGCCACCCGCAGCAGCGGGACCGGGCCGCGCCGCTGCGCACGCTCGGCGATCTCCCGCAGCCGGGGTTCGGTGAGCAGGTCGTCCGGCGCAGCGTCCCCGTGCTCGGCGCGCAGCACTTCCACGTACAGCAGGGGCTTGCTGCCGAAGTAGCGGGCGATGAGCGCCGGGTCCACTCCGGCCCGCTCGCCGATCTCGCGGATCGTCGTGCGGTCGTAGCCGTGCTCGGAGAACAGTTCGGTCGCGGCCCGCAGCAGCGCCTCCCGGCTGCGGGTGGAGTTACGGCGCGGGCCGGTGTCGTTCGTGTTCACGGGCGCCCGGCCTCGGAGCGCGTTCCGTCGTCCGGCACGACCGTCGCGCCGCCTCGCAGGGTGACGACGGAGGGGCGCCGCGAAGCTCCCGTACGGGTGAGCACGACGGCGAGGATGCCGGTGAGGAGGAACGCGGTGCAGCCTGCGAGACCCGCGGTGCGATAGCCGTCGTCGCTCGGCAGTTGCGCACCGGGAGCCGTGGCGGCCTGCAGGATAACCGCGCTCAGAGCGCTGCCGGTCGAGTATCCGATGTACTTCACGACCTGATTGAAACCCATCGCGCTGCCCGTCTCCTGCGCGGGCACCCCGCCGACGATCAGGCCGGGTGTTACGGCGAAGGTGATTCCGACGCCGAGTCCGGCGAGCGCCATCATCGCGCCGATGCCCCACAGGCTGGAGCGGGCGAGCAGGAAGCAGACGAGGGAACCGAGCGAGAGCAGACAGCCGAGCGGCAGCATACGGGCGGGCGTCGCCGCACGGCCCAGCATCCGCACGAGACGACCGGTGATCAGGCTGGCCGCGGAGAACGGTACGAGCAGCAGACCGGTGACGACGATGGAGGCTCCGAATCCGTATCCGGCGGACGTCGGGGTCTGTACGTACCGGGTCACCAGAGAGATCAGCAGATAGGTGCCGACGCCGCCGACCATCACGGTGACGTTGGCGAGAAGCACGCCGCGGTCCTTGACGAGCCGGATGCGCACCAGCGGGTGTGTGGAGTGCAGGGAGTGCACGACCCAGCCGGTGAGCAGGACGACGGCCGCGGCCGCGAGTGCCAGAAGCGTCACGGAGCCCCAGCCCCAGCGCTCCCCCTCGGCCAGCGTCACCAGGAGCGCCGCCATGCCGCCGGCGAGCAGCAGTCCTCCCGGGTAGTCCATGGGGGTCGAGGGCCGGTGCGGGGGCGTGGGGACGACGAGCACGGTGGCGGCGAACGCGGCGGCGGCCGTGGCGGCCGCGAACCAGAAGCCCGCGTACATGCCGAGATACTCCGCGAACATCCCGGTGATCGGATATCCGAGCCCGATGCCCGCGGCAGTGGTCAGCGAGAGCGTCGCCACCGCCGACCGCGCCCGCTCGGGCGGCAGTGCGTCGCGCGCGGTGGCGATGGCGAGCGGCACGAGTCCCAGGCCCACGCCCTGCAGCGCCCGCCCGGTGAGCAGGCAGCCGAACCCGAAGGGCAGGGCCGCGAGAAGACTGCCGGCCAGGACGGCGGCGAGGCCGACGAGGATGACGTTCTTGCGGTACGGGCCGTCTCCGAGTCGTCCCATGACGGGCGTGGCGACGGCCCCGACCAGCATCGTCACCGTCAGCGCCCACTGCGCGGTGGAGACCGGGACATGGTCCTTGGCGGCGATGGTCGGGATGAGGGGTGCGCCGAGGCTGCTGACGACGGCGACGAGCATGCCGAGCGAGACGAGTACGGGCACCAGGGCGCGTGGGTGGCGGAGCGCGGACGCCGGTATGGAGGGTTGCAAGGGGTTTCCCGATCAAGTCATCAAGCGATGTCATTGCATGATGACATGACACCGTCCACCACCCACCCGACCGCCCCGTCCTTTCCGTACCGGCCTACGGATCGGACTCAGTCCGCAATGATGGAGATCGCAGGGAGTGACGGACGAGCAACACAGGGAGAACGGGCATGGCGGTAGAGGCGCATACACCAGAGGAGCGCGTCGCAGGGCGGGTGTGGACAGTGCGCCTGGACCCGTACGGCCGCCTCTCCGCCGGCACGGTACGGCTCACCTGCTCCCGCCCGGCCTGTGCCGACCAGCACTTCCCGCACACGGCCGAGGGGCGCAAGGCCGCGGTCGGACACGTCAACTCCCATCTGGCACACATCCGTACGGGTGGCGGCCCGCGAGGCCGGGCATGGTGCGGCTGCCGCGCCGCCGACTGCGCGTGGCACACCCCCGACCCGGACACACGTCCAGGAAACCGGCCGGTGACGGGGCGGTGCGGCGGCCCGATCGTCCTTGCGGTGTACGCGGACCGGGCCGGGAGGCTGTGGCGGATCGCGGAGATGTGCGCGAGCTGCGCGGCCGCCGTCCCCGGCTGCCGCGTCCTGGACACCGCGCCACCTCCCCGCCGCTCCACCGCTGTCCGCTCCGAGAGCCGCCACGGGACGGTGGAGGCCGCCCCCGGTGCGGTGACGCTCTTCTCGGACCAGCACCCCGCCCGACCCGACGCGGCTTCGGTGCCCGCTCCCCGCAGGACCAGGCGGCAGGGAACGATCGCGCAGCGGACCGTCCCCGACGACCTCCGGCCCGAAGTACTGCGGGACGAACTCATCGAGCTCGGCGACGCGTTCCGCGCCTATCAGAGGTGCGCCGAACCCGACCTCGCGCATTTGGCCACGCTCCACGAGCGCAAGGCCCGCGCGTTCGCGCTGTGGGCCGATGTCACCGGGGACCGCACCCTGCGTCACGAGGCGGAGCGGGCCGAGAGTGCGGTCCTGACGACCAGGGAGATGCACCTCCAGCGCACCGGAGAGTCCCTGGACGGTACGGGCGGAGGCGCACCGGCGGTGGAACGACTGCTGACCCGGGTTCAGGCGGTGCGCGCCCGCGAGGTACTCGCCCACGTCCAGGAACATGTCCCGTTCCCTGATGCCGAAATGCGCCTGGCCACGCTTCTGTTCACCTTGCGGGCCGCCCGCACCGGGGCGGGGAACGTGACCGGGCAGGACCTCACCGGCTGGCTGCTCGGCGACACCGAGGATGTACTCGAACGCCTCGTCGCGTCCGGATGGCTGCAGCTCCCCGGCACGGTCCCGGAAGCGCTGGCCTCCCGGCCCGAGGAACCTGCCGTGGTCACGGTCCCTCTGCTGCTCCCCGGGAGCCCCACCGAATTGTCCATCGGCAAGACCACCCGGGCTCGCATCTCCGGCTGGGCGCAGAAGGTGGTGGGCGACCGGAAGATCAGGAAGAAGAAACTGGGCGCCCCCACCCGGCTCCTTGCTCTCTACACCGCCGCTCACAGCCGCTCCGATGGGCGCCTGGGCACTGCCGAGGACGACGGACTGCCGCTGGACGCGGTCGCCGCGTTCTGCACCCTGCCCCCGACCGAGGTCGGCGAGCACGCCGAACTGCTGGTCGCAGCGGACTGGCTGGTCGATGCCGACGTCAGCGGAGACAGACTCCGCGGACAACTCACCGAGCGATGCCTGCCGTTGGGCGGCTTGCTGTAGCCGTCCCGGGGGGCCCGGCCGATCCCTCGGGATCTCACGCCATCACCACCGCCGGCCGTGACCGTGTGTGATGTCGGGCCACCCCCTCGTACATCCACATGCGTGTCGATCTTGTGCTTCTTTGCCGTCAGGGGAACGGAAACCGGGTAAGGCCTCCCAACTCGCAACGTATCGACTTCGAGGAGCGTGATAGCACGGAGTAACCACATCCGAAGGAGACGACACCACCATGGGCATCTTCAGCCGTCGGCCGACCGCGATCCTCGAGCCGACCCCGGCCGTCGGGCCCAGTACGCCGTTCCCGGCAGGCGCCGATACCGCACTCGACCCGAAGCTCCGCGCGCTGACCGGGCAGTGGACCATCGACCGCCCGCACAGCCGCATCGGATTCTCCGTCCGGCACGCGATGGTCACGACGGTGCGAGGTGCCTTCGCCGACTACGACAGCACGCTGTACTTCGACGGCGCACGGCCCGCCGACTCGCGGGCCGAAATCGTCATCAGGGTCGCGAGCGTCGACACCGGCGTCGAACAGCGGGACGGCCACCTGGTCGGACCCGACTTCTTCGACGCGCGCCGCCACCCGGAGATGGTGTTCCGCAGCACCTCCACGGTCTACGAGGGCGGGGAGACCTTCCGCATGGCGGGGGACCTGAGCATTCGCGGCGTCACCCGGCCCGTACAGCTTCAACTCGACTACCTGGGGTCGGTCGTGGACCCGTTCGGGTTCGAGAGGACCGGTTTCGACGGCACGACGACCATCGACCGCACCGACTGGGGGCTGGTCTACAACCAGCGCCTGGAAGCGGGCGGCACCATGGTGAGCGAGAGGGTCCGGCTGCAATTCGACATCTCCGCGATCCGGGCCGCACCCCAGGCCTAGGGGGTGTCCGCGAGTTGGGGTGGCTCCGGCAACAGCCGGGGCGGGGCCGCCTGGTGCCAGGAGTCGACAATGATCGCGCGGAGCTCGTCCGCGTCGTCGAGCGCGGCGAGCCGCACGCGCACCCAGGCTGACGACGCCTCGTGGTCCGCGACCCAGAACTTCTCCGGCTCGGCGAGGACCAGTTCGTCGCGCTCGACCTTGGGGCACCGGACAGCCATCGATGTCTCATCCTCGGGCACGGTCAGAAACATCTTCCCGGCGACCCGGAAGGTGGGCATGGACCAGGCCACCTTCTCGGTCGTCTCCGGCAGGGAGAGGGCGATCTCGCGGACTTCTTCGGACGTGCTCATGCACCGACCGTACGACGAGCCACTGACAACGGATCACGCCCGTACGCCGGCACCAGCTGCCGGCGGCACCGTCCGCCGGCAGCGCCGGAGTCGTCAGGACCTGCAGGACGTCCGGACGCGGAGCAGCTCGGTCCGCAGGGCGGGGGTGCCGTCGACCGGTGCCGGGTCCTCCGCGGTGGGCTTGACGCCGCCGGCGGCAATCTTATCGAGCGTCCCCAGACCGGTGTCACCGACGGTGCCGAACACCGTGTAGTCCGGTCGCAGAGCCGAGTCGCCATAGACGACAAAGAACTGTGAACCATTCGTGTTCGGCCCGGCGTTGGCCATGGCCAGCAGGCCACGCCCGTAGAGGCGGCGGGCGCCGGTCGGGTCGGTGGGTGCGGGCGGCAGATCCACCGGCAACTCGTCCTTGTACTTGTATCCCGGCCCGCCTTCGCCGGTGCCGGTCGGGTCGCCGCACTGCAGGACCTTCAGCGTGGGATACGCCGTCAGCCGGTGGCACACCGTGCGGTCGTAGAACCGGTGCTTCGCCAGGTGCAGGAAGCTCTGGACCGTGCACGGCGCCGCCGCGCGGTCCAAGCGCAGCGGGAGCGGGCCCTGGCTGGTCGGAACCGCCAGGTCGACCGTGCCGCGGCTGGGGGTGTGACGCGGGTCCGGCGGCAGAGGGACGGGCCGGGCCGCGGGCTCATCAGGAGTCTGGGTGTACTGGCAGGGGCCGTGCGTCGTGCGCGCCGGGGCGTCCGAAGCGGTGGCCATGCCACCCCCGGACGCGACCAACGCCATGGCTGTCAGTGCGGTGATGAGTGCTCGGTTCATCCTGCACGCCCTCCCGATGATCGCCTGATTCCGGAGCGCCCGCAGTTTAGGGCGTGGCGCGACGGGCGGGAACCCACCCACCGCACCACATCTGCCTCACCAGTACCGGGAGTTAGGCCGCCACGAGCTCCTTCTCACGTTCCGGCGTCGTGACCTTGGGCTTCTTGTTCGGCAGCGAAAGCCGGAAGACCTTGTGCCACGCGGAGTACACCTGCTTGGGCAGCGGCCCGGTGACGTATTCCAGCTCGTACTTCTCGAACAAGGCGCGCACCTTCACCGCGACCTCGGCGTACCGGTTGCTCGGCAGGTCCGGGAACAGGTGGTGCTCGATCTGGTGCGACAGGTTGCCGGTCATGAAGTGCATGGCCTTGCTGCCGCTGATGTTCGCCGAGCCCATCATCTGGCGCAGGTACCACTGGCCGCGCGTCTCGTTCTTGATCGACCGGCGCTCGAAGACCTGCACGCCCTCGGGGAAGTGCCCGCACATGATGACCGAGTGGGTCCAGAGGTTGCGGACCAGGTTCGCGGTGAACGTCCCGGCGAGCGTGGGGAGGAACGACGGGCCCGAAAGGAGCGGGTGGATCACGTAGTCCTTGAGGACCTGCTTGCGGATCTTGCGGCCCACGGCCCCGACCCGCGCGCGGAACTCCGGGGTCTTGCGGCGGCGCTCGCTCAGGTTCTTGCCGAGTTCCAGGTCGTAGGCGGCGATGCCGTACTCGAAGAAGCAGGCGTTGAGGAAGTTCCACAGCGGCTGGCCGAGGTGGAACGGGTGCCACTTCTGGTCCTCGTCGACGCGCATGATGCCGTAGCCGAGGTCGTTGTCCTTGCCGATCACGTTGGTGTACGTGTGGTGCAGCTCGTTGTGCGAGTGCTTCCACTGGTCGGCCGGCGAGACGTGGTCCCAGTCCCAGGTGGTGGAGTGGATCTTCGGGTCCCGCATCCAGTCCCATTGGCCGTGCAGGACGTTGTGGCCGATCTCCATGTTCTCCATGATCTTCGCCACGGAAAGGCCGGCGGTGCCGATCAGCCACGCGGGCGGGAAGAAGGAGAAGAGCAGCACGCCCCGGCTGGCCAGTTCGAGCTTCCGCTGCGCCGAGATGACCTTACGGATGTAGGCCGCGTCCTTCTCGCCGCGACTGGCGATCACGTCGTCGCGGATCGCGTCCAGCTCGCGGCCGAGCTCCTCGATCTGCTCCGCGGTCAGATGGGCGGTGGGGTCGATGGCGGTCAAGGTGCTCCTACCGTTCGATGTCGCAGGGGCCCGCCGCGGCGGACACACAGGTCTGGATGAGGACGCCCGGCCCGGCCTCGGTGATCTCGCCGGTGCGCAGATCGCGGACGGCGCCCGACGTGAGCGGCGTGACGCAGCCGAAGCAGATGCCCATGCGGCACCCGGACGGCATGAGCACGCCGGCCTCCTCGCCGACATCCAGCAACGGCGTGGCACCGTCCGCGTCGACGGTCCTGCCGGTGGTGCCGAACGTGACCTCGCCACCGTCGCCGGCGACGACCACGCCGGCACGGAAGCGCTCGGTGTGCAGGCGCTCCGGGATGCCGTGCTCGGCCCAGCGCGCCTCGGCGGCGTCGAGCAGGCCCGCAGGCCCGCACGCCCAGGTCTCGCGCTCGGCCCAGTCGGGCACGAGCTCGCCGAGACGGGCGACGTCGAGCATGCCGTCCGTGGCGGTGTGCACTTCGGTGAGCCGCAGCTTGTTGTCCGCGACCAGGTCGTGGAGGTCGTTGCGGAAGATCACGTCGTGCGGCTGCGGCGCGGAGTGGACCATGACGACGTCGTCGAACTCGGTGTCGCGCAGCATGCCCATCACCGGCGTGATGCCACTGCCGGCCGTCAGGTAGAGCACCTTGGCGGGCCTGGCCTCCGGCAGCACGAAATCACCGGTCGCCTGGTCGAGCTGGACCAGCGTGCCCGGTTTCGCCCTGCGGACCAGGTGATTGCTGACCTTGCCGTCCGGGATCGCCTTCACGGTGATCGTGATCCGGCCGTCCCGGCGGTCCGTCGGCGAGGTGACCGAGTAGGCACGCCACAGGCGCACCCCGTCGACGTCGACTCCGATCCGTACGTACTGACCGGCCCTGTGCCCGCGCCAGCCCCGACCCGGGTTGATCACGATGGTCGCGGCGTCAGCCGTCTCGGGATGCACGGCCTCGATGCGCCCCCGCAGGTCGGCACCCGCACGCAGCGGGCTGACCAGGTCGAGGTAGTCCGACGGCAGCAGCGGCGTCGTGACCATCTCCAGCATTTTCCACGCCCTGCTGCGGAGGGCTGCACTCGTCATGGCCCCAGCTTGATGCGCTTCAGGGGGTAAAGTCCTGTCCGCAGGACGTGAATCTGATAGGTCGAGTTGTTCGCAGGGAACAAAAACGTGAGTCATGCCAGCCGAAGTGCCAGCGAACTGGTCCTGGACGAAACGACGGTCACCGCGCTGCGGGCCGCGCTGAGGACCACCGCCGACGAGGTCGTCCAGGCGATCATCGACGAGGTCCCTCCCTACGCCAACGCCCTTTCGGGCCGCATGGGCTCCACCATCCGCCGAGCCGTCCGCACCGCCCTGGGCCTCTACCTGGACCTCGCGAGCGGGAAAGCCATGGGCGGCCACGCCAGCGACGCGGCCTACGAGCTGGGCCGCGGCGAGGTCCGCGACGGCCGTCCGATGGACGCCCTGCTCAGCGCCTACCGGGTCGGCGCCCGCGTGGCCTGGCGAGGCCTGGCCGCAGGTGCCGTGCCCGCAGGTCTGCCCGCCGCCGAGGTCGCCAAGTTCGCCGAGCTGACCTTTGCCTACATCGACGAGCTCTCCGCCGCGAGTGCCGCGGGCCACGCCGACGAACTGGCCGCCCGGGGCCGGGCCCACGAGCGCCACCTGGAACAACTGGCCCGCGACCTCCTCGCCGGCGCGAGCCCGGACGTGCTCGTTGCCGCCGCGGGGCGGGCCGGGTGGCAGCCGCCGGTTTCACTGACCGCGGTCCTGCTGCCCGCCGCGCAGGCCAGGCCCGCCTACCGCTCGCTCGACCCGGGCACCCTCGTCCTCGACGATCTGCCGGACGCCTCGGGCGTGCTGCTCGTCCCCGATGCCGACCGAGCACATCTCCTGAGGCAGCTGCCCGACCTCACCGCCGTGGTCGGTCCGGCCCGGCCGTGGACGCGGGCGTCCGCCTCGTACGCACGAGCCGTACGCGCGCGCTCCCTCTCCTCCGACATCCGCGACACCGAGGACCACCTGCCCGAGCTGGTGCTGAGCGCCGACGCGGACGCGTTCGCTGACCTGCGTGCCCGAGCCCTCGCACCGCTGCGGACCGTGCCTGTCGCGACCGCGCGGCGGCTCGAGGAGACGTTGCGGGCGTGGCTGCTGCACCAGGGCAGACGGGATGAGGTGGCGGCGGCGTTGTTCGTCCATCCGCAGACCGTCCGGTACCGCATGTCGCAGCTGCGGGAGCTGTTTCCTGATCTCGGGTCGCCTGACCGTGTCCTCGAACTGACGCTGGCGGTCGGGTCCGGCCTGCCGGGGCGGGCTACGGGCAAGCAGTCGGGTCCATGAGGGTGCGCACCATCAGTGCCGAAGTGATCAGAACAACGCCCCGGGGATCGGTCACGTCCGCGCCGGTCAGTTCACAGGTCTTCGCCAGTCGGTTGTCGACCGTGTTCGGATGCAGCCGGAGAACACGTGCGGTGGCCCTGCGGTTCTGCCCCTGCGCCAGATAGGTCCGCAACGTCTCCAGCAGGTCGGGCCGCTCCGCCAGTGGATCCAGTACGGCTGCCAGAGCCCGGCTGGATTCGCTGGGCCGCGACAACTGGTACTCCAACAGCACATCCGAGAGGTGATAAGCCCCGGGCGCCCGCCCCAGCCGGCAGACGATGCGGAGGATCTCACCGGCGACCCTGCCGCTCCCGGCCACGGAGGCGTCGTCCGTCGCGTGGGCGACGGCCAGCCGGACGGGTTCCTCAAGCACGTCGGCCAAGCGCACGACCACGTCGGCCGGCAGGCACGCACCGTCCGCTTCCGGCCGGGGACGTACCAGGGCCTGCACCACGCCGTCGTCGCGCAGGACCGCCACCGCCGGGGTCCCCGACGAACGTTCCAGGGTGCGTTCCACCAGGCGCTCGATGCCGCCGGCGCCGCAACCGGGCAGCACCGTGCTGGTGTCCGGCGACGTCGGCTCTCCCGCCCGCAGTGCGAGGACCAGCCATCCGTCACCGCGCCCCAGCCGACGCTCCCATCCCCGGGACGGAGGGCCTTCCCCTTCGAGCAGGACGCGGAGAGCGTCGCGATGGCGGGTCCGGTCGGCGTCGCACAGCGCGATCTGCTGCTGGTACGCGGCGATCGCGCGCGGCACCGAGTCGCCCAAGGCCTCCAGCAGGGCGTCGGCGAGCTCCAGGAGTGCCGCCTCCTCGCCCTCGGCGGCCTGAGCACGCAGATGCTGCCACAACAGCCGCCCGGCGCCGAGATAGCTGTGAACGATCGAGTCCAGGGGAAGGCCCTCCTCGGCGCGCTGCGCGGTGCGTTCGACGATCAGCCGGTTGAAGGCGGCAGGGTGCGCGCCCTCGGTGAGCGCGCCGAGGAAGGCCCGCATCCCCTGCCGTGCGGTGTCGGCCATCTCGACGTCACGGACGCGGGTGGTGAGCCCGCCGAGTGCCGGGTCGCTCCGTACGGACGCGAAGACCATGGCGCGGGCAAGGGAGTTGAGCTCCGGAATGCAGCGCGCGGCCATGGCGCGCGCCGGGGCACTGAGCTTCCCGCCGAGCTGCCGGCGTGGGGCTTCCGCCGGTGTCGCGGGGGTGCGAGGTGTCACGGTTCCGGCCTCCCATCGATGGACCTCGGACCGCGCGGGCGCCAAGAGAACAGGTGCGTCAGCATAGAGAACATGAACTCACTTGCACACCCATCCGAACTGTTCTCATAGGTCTTTGGCCGCACCCACCCCTAGACACAAATGTGATTGCTCATTAACTTATCGCTCCACGGACCGTTGAGGTCACTGCAAGAACAGAAGGGTCGACCACCGTGCGCCGCACTGTCTTCACCGAGGATCACGAAGCCTTCCGGCGGACCATCCGCGACTTCGCCACCAAGGAGATGTCGCCCCACTACTCCCAGTGGGAGCGCGAGGGCCGCGTGCCGCGCGAGATCTACCGAAAGCTCGGCGCACTGGGTGTCTTCGGCATCGAGGTGCCGGAGGAGTACGGCGGCGCCGGCGAGCGCGGGCTGAAGTACCAGGCCGTGCTGCACGAGGAGCTGTATCGCGCGGGGGTGAATCTGGGTGGTGTCACCGTGCACACCGGACTGTGCCTGCCCTACCTCGTGGCGTACGGCACCGAGGAGCAGAAGCAGCGGTGGCTGCCCGGCTTCGTCTCAGGCGAGATCATGACCGCCATCGCGATGACCGAGCCGGGCACCGGCTCCGATCTGGCCGGGATCCGTACCACCGCCAGGCTCTCCGCCGACGGCACCCACTACGTCCTCAACGGGGCCAAGACCTTCATCACCGGCGGCGCCCACGCCGACCTGGTCCTGGTCGTCGCCCGCACCTCCCCCGCCACACCGGACAACCGCCGGGCGGGGCTGACGATCCTGTGCGTGGACACCGGATCCGACGGCTGGTCGGTCGGCCGCAAGCTGGAGAAGATCGGTCTGCGCTGCCAGGACACCGCCGAACTCGCCTTCACCGACGTACAGGTACCGGTGGCCAACCGGCTGGGCGAGGAAGGCGAAGCCTTCTCCTACCTGACGCGCAACCTGGTCCACGAGCGCCTGGGGTGCGCCACGGCCGCCTCGGCCCAGGCCGCCGCCGCGGTCGAGTTCGCCACGGCGTACGTCAAGGAGCGAGAGGTCTTCGGCCGGCGGGTCGCCGACTTCCAGAACACCAAGTTCGTCCTCGCCGAGTGCGCCACCGAACTCGAAGCCGTACAGGCCGCGGTGGACCGGGGTCTCGAACTCTTCGAGACCGGCGAGCTGTCGGCGCCCGACGCGGCCCGGCTCAAGCTCTTCGGCACCGAGACCGCGGGGCGCGTCATCGACAAGTGCCTCCAACTGCACGGCGGTTACGGCTACATGCTCGAGTACCCCATCGCCCGCCTCTACGCGGACACCCGCGTCTCTCGGATCTACGCGGGATCGAGCGAGGTCATGAAAACGATCATCGCGAAGGACCTCGGCCTGTAGGTCCGCCTCCCTCCCGCTCCCTCTCCCGCCCCTCCCCGGTTCTTGCACCGCCCTCATCTAGGAGCCCCCATGCGTGACGCGGTCATCGTCGACGCCGTCCGTACCCCGGTCGGCAGGCGCAACGGCGCACTGTCCGGCATCCACCCCGCGGATCTGTCCGCCCACGTCCTGAAGTCCCTGGCCACCCGCACCGGACTCGACCCGGCCCTGGTCGACGACGTCATCTGGGGCTGCGTCTCCCAGATCGGCGAGCAGACCGCGTGCATCGGCCGCTACTCCGTACTCGCCGCCGGCTGGCCCGAGTCGGTGCCCGGCGTCACCGTCGACCGCCAGTGCGGCTCCTCGCAGCAGGCCGTGCACTTCGCCGCGGCCGGGGTTGTCTCCGGGCAGTACGACGTCGCCGTCGCGGGTGGCGTGGAGTCGATGAGCCGTGTCCCGATGGGCTCGACCTTCGCCGACGGCGCATTCGGCCGGCCCTACGGACCGCTCGCGGTGTCCCGGTACGACGGCTTCGCGTTCGACCAGGGCGTGGGCGCCCAGATGATCGCCGACGAGTACGGCATCACCCGCACCGCCATGGACCAGCACGCCCTGGACTCCCACGCCCGCGCCGCCCGCGCCATCGACGAGGGCCGTTTCACGGGCCAGATCGCTCCGGTCACCGGCACCGGGACCGAGGGCGGCCGGCGCGTCTTCGACACCGACGAAGGCGTACGCCGCGGCGGCACCCTCCAGACGCTGGGCGGCCTCAGGCCCGCCTTCAAGGAGGACGGGACCATCACCGCGGGCAACGCCTCGCAGATCTCCGACGGCTCGGCAGCGCTGCTCATCACGACCAGCGAGTTCGCCAGGTCCCAGGGCTGGGCACCGATCGCGCGCATCCACACGGCGGTGCTGGCCGGCACCGACCCCATCACGATGCTCAAGGGGCCCATTCCTGCCACGGCCAAGGCCCTGAAGCGGTCGGGTCTCGCCATCGGCGACATCGGCGCCTTCGAGATCAACGAGGCGTTCGCGTCGGTGTCCCTGGCCTGGCTCAAGGAGTCAGGGGCGGACTACGAGCGGATGAATCCAAACGGTGGCGCGATGGCGCTCGGCCACCCGCTGGGCGGCTCGGGGGCGCGCATCATGACGACCTTGGTCCATCACATGCGGGCCAACGACGTCCGCTACGGCCTGCAGTCCATGTGCGAGGGCGGCGGCATGGCGAACGCCACCATCCTCGAACTGCTCTGATGCTCCGCAGTGACCTGGTCGGGTTCCTCAGCCTCGAACAGCTCGACCGCGATCGATTCAGCGGCCGGTGCCACGCGGGACTGCCCTTGCGTGCCTTCGGCGGCCAGGTCGCCGCTCAGGCACTCACCGCGGCGGGCCTCACCGTGGCAGGAGGCCACCCCGTGCACTCTCTGCACAGTTACTTCCTGCGCGCCGGAGACCCGCGCGAGCCGATCGTCTACCAGGTGGAACGGCTGCGCGACGGCCGCAGTTACCTCTCGCGCCGGGTCACCGCGGTCCAGGGCGGCGAGGCCATCTTCACCCTCTCCGCCTCCTTCAAACACCCCGAAGCGGGCGAGGACCGCCAGCCTGCCATGCCGCAGGCGCCCTCCCCGGAGACGCTGCCCGACCCGTACACGGAATGGGCCGACGCCGACCCCGAGAGCTATGAACGCGCCGAGTGGCGACGGGTGATGTCCATGCGCTTCGTGCCCCCTGCGCGCGTATCCGCACCGGGGCTCAACCAGCAGCTGGTGTGGCTCAGGGCCACCGAGCAGCTGCCCGACGACCCTCTCCTGAACGTCTGCGCTCTCGCCTACTGCTCCGATCTCACACTGGCCCACACGGCGGCTCTCGGCCATGAACCGCCCGTGCCGCTCCGCGGCGGCCCGCCCCGCATCTTCCTGACGTCCCTCGACCATGCGATGTGGTTCCACCGGCCCTTCCGGGCCGATGAATGGCTGCTGTTCGCCCAGCGCAGCCCGTCCACGAGCGACGGGCGCGGTCTGGCCCTGGGCGAGTTCTGGAGCCGCGACGGGCACCTCGTGGCCCACGTAGTACAGGAAGCGGTCTTCCGCCTCCGACGTCCGTAATCCCCCCAGGAACAAGGGAGTTCCCATGACCGGCGCCTGGCCGAAGAACATGCCGCGCACACTCCAGTACCCGTACGCGGGTGCCGACGCGATCCTCGCGGGCGCGGCCCGCGCCTACCCCGACAAGGTCGCGCTGCTCGACGGAGACGAGTCCCTGACCTTCGCCGCACTGCGCGACAAGGCGCTCCGGACAGCCGCCGGACTGCGTGAGCGCGGTATACGGCCGGGCGACGTCGTGGCCCTGCACATGTCCAACTCCCTCTGGTACATCGTCGCTTACTACGGTGCGCTCTGCGCGGGAGCCGCGGTCGCCCCCATCAACCCCGCCCAGCCCGCCCCGGCTCTGCGCCGCCAGCTTGACGACGTGGGTGCCAAGGCCGTTGTCACCAGCGGCGCGGGAGCGGGCGCGGTGGCCGCGGCAGGGGCCGGGTCCGTGTGGTTCACGGTCTGTGTACCGCCGACCGCCTGCTCCCCCGCTCCCGGTGAGCTGCCCGAGGGCACGATCGCGCTGGCCGAGCTGCTGGCGGCCGAGCCACTGACCGGTTACCGCGTCGACCCCGAACTCGTCGCGCACCTTCAGCTCACCGGCGGCACCACCGGCCGCTCCAAGGCCGTACGGGTACTGCACCGGAACCTCAGCGCCAACGTGGTGCAGGCCGGGTGCTGGCGTACGGGCGCACTGCCCGTCCTCGACACCGACGGCGCTCTGCGCATCACCCTGGGCGCCGGGGCCGCCTCCGGACGCATGGTGCCGCTCGGCGAAGGTTCCTCGCTCGCCGTGGCCCCGCTCTTCCACGGACTGGGGCTGGTCAGCCAGAACATCAACACTCTGCTCGGCACCACCACGGTGTTCTGCGGAGGGCGCTTCGATCCCGAGGCGTTCCTGGCGGACATCGAGAAGCACCGTGTGGTGTGCATGTCCGGCTCGCCCGCCATGTATTACGCCGTCCTGCGCAGCCCCTCCTTGGACGCGTACGACCTGTCCTCGGTACGGATGGTCGTCTCCGGCGCGGCCCCGATCGACACCACCGCCCTGCGCCGGCTCGCGGAGGTCTTCCCCCGGGCCGCCGTCGCGGAGGGGTACGGACTCAGTGAAGCGACGATGGGGCTGACCGGCTCCCCGATCGAGTCGGACGTCCGGGTCCCGGTCGGCAGTGTCGGAATCCCCATGTTCGACACCGAGGTCCAGATCCGCGACCACGACGCCTCCACCGTGCTGACCGCGGGCGAGACGGGTGAAGTGTGGGCGCGCGGTCCGCAGATCACCGACGGCTATCACGGGGAACCGGAGCTCACGGCTCTGCAGTTCAAGGACGGCTGGCTCGCCACCGGTGACATGGGGCGCCTCGACGAGCGGGGCAATCTCTTCCTGGTCGGGCGTTCCAAGGACATGATCATCTACAAGGGTTACAACGTCTATCCGCAGCCCCTGGAGGAGATCCTCTGCTCCCATCCCGCCGTCGCCCAGGCGGCCGTGGTGGGCGCGCACAGCGAGACCGCCGGCGAAATCCCGGTCGGCTTCGTCGTCCTGCGCCCCGGTTTCGAGGAGAGGGACACCCTGGCCGGGGAGATCCTGGCCCACCTGGCGGAGCGCGTCGCTCCGTACCAGAAGGTCCGTGTCCTGCGGATCGTCGAGGCGCTCCCGCTCACACCCACGGGCAAGATCCTCAAGTCGGATCTGCGTGACCGGCTGGCCGCCGAGGTCCGGTAGGTCCGCGCAAGAAGGCCCGTGTCCCATCGCCTGCTTAGGTTCTAGTGGTCGTCGCAACACCCCAGCTCAGGGGATGCGATGGACTTCAAGATCCGGGAGATCCGGACGGCTCAGGGGCCGAAGAAGCTGCTGCGTGAGCTGACGGCTCCCCTGAACTGATCTCCGCCTACCTGGGATCATCACTGCCCCACGGATAGACGAACAGGCCGGGCCGGACACCCCATGCGTTGAGCACGGTGGTCAGCTCAGACTCGTCCGGGGCTTCAGCGGACCTGATGAGGGCTGCGCCGATGTCGTAGTCGAAGCCCTCAATGCGGTCGCGGTCGTACTCCCAATGCTCAAGCCGGAAGCTACGGTCAACGTCTCTGCGAACCCATCCCTCGTCCCGAGCCTGGACGTCAGGGTCGCTCTGCCCGGGGCGGATGTCCACGAATGCGCGGCGATCCGGCCGCGATGCGGGGAGTTCCGCAACCAGCCTCCTGCCGAGGCGGAGCGCGGTCAGTTTGTCCGTCGGCCAGTCCGATCCCTCATTCATAGCTCTCATTCTGTTCCTGCCCGTGGAGGGGGCAGAGCAGGGGCCGGACGGTGACCTCGGTCAGCTGCTTGACCCGGGGCTTACCGGAGAGAGCAGCGGAATCCCGACAGCGACGCAGCAGTGGCGGGGGGGGGGGGGGCCCCCCCCCCCCCCCCCAAGAAAAGAACCGAGAAAAGACAAACAAAAACAA
>NZ_JBFAHN010000007.1:0-217932 GCF_040654175.1 Streptomyces sp. NPDC050738 | reverse complement strand
GCTCACGCTCACGTTCGGCGATCTGAGCGGCCTGCGCGGCGCCACCCAGACGGTGAAGGTCAGGCTCCGCTGATCCTGCGGTACGCCAAGGCAGCCGAGCCACTGCTTACACTGCTCGCCAGACACGCCATTGATCACGTGTTGCGACGATCCCTAGAATCCGCCCTGGCGGTGGGACACGGGCCTTCTTGCTACGCGGTCAGGCGTGCGGGGCCAAGGCGGCGATCTCCGCATCGTCGTAGCCGGCCGAGGCCAGGACGTCACGCGTGTGTGCGCCGGTCAGCGGCGCCGGGCTCGGCACGGCGGACGGGGTGCCGAGGAATCGGGGCGCCGGGGCGGGCTGGATGAACCCGGCGGCGGTGCCGTACGTGCCGCGCTCGGCGTTGTGCGGGTGTGCGGCGGCCTCGGCGAAGTTCAGCACCGGTGTCACGCAGGCGCCCTTGCCGTCGAAGGCGGTGGACCATGCGTCGCGCGGGCGGCCGGCGAATTCCTGCGCGAGCCGCTCCGCCATACGCGGCCAGGCTCCGGTGTCCATCTGCCGAGCGAACAAGGGGTCTTCGGTCAGGCCCAGCACGCTGAGCATCGCGGCGTAGAACTCCGGCTCCACACAGCCGACCGCCATGTGTCCGCCGTCCGCGGTGCGGTAGGTCCGGTAGAAGGGAGCCGCGCCGTCGAAGAGGTTGGATGCTCGGCGGTCGGCCCACCGGCCGCCGACCAGCAGGCCGTGGATCAGGGCGAGTTGGATGGCGGTTCCGTCGGTCATGGCGGCGTCGACCACCTGGCCGCGTCCGGTGGACTTGGCGCTGACCAGCGCGGCGCAGATGCCCAGGGCCAGCAGCATGCCGCCGCCGCCCATGTCGCCGACCAGGTTCAGCGGGACGACCGGGTCGCTGTCGGCGCCGCCGATCGCGCCGAGGGCTCCGGCGATCGCGATGTAGTTGATGTCGTGGCCGGGCTCCTGGGCGAGCGGCCCGTCCTGGCCCCAGCCGGTCATCCGCCCGTACACCAGCTTGGGGTTGCGCTCCAGGCAGACCTCGGGGCCGAGCCCCAGTCGCTCGGTCACACCGGGCCGGAAGCCCTCGATGACCGCGTCCGCGCTGTCGATCAGGCGCAGGGCCGCCTCCACCCGCTCGGGGGTCTTGAGGTCGAGGGTGGCCGAGCGCCGGTTGCGGTGCAGTACGGGGTGCCACGTCGTCGTGCCGTGCTCGGCGGGCCGGTCGATGCGGATCACTTCGGCGCCGAGATCGGAAAGGATCATGCCACAGAACGGGCCGGGCCCGATGCCGCCCAGTTCGATGATGCGGATGCCCGCGAGCGGGCCGGCTGAGGCGGGTGCGTCGGGGATGGTGCTCATGGTGCGTCAACTTCCTCGTCGATGCGGGGTACTTGGTGCATGGGTAGAGAGCACACCGCCCCGGGGCCGCCGGAGGGGGCGGCCACCAGGGCGGCGTGACTGCGGAGGACCGGTCCGCTACAGACCGAGGTCCTTGGCGATGATGGTCTTCATGACCTCGCTGGTGCCGCCGTAGATGCGGCTGACCCGGGTGTCGGCGTACAGCCGGGCGATGGGGTATTCGAGCATGTAGCCGTAACCGCCGTGCAGCTGGAGGCACTTGTCGATGACGCGGCCCGCCACCTCGGTGCCGAAGAGCTTGATCTTCGCGGCGTCGGCCGGGGTCAGCTCGTGGGCGTCGTCCAGCTCGATGCCCTTGTCGACCATGGCCTGGAGCGCCTCGACCTCGGCGGCGCACTCGGCAAGGACGAATTTGGTGTTCTGGAAGGCGGCCACCGGCTTGCCGAAGACCTGGCGCTCCTTGACGTACGCCTTCGCGAAATCGATCGCGGCGGTGGCGGTGGCCGCGGCGCTCACACCGATGGACAGGCGCTCGCGGGCCAGGTTCCGGCCCAGGTAGGAGAAGCCGTCGCCGACTTCGCCGAGGACGTTCTCCACCGGGACCACGACATCGGTGAAGGAGAGCTCGGAGGTGTCGGAGGCCTGCAGGCCGATCTTCTCCAGCTTGCGGCCGTACGCGAAGCCCTCGGCGTCGGTCGGGACGACCAGCAGGCTGAGGCCGTGGCGGCGGTCCGTCTCGGATGAGGGCGAGGTGCGGGCGACGACCACGCACAGCTCGGAGTTGAGCGCGCCGGTGATGAAGGTCTTCGAGCCGTTGAGGACGAAGTGCGTACCGTCCTTGGAGAGTTTGGCGGTGGTACGTATGCCCGCCAGGTCGGAGCCGGTGCCCGGTTCGGTCATGGCGATGCAGAGACAGATGTCGCCCGAGGCGATACCCGGCAGCCAGCGCTTCTTCTGCTCGTCGTTGGCGAGGTTGAGGAGATACGGCAGCACGATGCCGGTGGTGACGTCGTAGTGCCCGAACGACACGGCGGCGCGGGCGGTCTCCTCCGACATGACGGTCTGGTACTTGTAGCTCGTCTCGCCGGGGCCGTCGTACTCCTCGGGTATCCCGAATCCCATCACCCCCAACTCACCCAACTTGCGGAAGAGTTCACGGGGCGCGCGGCCCTGTGCCGCCCACTCCTCGAAGTGCGGGCTCACCTCCTTGGCGATGAAGTCCCGGATCATCGTCCGGAAGGCCTCGTGGTCCTCGTTGTAGATGGTGCGCTTCATGCGGCAGTCCCTGCTGTACGGATGGATCTCGATCGGGGTGCGGGGTGGGTCAGCGCTGGCCGGCGTCGACGGTCAGGCACTGGCCGCTGACGTAGTTCGACTCCTGGGTGCACAGCAGGTAGATCGCTCCGGCGGCCTCCTCGGGAGTACCCGGTCGGCCCAGCGGGATGGTGGCCGCGGCGGCGGCCGCGATCTGCGGATTGATGCCGACCTTGATGGTGCGCCCGCCGATGTCCAGGGTCGCGTCGTCCTCGGCGGTGGCCTCGGTCATCCGGGTCAGGATCCAGCCGTAGGCGACGGCGTTGACGTTGACCTTGTAGCGGCCCCACTCCTTGGCCATGGTCTTGGTGAAGCCGATGACACCGGCCTTGGCGGAGGAGTAGTTGGCCTGGCCCGCGTTGCCGTACTGACCCGAGACCGAGGAGACGTTGACGACCTTGCGGTGGTGGTCGGTCGGGTTGGCCTTGATGTAGGGCTGGGCGGCGCGCAGGATGCGGAAGGGGGCCTTGAGGTGGACGTCGAGGATGGCGTCCCACTGCTCGTCGGTCATCTTCTGGATGACCGTGTCCCAGGTGTAACCGGCGTTGTTGACGATGATGTCCAGGCCGCCGAAGGAGTCGACCGCCGTGTTCACGAAGCGCTCGGCGAACTCGTCCTCGGTGACCGACCCGACACAGGCCACGGCCTTGCCGCCGGACGCGACGATGTCGGCGACGGTCTCCTCGGCGGGCCCCTTGTCCAGATCGTTGATCACCACGCTCGCGCCTTCCGAGGCGAGCTTGAGAGCGACCTCGCGGCCGATGCCACGGCCGGAGCCGGAGACGATGGCGACCTTGCCGTCCAGGGTTCCCATGATGTGTTACGTCCTTAACGTCGGTGCGGAGCGGATCAGTTGACGGAGACGACGGCGGTGCCCCGCAGGGTCACGGTGCCGTCGGGGAGGGCCACGGTCAGGTCGAGGTGGGCCAGGCCGTCCTCGACGCGGGTGACGGCGCCCGTGCAGATGGGGGTGGCGTTGACCGGGGTGATCGCGGAGAAGCGCACCTCGTAGGAGCGGATCCGCTCCTGGGGCACCCGGTCGGTCAGCAGCCGTGCCAGGTAGGCCATGGAGAGCATGCCGTGGGCGAAGACGTCGGGGATGCCGACGGCCTCGCAGGCGTCGATGTCGATGTGCACCGGGTTGTGGTCGCCCGAGGCCCCCGCGTAGAGGGCGAGTGTCGTGCGCGTGATCTTCGGGGCGTCGAGGATCAGGGTGTCGCCGGCGGAGAGTGTCAGTGAGGTCATTTCCTGCCGGCCTTCGGGTCGCGTACGACGGTGGTGCTGGTGAGCGTGGCGATCTGTTCGCCGGCACGGGTCACGCGGGTGGCGCGCTCGATGAACTCCAGGGCGCCGCCCTTCTTCGTGTAGACGTCCGTCACCTCGGTGGCGAAGGTCAGGGCGTCTCCGGCGAAGGCCTGGGCGTGGTACTCGAACCGCTGGCCGCCGTGCAGGATCGTCCGAGGATCGATGCCGAGCCGGCCGAGGAAACCGAACGGGTCGGGGTTCTCCATCTCCAGGCAGAACAGAAACGTCGGAGGCACCGGCAGGTCGTGGTGGCCCGCGGCGCCGGCGGCCTCCAGGTCGCTGTAGACGGGGTCGTTCTGACCGGTCGCGTGGGCGAAGGCGCGCAGCCGGCCGCGCTCCACCTCGACCGTGTGCGCGGGCTCGGTGGTACCGATGATCGCGGGGTCGACGGCCATGGCTCAGCCCACCTTCTCGAAGAGCGTGACGACGCCCGCGGTGCCGAGGCCGAGGTTGTGCTGAAGGCCGAGGGTCGCGCCCTCGACCTGGCGGGGGCCGGCCTCGCCGCGCAGTTGCCAGGTGATCTCCGCCGTCTGCGCGAGTCCCGTGGCACCCAGTGGGTGGCCCTTGGAGAGCAGACCGCCCGAGGGGTTGGTGACGACGCGCCCGCCGTAGGTGTTGTCGCCGCTGAGGATGAACTCCTCGGCGCCGCCCTCGTCGCACAGGCCCAACCCCTCATAGGTGAGGACCTCGTTGACGGTGAAGCAGTCGTGCAGTTCGACGACCTTGATGTCGCGCGGGTCGACCCCGGCTTGCTCGTACACCTCGTGCGCGGCGGCACGCGTGACGTCGGAGCCGACGAGGGACATCGGGCTGGTCTTCTCGAAGAGCCCGCCGGTGTCGGACAGCAGCGTCTGGGCCTTGATCGCCACATCGGTGCGCAGGCCGTGGGCGCGGGCGAACTCCTCGCTGCACACGACGGCGGCGGCCGCGCCGCAGGTGGGCGGGCAGCACTGCAGCCGGGTCAGCGGGCCGGACATGTGCGGGGATTCGAGCACCTGTTGCTCGGTGATGGGGTCCCGGAAGACCGCGTAGGGGTTGTTCGCGGCGTGGCTGCGCGCCTTGACCGACACCTTGGCGAAGGTCTCCGCCTTCATGCCGTACTTCTCCATGTACTCCACTCCTGCGGCGGCGAAGTACTGCGGAGTGAGCGGGAGTCGGTCGTCGACGGGGAACGCCTCCCGCAAGGTGACGTCGAAGTCGGACAGCGGGTTGGGCCGGTCGCTCCACTTGGCACCCAGGGCACCGGGCGGCATCTGCTCGAAGCCCACCGCGAGCGCGCACTCCACGGCGCCGCTCTCCACGGCCTGGCGCGCCAGCCACAGCGCCGAGGAGCCCGAGGCGCAGTTGTTGTTGACGTTGATCACCGGCACACCGGTCATGCCGATTCCGTAGACCACGCGCTGCCCGCAGGTGGAGTCGCCGTAGACGTAACCGGCGTACACCTGCTGGATCTTGCCGTAGCCGACGCCTGCGTCGGCGAGGGCCGCGCGGACCGCGCCGGCACCCATGACGTCGTAGGTCGCGGCGGCGCTCGGTTTGGCGAACGGGATCATGCCGACGCCCGCGACGTGGACTCTGCGGCCCATGAATCCTCCAGATAGAATGTGAATGCCGCTTCACTTTTATGTCCCAGAGGTCATCTGTCAAGGGGTTCAATGGACAGTCAGCCTGTCACCGTTCATTCGCATCGAAGAGGCACCCGACGGCCGTCGGCTAGTCTGGGCCGACCTCCAGGCGTTCCTTCGGGGTTCACTGAGGCCGACTTTCGAACCGGGCGGAGGAGAGCACAGAGCATGGCGTCGCGCAGACCCCCGGACCGGAAGGCCCAGATCCTCGCCGCCGCCGGCGAGCTCTTCCGCGCACGCGGATTCCACAACGTGTCGATGGCGGACACCGCGGACGCGGTGGGCATCACCGCCCCGGCGGTCTACCGGCACTTCCGCAACAAACAGGACCTGCTGCTCCACGTGGTGCTGACGGACGTGGAAACCGTCGACTCCATGATCCGGGAGGCTTCGGGGCTGGAGGAACTCCTGCACACGCTGGCGGCCGCCGGCGCCACGCGCCGTACGATCGGCGCGCTGTGGGAGCGCGAGGCGCGCCATCTGCCCGAGGACCAGCGCGCCGTCATCCGCGAGCAGGCCTGGGGGGCCACGCACCACCTCGCCGCACTGCTGCGCACCGCCAGACCGGAACTGGCCGAGGCCGACCGCACCCTGACCGCACTCGCCGTCCTCGCGGTGCTGGCCAGCCGGGCCCACCACCGGCTCACCCTGCCGCGCCGCAGGTTCGAGGCACTGCTGCACCACCTGGCCCAGGTGGTCGCCCACTGCGAGCTCGCACCGCAGCCGCCGGAGTCCACGCTTCCCGCACCGGAGGCCGTCGACGGGCTACGCCTGCCCCGACGACAGCAGGTGCTCACCGAAGCGACCCGGCTGTTCGACGAGCGGGGCTTCCAGTCCGTCAGCATGGCCGACATCGGAGAAGCCGTCGGAATCGTGCCCTCGGGGGTCTACCGGCACTTCCCCAGCAAGACCGACATCCTGGTCACCGCCGCGACCCGTGGCGGCGATCGCATGCTGGCAGGACTGGAGGCGGCGGTCGCCCGCTCCGGGGAACCTCTGGTGGTCCTGGAGATGGCCCTGCGCTCGCACATCACCGTCAATATCGAGCACCGCCATGTGATCGGCGTGCTCGCCAACGAGAGCGAGCAGCTGCCGGACAAGGAACGCGCCCTGCAGAACCGCTTCGTCGTCGACTACGTGGACATGTGGGCGCAGGTGCTCGACCGCGCCCGGCCCGGACGCGATCCGGTGGAAACGAAGATCGTCATCTACGCCCTGGACGCCATGGTCCGTTACGTGGCCCGCTGGGCGGACCTGACCAACAGACCGGCCGTCGAAACGCGGCTCGTCGAACTCGGCATGGCGCTGCTGCTGAACGGCTGACCACGCCGTACCGGACACGATGGAGCCGGCGCCACCGGCCGCAGCACTTCCAGGTGTGCGGGCCGGTGACCACTCGCCGCGCGGATCCGAACGTGCCTACCTACGCTGATCACGTGGCGCCTCCGATCACGGAAAGCATCTCCCTGCTCACGCAAGGTGCACGCCGACGCTCCCGCGCCGTCGGCGGAGTCGTGGTGCGCCGGGCCTGGGCCTGGGCCAAGGACGTCGGAGCCATCACCAGCGCGTCCCCCGCCGGGCGCCGCTTCGGCCACCTCGGCGCCGGTGTGCGCATCGGGTTCCCCCCGGGCTGCCTCTACGGCGAACCATGGATGTCCGTCGGCGCGGGCACCCTCGTCGGAAGCCAGGTGACGATGACCGCCGGGCTGCTGCCCGGCATGGACCTCGGCCCCGGTCTGGTCCTGCGCATCGGCCGGGGCTGCGTCATCGGCCGTGGCACGCACATCGTGGCCCACGAGTCGGTGACCGTCGGCGACCAGGTCTTCATCGCACCGCACGTCTACATCACCGACCAGAACCACACCTACACCG
Organism: Streptomyces sp. NPDC050738; assembly: GCF_040654175.1. NCBI lineage: Bacteria > Bacillati > Actinomycetota > Actinomycetes > Kitasatosporales > Streptomycetaceae > Streptomyces > Streptomyces sp. NPDC050738. Next base: position 210,462 of record NZ_JBFAHN010000007.1, on the reverse strand, counting down.
ATCCCCGGCTGCCCATCGGAAGCCAGCCGCCGAGCAACCGCCCGGTCTCCATCGGCGACGGTTGCTGGATCGGCACCGGCGCCGTGATCCTGCCGGGCGCCCGCCTCGGCAGGAACGTCGCCGTCGCGGCGGGCGCCGTCGTCCGCGGCGCGTTCCCCGACCACTGCCTGATCGGGGGCGTACCGGCCCGCGTACTGCGGCGCTACGCACCCGGACCGGGGTGGCACAGCCCACCGGCCCACCAGGAGGAAGCCGTGCCCAGCAGCTCCCATGTCATCCCCATCATGATCGTCGGCGATTCGATCAGTCACGGCAGCAGCGGAGACTGGACCTGGCGCTATCGTCTCTGGACCCATCTGCGCGACCACGCCGTGGACTTGGACCTCGTCGGCCCGAAGGACACGCTCGACAACATCCGTACGGCCGAGGTGGGCGACGACGACGACACGTACGCCGACCCCGAGTTCGACCGTGACCACGACGCACAGTGGGGTCGGCCGTATGTGACCGAGAAGGACGAGATCGAGGCGAAGGCCCGGGAGCACGACCCCGAGTACCTGTTGGTACTGCTCGGCATCAACGACCTGTTCTGGTACGGCGTGGAACCACCGCAGTTCGAGACCAACCTGCGCGAGTTCATCGCCAATGCCCGCCGGGGCCGCCCCGGCGTCGCCATCGCCCTGGGCACCGTCCTCCAGTGCCAGAAGGCGGTGGACGAGCCGGAGTTCGCCCTGCGGATCGACGCGACCAATGCCCGTTTACGGGCCGTCGCCACGGACCTCGACACCCCTGCGGAACCCGTGGTGGTCGCGGAGACCGCAGCGGAGTTCGTGGCTCCCGAGCACACCTGGGACGGCACCCACCCCAACCCCGACGGCGAGATCCGGATCGCCGCGGCGTTCGCCGACACCCTCGCCCACCGGTTCGGCATCGGCGCCGGCTACCCGCGCCCCTACCCCGAAGTGCCGCCCGTGGCCGCCACGGCGAAGGCGAACGTCGACTGACGCACGGATACAGGAGCGGGCGACGGCGCCGGGCATGCCCGGCGCCGTACTGCCTACCGCTCGTCCGGCGTCACCCCGAAGGCCCGGGTGACGGTCTGCGTCAGGGAGCTGCCGTCGTCCGCCAAAACGCTCGCCCGCAGGGTCGCGAAAGCCGCGCCCGCGGGAGCGGTCAGGTCGGCGTGCTCAGGGGACGCGCCCCGGGCCGGGTGGATCTTGACGGGATGCCAGGTGGCACCGTCGTCCCAACTGACCTCCAGGTGTGTGGAGTCGATCGTGGCCGCTGCGGCGCCGGGCGCGCGCTGGACCGCAAGGTCCACCCGGGTCGTCGCGCCGCGGGCGGCGCTGCCCGAGAGGTCGAGGCCGCGTGGGGTGAGGCGGACGGCCATGAGCGGCAGTACGGCACCCGAACCGTCGTCGGTGGTGGAGTCGAAACCCCACACCGACTGCACGCGGGTGGACAGGGCGGCATACGACCGGGCGCGGCTGACATCCGCGCTGAGTGTGTAGTGCCCGTTGCCCGCCGGAACAGGGACGGTCTTACCGGAACCTACGGCGTTCCACGAGCCCACCGTCCGACCGTCCTTGGCCAGGGTGACGGTGCCGGACGCCCCCCAGTCGGTGCCGCCGCGGGTGCCGTCGCCGTCCACGAACCACGGCGTCGAGGCCCAGAGCATGGAGTCGCCGACCCGGCGCAGCGGCGCGGCAGGCAGTCCGGGGCCGACCACCGCGGCTGCGAAGTCCAGCCGGTCGAGAGCCCTCGGGCCGAAGGCCTGCGCCGAGGTCACGATGGACTGGCTGCCGGCGATCGAGGCGCGGTCGAGCCAGTCACCTCTCGTGCGGTAGTCGTGGACGGTGGAGGGGATGGAGACCGACTGGTCGATGTTCAGAGGCAGCAGGGTGTCGTCGTCAGGGGCAGCCGACGTGGTGCCGGCGGCCGGGGCACCCTGGGCGTGGAAGCCGAGGCGTACGTCCGTCAGGTCGCGGCGCGTGACCGAGAAGGACGGATGCGCCGGGACGCCGCCGGTCCACGAACGCGTCACGTGGTAGAAGAACGGGCTCGGCGCCTGCGACGAGGCGCCCTTGGCCGCGAACACGGCGAACGTCCGGTACTTCGCACCGTCGACGGCGAGGGGAGTCGCGTAGAGCGACCGGCCCGCGCTCGTGCCTGTGGTCACCACGCTCATCGTGTACGAGGCCGAACCCGCGGGCAGCGCAAGCGCGGCCTGCACCGCCGTGGCCTGAGCCTTGTCATCGTGAACGTCGGCGCCCACCGGAACCGCGGTGCGGGCGTCGAGGCCGACGGCGGTGTCCGCCAGGGGCGTCACGGACGTGGCGGCCAGCGTGCTCGTCCGGTCCGTGCCGGATCCGGTGATGATCGTCATGCCGATCCAGTACTGCGCTTCGGGCACGGAGGCCGTACCGGTGCCCGCGGTGAGCCGGACCGGATAGCGGTCCCCCGTCCAGCGGTTGACCATCAGTGCGGTGCCCGTCGCGGGGGCGCCGTCGCGCTGGACGGCGTTGATCGTCACCTGGTGCGTGGGGAGGGGGCTGTTGATGCCGAGGATCGTGCGCGTGACGGGCTTCCCCTCGTGGGAGGCGGTGAGGATCGCGGACCACGGGCCGTGCGGCAGCAGGGAGGCGCGGCTGGTGACGGTCGCGGTCGCCGTGCCGTGCGCGGGGACCGTGATGTTGTCGCGGTCGACCGAGAACTGCTCGGTGTTGCCCGGCTGGGCTGTCGGCGAGAGGGGCTTCCCGATGGCCAGGTCGAGCGTCGTGGTGGTGTCGCCGGTGTTGGTGAAGGTGACGGTGTGCTCGGTGTCCTTGCCCGCTCCGGCGGACCAGTCGGCCGTCGTGGTCAGGTTTGCGGGAGAGGCCAGGACCGTCTGCTCGACGGCGCGCCCCACATCCACCCTGCCGGTGCCCTGCTGATAGGCGGAACGGCCGGCGGTGGGCTCGGCACTCTCCATCAGCGCGGTCTTGATCTGCTCTCCGGTCCAAGCGGGGTGCGCCTGCGCGACCAGCGCCGCGGAGCCGGCGACATGCGGTGTCGCCATCGACGTACCGCTCTTGGAAGTGTGGCCGCCGCCCATCTTCGCGGCGACGATGTTCACGCCGGGCGCGGTGATGTCGGGCTTCACCGCGTTGTCGCTCGGGCGTGGGCCGCGGCTGGAGAAGGCGGCCAGCTGGTCGTTGTCGTCGACCGCGCCGACCGCGAGCGCGGAGTTCGCGATGGCAGGGGCGCCGACCGTCGCCGTACCGGACTCTCCGTCGTTCCCGGCCGCGACCACGAACAGTGTGCCGGTCTGCTCCGACAGGTTGTTGATCACCGCTATCGCGGGGTCGGTCTCGTCCGCGGGGCCGCCCAGACTCATGCTGACGACCTTGGCGTGCACCGTGTTGACGGCCCAGTCGATCCCGGCCAGTACGGCCGAGGTGGTACACGAGCCGGTGCTGTCGCACACCTTGCCCACGGCCAGGGAGGCATCGGGGGCGACGCCTCGATAGGTGCTGTCGATCCCCGCGATGGTGGACGCGACATGGGTGCCGTGACCGTTGTCGTCCTCGGCGCTGTCGCCTCCCAGGAAGTTCGACGAGGCGCTCACGCGGCCGGCCAGATCCGGATGGTCGGAGTCCCAGCCGGTATCGAGGACGGCGACCGTGACGCCCTTCCCGGTGTATCCGTCCTCCCACGCCTGAGGCGCATGGATCTGCGGGACGCTCTTGTCCAGCGCAATGTGCATGCGGCCGTCGAGCCACAGCTTGCCGACTCCGCCCGCCGGCGACGTGCCGGTGCCCGAGGTCAGACGCTTCCAGGTGGTGGCGGCATCGGCACGGCTGCGCGGGGCGATGGCCGTCATACCCAGCCGGGGCAGCGCGTGCCCGGGGTGCGCCCTACTCCCTGCCGCGCTGCGCGCCTTGTTCGCGGCAGCAGCGCCCTTCCCATGCTGGACGATCATCCCGAGGGCGCCCTTGGCGATGTCACCCTTCGTGCCGTAACCGGCGTCGAGCAGCGCCTGTACGTCGAACAGTCGGGGGTCGAGCCGGCCCGCGGCGAGGAGCGGCTCGGCATCGGCAGGCACGACGCTGACGTGGCCTGAGCCGAGTGTGCTCGTGGTGAAGGACATGTCTTCGCGGCCGGGTGCGGGGGTGACCGTGGCCGAACGTACTGTGCCGCCGGAACGTTCGACGGTCACCGTGTCACCGGAGGGCAGCGGCACGCTGACCGCGGTGGCCGCGGTGGCCGCGGCGCCTCGGGCGTGTGAGGGGGGCGGGGCCGCGGCGTGTACCGCGGTGGCGGGTATGAACGCGGCGACGGCCACGGCGGTGACAGTGGCCGCGATGGATCTCAGAGGCACGGAGGAACTCCCGACGTCACAGCGGAACGGAATCATCCGATGCTGTCAGCGGAAGGAGCGCCAACAGGCCGCGGAGGATGACGACTTGGCGCCACGTCGCAATCCCGCCACCTTCACCCGTCCCAGCTCAAACACCCGGTCAGGGCCGGTACTGAGAAAATCAGTACCGGCCCTGATGCGCTGTACGCCCCTAATTTTGGGGGCCATTGGGGCGCATAAATCGAGATTTGGCGTCCCCATGGACACTCGCCTCAGGCCGGAGCATTGCCGTGGCAGGTCTGCGGCGCCGGAGCACTTCGCGCAGGGCTCGGTGCTGGTGTAGAGCGTGCAGGTGCGCAGGACGTCCGCGTCGTACGTGTCGGTGGACAGGCGGCGCACCACCGCGGCTCATCTCCACGTCCACGTCAGCACCGTGCATTGCCGCATCGGCCGGATCGAGCAACTCACCGGCCGCGATCTCTCCCAAGCCCGCGACCGCGTCGACCTCTACCTCGCCTGCGCCCTCACCGACCGGCCGGCGTGAGGGAAACGGTCCACGTCTCCCCTGCAGTCAACGGCGGCACCTGCAGTTTCCGGAACCGCCCTTGGCCCCGCCCTTCGCGAGGTGGTTGCGCACCGGCAGATTCTCGATGACCCACGCGACCGAACGCGCCCATACCTTCCTAAACATCATTAAATGGACAGATCTGATGCGAGGATTTCACCCGATGCACCCAGATCTGAAGGAGGGTCAGCAATGACTTGCAGCGGACGTTTTCCCGACAAAGCCCGGCTGTGGAAGCTCGGCTGCGTACTGGCGCTCGTTGCGGTATGGGCCATCGGAGCCGTTCTGCCGTCCGAGGCCGCCCCCAGGGCGGCCGGGCCCCTGACGATCGTCAAGGACGCCAAGGTCGAGGCACCTTACGGAACGGGCTTCAATGTCAGGCCCGGCGGCACGGTGACGTACATCGTCCGCGTCACCAACAACGGCAGCACGGAGTACACCGGCGCCGTCGTCAAGGACGACCTGACCGGCGTGCTGGACGACGCCACCTACAACCACGACGCCACCGCCCGCTCCGGAAGCTTCGCCTTCAGCGAGCCGACGCTGACCTGGTCCGGTGACGTGCCGGCGGGCCGGACCGTTGTCCTCACCTACTCCGTCACCGTCGACGACCCGGGCCATGGCGACTTCCAGCTGACCAACACCGTCGTCGGTCCAGACGATTCGAACTGCGCGGCGGGTTCGACCTCCGGTTCCTGCCGCTGGCGCGTAGTGGTGAGCGAACTCGCCATCACCAAGACCAGTGACGTCTCCGAGGCGGAGCCCGGCGACAGGGTCACGTACACGGTGCGGGTGGATTCCAACGGATACAGCGGCGCCACCGACTACGACCAGATTCTCCGCGACGATCTGACCGGCGCGCTGGACGACGCCACCTACAACCACGACGCCAAAGTGGTCAGCGGCCCGGGCCGGGTCGTCTACAGCAAGCCGACTCTGACCTTGTTCATCGCCCAGATCACGACCGGGGAATCGACAGTCCTCACCTACTCGATGACGGTGAAGGACCCGGCCACCGGCGACGGCACCATGAACAACACCGTCGCAGACCCGCGGTTCGACAACCTGTCGAACTGCCAGGGCAATACGGAGGGCACCGGCTGCTCCGCCGATGTGACGGTGACCGAACCGTCGCTGGTTATCACCAAAACCTCCGACGCCGACGGCTCCGTATCCCCCGGCGACACTGTCCACTACAAGATCACTGTCTCCAACCCCGGAACCGGTGACTACCGAAACGCCACTTTCACCGACCCCCTGAGCGGTGTACTCGACGACGCCGTGTACAACGGCGACGCCAAGGCGACCTCCGGATCGGTGACCTACGGAAAGCCGAACCTGGGCTGGGCCGGCGACGTACCCGCCGGCAAGACCGTCACCCTCACCTACAGCGCCACGGTCGACGACCCGGACAAGGGAGACATGAACCTGGACAACGCGGTTGTGTCCGACGGCGACGGCGCCAACTGCCTTTCCGGGTCAGGCGATCCGCGCTGCTCCACGCATATCAAGGTCACTCAGGAACCGGCCGGCGGCCCGACCTCGGACGACGGCACCGTCCCCTCCGGACTTCCGGAGCCGAGCGACGGGCAGCTGGCGGACACCGGGGAGTCGCACGGCACGCAGATCGCCGGCATCGCGGTGCTGGTGCTGACAGTCGGCGGTGGGCTGGCACTGGCCGCCGCCCGCAGCCGCCGGGCGCAGCGCTGACCGGTTGCAGCGGTCGGCGCCCGGAAACAAATCCGCGTGATCAGCCCCCGCCGACGGGAGGATGTGGGGGTGGTCCGTCGCGGAGGTGCTCCGGAGGTGGTGGTCGTGTCCGACAACGTCCAGGGCTGGCGGATCCAGTTGCTCGGATCGTTCGCCGTAAGGGTGGACGGGGTCACGGTCGAGGCCGGGACGTGGCGGTTGCGGAAGGCGAAGTCGCTGGTGGCGATGCTGGCGCTGGCACCAGGTCAGCGGTGTCATCGCGAGCACGTCATGGACCGCCTGTGGCCCGATCTGGAACCGGCGGCGGCGGCCCGCAATCTGCACCAGACGCTGTACGTGGCCCGGCGCGCCGTCACCGGCGGCGGCATCGCACAACCTGGACGGCTGTCGATCCGCGATGAGCAAGTCGTGCTGGACGCCACCGGACCGGTCGAGGTCGACGTGCTGCGGTTCGAGTCATCCGCACAGGAGGCCCTGGCCGGGGACGACGCGACGCAGTTACGCGCCACGGCGGGCCTCTATGCCGGGGATCTGATACCCGCCATCTCGGACGCGGACTGGCTGACGGCGCGGCGGGAGCGGTTGCGGAAAGCGTCGCAGGAAGTCTCGGTGAAGCTGGCGACCGCGCTGGCGCGGGAGGCACCGGACGAAGCGCTGCTTCTCCTGACCCGGGTCCTCGAAGCCGATCCCGTACAGGAGGCCGCTGTCCGCGCGGCGATGGTGGTACTGGCGGGCCTGGGCCGCAGGTCCGAGGCGCTGGCCCGCTACGAGCGCCTGGCCGAGGACCTTCTGGACGCGTTCGGGACCGACCCGGACGCCCAGACCGTGGCGCTGTTCCGTGACCTGCTGACCGGTGCGCCCCCGGCGCGGCGCCCACCGGCAGCCGGCGTCCCTGCCGCCACCGTGATCGCCGACCGGCTGCCTGCCTCGCTGACCAGCTTCGTCGGACGTGAGCGTGAGATCGCCGACGTGGAGCGGCTGACCCGCCAGGCCCGGCTGCTCACCCTCACCGGAGCCGGCGGCAGCGGCAAGACGCGACTGGCCGTGCAGGCCGCGCGGCGCTTGCGCTCGCGGTACCCCGACGGGGCGTGGTTCGTCGACCTGACGGCCGTCGGTGAGCCGGTACTCGTGGCCGCCGCGGTGGCGGGGACGCTGGGGCTGGAATCGGATGTGGCGGACCGGGAACAAGCACTGGTGGACCAGTTGCGCCATCGGCGGCTGCTGATCGTGCTCGACAACTGCGAGCACCTGCTCGCCGCCTGCGCCGGGCTCGTCGGTGCGCTGCTCGCGGGTTGTCCAGGCGTCGACGTACTGGCGACCAGCCGTGAGCCTCTCCATGCCCACGGCGAATACACGCTGCGGGTGCCCTCGTTGACCCTGCCGTCCTCCGACTGGGACCGCACGGCCGACCTGGACCGGCTCGCGTGCCTCCCCAGTGTCCTGCTCTTCGTCGACCGTGCGGCACAGGTGCGGCCCGGGTTCGCGCTCGACGTGGACAACGCGCCGGGGGTGGCCGAGCTGTGCCGGCGGCTCGACGGGATGCCGCTGGCCCTGGAGTTGGCGGCGGCCAAGGCCGCCGCTCTGGAGCCGGCGGAGATCGTCCACCGGTTGAGTGACGCACTGTCACTGCTCGGCGGAGGAGCCGTACCCATCACCCGCCACCAGACGCTGCGCGGCACTCTGGAATGGAGCCACAATCTGCTCGCCGGCCCCGAGCAGATTCTGCTGCGCAGGCTCTCGGTGTTCTCGGGCAGCTTCACCCTCGACGCGGCGGAAGCGGTCTGCGGTGATCCTCCGCTGGAGCGAGCGGAGGTGTTCGGGCTGCTGGTCAGGCTGGTGGACCAGTCATTGGTGGTACCGGCGAGAACAGCCGCCACGACCCGCTACCGACTCCTTGAGACGGTCCGCCAGTTCGCCCACGAGAAACTCGTACTCGCCGGTGAGGCAGAGCAGTTGGCGGCCTCCCACGGTGCGTACTTCCTCGCTTTCGCCGTCGCGCACAACCCCGAACGGGGCACCGGCGTCGTGATCGAGGAGCCGAAGTCGCTGGACGGCGAACATGACAATCTGCGTGCGGCGCTGGGCTGGGCCTGCAAGCACGACCCCGGGACGGCCCTGCGCCTGGGCGCCAATCTGTGGCGGTACTGGTTCCTGCGCGGCCATGCCGTCGAGGGCGCGTCATGGCTCGAGCGCGCGCTGGCCGTGGCACCGGAAGCGACCCGGCCGCGCGCGGCCGCCCTGATCGGCCTGACCGGGCTGGACAGCCGCCAGGGCCGCGCCGACCGGCACCGGGCGCTGGGCGCGGAAGCGACGGCGATCGTCCTGCGGATCGGTGGGCCCGACGAGGTGGTGACGGCCCGGATCGCGGAGGCCATGCTGGTGTGGAGCACCTTCGGGCTGGACGAGGCCGAACAGATGGCCGTCACGGTGCGGTCCGAGGGCATCGCGCGGGGCCGACCGGAACACGCCGCTGCCGGCAGCTGGCTGCTCGGCCACTGCGCGCTGTTTCGTGAGGACGGCCCCGCCGCAGTCCGGCACCTGGACTCCTGCCTCAGCGAGCTGGCCCGCTCCGATGCCGGCACGCCCCCCTTCCTGCCGGTGATCACGCCCTGCATGCAGCTCGTCCGGGTCGCCGGGCACATGGTTCCCTACGTCGAGGAGACCATGCTGCTGGGCCGACGGGTCGGTGTCGTGCAGGCAACCGGGTACGTTCTGTCCGCCCTGGGATACGCGTACCGGCTGACCGGCAACCGGCGGTCGGCGATCTCCTTCGTCGCCGAGGCCGCCGACCAGTTCGCCTCCCTGGGTGACGACCTGGCCAGGGCACAGGTGCTGCACCACATCGGCTGCATCCACCGCGACCTGGGTGAATACCGGGAAGCCGGGCTGGCACTGTCGCTGGCGCGGGAGGTCCGCAGCACCCTCGGCGATCGCCGGGGGGAGCTGCTGAGCGAGATCAACCTCGGCCTGTCACGCGCCATGGCGGGCGACACCGAGGACGGTCTGGACAGCGTGCGGCGCTCACTGTCCGGGTTCGAGGCGGCCGGTGACGTGGTGGGGATCGGCGCGACACTGACCACCCTCGGGGCCATCGAGCTGCTGTCCGGCGAACGGCGGGCGGCGCGGGAGATGTACCGGCAGGCCGCGGAGAAGATCGCTCCGTGGCCGCGATTCGCCGGATGGCTGAGGCTGGTGATGGCCGAGTTGTCCACCGAGCTGGACGACCACCGACGGGCCGCCCGTGAGACGGCCGCCGCGGCGGCCGTTTTCGACCCCCGGCGGTGCGTCATCGCCGGCCGGCGGCTCGCCGCGCTGCGTGACGGTGAAGCGGGTGGCGATGCGGGTGGCGAGGGGCGGGCCGCGGTGCGTTGAGATCACGTTGAGTTTCCGTTGGGGCGGGTTCCTTAGCGTCGGTGCTCCACGCGACGTCCCGTCCCATCGGAGGAACCATGACCACGACCCGGCCCGCGGCGAATCTCATCGGGGATGCCACTCTTGCCGAGTTCACCGCAGGTCTGCGGGGTAGCGCGATCGTGCCCGGCGACGCGGAGTACGACCAGGCCCGCAGCATCTGGAACGGGGCGCACGACCGGCGTCCTGCGGTCATCGCCCGGTGCGCGGGGGTGGCGGATGTGATCCGTACCGTCGACTTCGCGCGCAGCGAGGGGCAGCCGCTCGCGGTACGCGGAGGAGGCCATTCCATCCCCGGGTTCCCCACCCTCGACGGTGGCATCCTGCTGGACCTCTCCCGGATGACGGGGATCCAGGTGCGTCCCGGCAGCCGCACCGTGACCGCGCAGGCCGGATGTACGTGGAAGGACCTGGACGCGGAGACCCAGCAGTTCGGGCTCGCGGTGACCGGCGGTCTGGTGTCGTCGACGGGTATCGCCGGTTTCACCACCGGCGGCGGCATCGGGTGGCTCATGCGCAAGCACGGACTCGCCTGCGACAACCTCCTCGGAGCCGATGTCGTCACCGCCGACGGCCAGTTCGTGCACGCGAGCGCGCACGAGAACGCGGACCTCTTCTGGGGGCTGCGCGGCGGCGGCGGCAACTTCGGAGTGGTGACGTCCTTCGAGTACGAGCTCCATGAGACCGGCCCGACGGTCCTGTCCGGCCTGGTCTTCTACCCGGCCGAAGAGGCCCAGCAGGTGCTGGCCGGGTACCGGGCGGCGTGCGCGGCAGCCCCGGACGAACTGACCACCCTGGTCAATCTGACCACCGCCCCGGCGGTGCCCTTCCTGCCCGCTGCGGTGCACGGCACGCCCGTCATCGGTGTAGGCGGCTGCTGGTCCGGCGATCTCGATGCCGGCGAAGCGGCCACCGCGCCCTTCCGTTCGCTGGGCACCGTCATCGCCGACGTGTTCGCGCCCCATCCGTACGCGGCGTGGCAGCAGGCCCTCGACGCGCTCTACCCGCGGGGGATCCACAACTACTTCCGCTCGGCGTTCCTGCGCACCCTCGACGACGACGCCCTGCGCGTCCTGCGGGACTTCTCCACCGCGCTGCCCAACGCGCTGACCGAGATCCACCTGCAGCATCTCGGCGGCGCCGTGGGCAGGGTTCCCGCGTCGCAGACGGCGTACGCGCTCCGCGACCAGGAGTTCATCGTCAACGTCATCGCCCGGACCAGGGACGCCGACGGTTTCGGCAAAGTCGTCGACTGGGCACGGCAGTTGACGGCCGCGCTCGGGCCGGACGTGAGCCCCTACGTGAACTTCACCGGCGACTCCGACCCGTCCCTGGTCCGGGCCTCCTACCCGGCCGACACCTACCGGCGGCTGGTCGGGCTGAAGAACCGCTACGACCCGGCCAACCTGTTCCGGCTGAACCAGAACATCGTCCCCTCCGAGTAACCCGGAGGCCGGCCCGCCGCCGGATCACAGCGCGGAAAACGCACCATCCACGATGAAAGGAATCACTGTGCGAGTTTTACGTTTCGCCTCCGCGGCAGCCGCCCTGGCAACCGCGATCGTCGGTGCCGGGCTGACCTACGGCGCCGCGCCCGCGGCGGCCGATGTGCCCGCCTCCCAGACCATCACGTACGTGACCCAGTCCTTCTGGAGCGGTTCGAGCAGCGTCCCCGTGTTCGGCTCCGCGCAGTGCCCCAGTGGCAGCCGAGTGGTGTCCTCCGGGGCGTCCGCCCCCGGAGGACAGCTCGTCGGAATCGCCCCGGACATCAACTTCTTCGACCGGGCCACGGCCTCGGCCAGAGTCCAGGGCTACCTGAACGTCACCGTCGGCTGCGAACCGTTCGCCGCCATCACCGAGGTCGTCACCCGGGTGGTCGGCTTTCCGCAGGGGACCGGATTCCGACGGGGCGTGGTGTACTGCCCGGCCGGGACGCGCGCCTTCGGCGGGGGCGGCTACATGCGGAAGTTCAACGGCGGCCTCTCGACGGACACGTACAAAATGGTGTCCAACTCGGTCTCCGCCGACGGCACCGGCTGGACCTTCGCGGCCACGACGACCGCGGCCAAGGAGTCGCTCGTCATCACCACCCAGTGCGCGCCGTTGCGGAGTTCCTATGTCTCCCAGAACAGCACCCCGGCTCCGCCCAATACGAGGGTGAACGTCTACGGGCCGTGCAATCCGGGATACGTCGCACTGTCCGGCGGCGTGTACCTCTCCAAGCAGGACGGCAACGAGGGGAACGGTTCCATTGACTTCTCCGTCCCCGCGAGCGGCAACCACTGGTACACCGACGGCATCTCCTACGACAGTGCCGCCAGTGGCGACAAACTGGTCTCCCCCGTGCAGTGCATCCTGTAGCGGGAACGGCCCACGATCCCGGAATGCCGGAACCATGGGATCAGCGGTGCGCGCATTGATCATTCCTTCGGCCCGCCGGCCCGTCCGGCGGGCCGAAGCGCCGTCAGGCATCGCGCGGCGGCCTCCGGCGGAGCGGGAACCGCGCCGCCGCGCGTGTTGAACCCCCGAGCGAGCCCGCCCTCGTACACATGAATGACAAGAAGCTGTCACAGGAGGACCGGAATGCGGGGCCGACCGGCGCCCGTTCTCACTGACATGACTGTTGGAGTAACACTCAACGCGTCCGACACATCGAACCAGGTCGACGCAACTGTCCAACTGGCCAAGGAAGCAGCGGAGTTCGGCCTTACGTCGGCCTGGTTCGGGCAGACCTTCGGCGCCGACTCACCCCAGCTCGCGGCGATCGTCGGGCGCGAAGTGCCCGGACTTCAGGTCGGCACCTCCGCGATCCCCGTCTTCGGCCGCCACCCACTGCTCGTCTCCAGCCAGGCCCAGACGGCCCAGGCCGCGACCCATGGCCGCTATCACCTCGGTCTGGCTCTGGGCACGAAACTGCTGACGGAGATGGGCTTCGGCCTCCCGTTCGAACGACCTATCGCCCGGCTGCGTGAATTCCTCACGGCTCTGCGGCAGTTGACCGAGTCCGGCACGGCCGACTTCCATGGCGAACTGCTCACGGCCACCACCCCGCTCCCTGCGCGGGTACCGGGCGCCGAAAACGGCGTCCCTCTGCTCGTCGCCGCGATGGGGCCGCAGGCGCTGCGAGCCAGCGGTGAACTCGCCGACGGAATCCTTCCCTACCTCGCAGGACCGCGTGCCCTGGCGGACCACATCGTGCCCGCCCTGACTGCCGCGGCCGAGAACGCCGGCCGCCCCGCGCCCAGGATTGTGGCCCTGGTACCCGGTGTGGTCACGGACAACGTGGACGTGGTGCGGGCCAAGGCAACCGAGAACCTGGCGTTCTACGAACAGATCCCGTCCTACGCCCGCGCCATCGAGCTCTCCGGCGGTCGGCGGGCCGCCGACCTGGCCGTGATCGGCGACGAGAAGACGGTCGAGGCCGAGGTACGCCGTTACCGCGACGCCGGCGCCACCGAGGTCGTGTTCTCCAGCACCGAGATCGCGGGAGAAGCCGACCGCCGACGCACCTGGCAGCTCCTCGGCGAACTGGCCCGCTGACTGGCCCCGTCGGCCCGACAAGCCCCTGCACCCCGACACGAAGGAGATTCCCCATGACCACCGAGGCCACCACGACGGACCTCCACGCCTTCACCGAGACCTGGCAGGAGTGGTACCGCGCCCAGGAGGCCCGGCTCGCCGCCCCGCACGGGTTCCTGGCGATCACCGGCCTGCACTGGCTCGACGACCGACCCCAGCGATTCCCGGACGCGCCCGGTGTGTGGCGCACCGGCCCGGACGGCGTCGTCGTGGACCTCGACGACGGCGAGGAACTGGTCGTCGACGGAACACCGGTGCGCGGCGAGCACCGCTTCGGTGTACTGCCCGAACGCGGCGGCGTGGACGCCGGCTGGAGAGACGCGGTGGTCGAGGTCGCCAAGCGCGGTGGCCAGGACATCGTGCGCCCTCGGCACCCGGGCGCGCCGCTGCGTACGGCTTTCACCGGAACGCCCGCCTACGCCCCCGACCCGCGCTGGTCGTTGACGGGCCGCTACATCCCCTTCGACACACCGCGGCCGACCACCGTGGGCGCCGCGGTCGAGGGACTTGAGCATGTCTACGACGCTCCGGGCAGGGTCGAGTTCGAGCTGGACGGGCAGCAGTTGTCGCTGACCGCGTTCCCCGGTCATGGTGCGGGACGGCTGATGGTGCTGTTCACCGACGCGACCTCCGGGGTCACCACCTACGCGGCCAACCGGGCCCTGACCCTGGAGCCGCCCGCCGCCGACGGCACGGTCGTCCTGGACTTCAACCGCGCGGCGAACCTGCCGTGCGCCTATACGGACCTGGCCACCTGCCCGCTGCCCCCGGCCGAGAACCGGCTGCCGGTGGCGATCGAGGCCGGCCAGAAGATCCCCCGGGAGCGCGGCGGCTCCTGAGCCGTACGCCCTCGCGCTCCGGACTCCCCTGGCGAGGCGTCCTATTGCGCCATGGGTGGGCGCTGTTGGAGCAGGATCTGTTCAGCCTTGCCAGACTGGTGGGCGCTTCTCGGTGAACGCGCGGGAGCCCTCGGTGGCAGCGGGTGAGGTGAAGACAGGTGCGCTGAGAGGGGCTTGGACGGTGTAGGCGGTGTGGTCGTCCAGGCCTCGGGTGTCCTGGACGATCCGCTTGGTGACGTGGACGGCGTCCGTGGAGTGCGCTTGGACGCGCTCGGCCAGGGCGAGGGCCGCGGACAAGGCCTGGCCGGGGCTGGTGAGCTCATTGACCAACCCGTAACGGGCGGCGTCCGCGGCCGGCAGCGGCGCCGCGGTCAGCAACATCTCCATGGCCACGTGGTAGGGGACGCGCCCAGGCAGGCGAATGGCTCCGCCTTCGGCGGCGACCAGTGCGCGGGCGACTTCGGGCAGTGCGAAGAAGGCGTTGTCGGCGGCGGTGATGAGGTCGCAGGCCAGGGCGAGCTCGAAGCCGCCGGCGACGGCCGCGCCCTCGACGGCGGCGATCAGCGGCTTGCGGATGCGGGCGCGGGTCAGGCCGGCGAGCCCGCGGTCGGCGACGAGCGGGACGCCTTCGGTGGGAAAGACCTTCAGGTCCATGCCGGAGCAGAAGTGGCCGCCTGCGCCGGTGATGATGCCCACGGTCAGGGAAGGGTCGGTGTCGAGCCGCGTCAGGGCTTCGTCCACGGCTTGGGCCAGGGGCCGGTTGATGGCGTTGCGAACGGCGGGTCGGTGCAGGGTGATGAGCAGGACGCCGGGGCGCGGCTCGGTGACCAGTACGGGGTCTTGGCTGTCCATCTGGTGGGCTCCGGGTCCGTGGGTGGTGCGGGGAACGGTGAGGGGCGGTCAGGTCCGTACGACCGGCAGGGCAGCGAGTCCGCGCATCACCCGCGTCGGGCGCCAGGGCAATTCGGCAGCGGGCTTGGCCAGTTGCACCGGGCCCAGGCGCTGGAGCAGCAGGGGCAGGGCGGCGCTGCCTTCGAGGCGGGCCAGGGCGGCGCCGATGCAGAAGTGCGGGCCGTATCCGAAGGCGAGGTGGTCGTTGGGGGTCCGGGCCAGGTCGAGACGGTCAGGGTCCGGGAAGCGGGCCTGGTCCCGATTGGCCGAGCCGATCAGGAGACTGACGATGTCCCCCTCGTCGATCTGCTGTCCGTGCAGCTGGATCGGTTCTGCGGCGCAGCGGAAGGTGGCGTCGCGCACCGGGGAGTCGTAGCGCAGCAGTTCCTCGACCGCGGTGGAGACGACGCCTGGGCCGGCGGAGGGGGCGGCCAGGACAGCGGCTTGGGCGGGGTTGCGGAGCAGGGCGAGTGTGCCGTTGCCGATGAGGTTCATGGTGGTGTCGTGTCCCACCAGGAGCAGCAGGTAGGCGGTGGAGCGAAGTTCCTCCTCGCTCATCGCCCCGCTGTCGTCGCCGGCCCGTACCAGGGCGCCCAGCAGGTCCACCGCGCTGTGTTCGCCGGTGGTGCGCTTGCTGGTGATCAGGGTGTCCAGCAGGGTGTGCAGGTCGGCTTCTGTCCGGGCGGGGTCCAGGCCCGGCTCGGGGGCGATGGTGGCCATGAGGGTGTCGCGGGTGGCCGGATTGTCCAGCTCCTGGGGGACGCCGAGGATCGCGCAGATCATCCGGAAGGTCAGCGGAGCTGCGAAGTCGGCGATCACATCGACGTGGCTGGACTGCTCGACGCGGTCCAGGAGCTGGTGCGCGGTCTCGGTGACCACGGGTTCCAGCTGCGCGATCCGTCGTGGGACGAACGCTGCGTTCACCAGGGACCGCAAGCGGGTGTGGTCCGGAGGATCCGCGTGCACCATGTGCCGGTTCAGACCTGTCGGCCCCGGGACATATCCGGGCACCCGATCCGGATCCTTGCTCAGCCGACCGTCCGTCAACAACGCGCGCACGTCGTCGTGGCGGGAGATCTGCCACACCGTGGGTCGGCCGGCCCTGCGGTCCGCATGGGCGGGCGCATGGCGACGCAGCCACGCGAAGTACGGGTACGGGTCCTGCACCCGCGCAGCCAGCAGTTCACGCGGCGGAGACGGAAAAGTAGGGGCAGGCACGAGAGCTCCAGGCGCGCAGAACCGACAACGACACCGCACCAACGAACAGCAACGCCGCAGGACACGAGGACCACCACCCCCGCACAACCGGAAGGGCACGCCGAAGAAGCCCGTTCGTGGGCGTCAAGGCGTGGCGCCGACGTGCCGGTCGGCGAGCAGGGCGACTCCGTGCACTCTGCCGTGCGACAACTCGGCGCCAACACAGTGGCTCCGAACACGCGGACGGCCGTCGCCACGGTCTCGTGGAGACGGCCTGCGACCTGCGTGAAAAGCGCTGGTCGGGACGACAGGGTGCGAGCCCTCGCCCCCTTGACCCCAGTCTTTACGGCACCTCGAGAGCCTGGGCGATGCCCTCGTCGAGGCTGGTCGAGTGACCGGCGCGGAAAGCACGGTCGTACGCAAGATCGCCGAGTGCCGTTCGGGTGCGGCTGACGCAGTCCTCGTGGGCCGCGACCCAGGTGGGAATGCCGATCTGGGGACGGCCGAGGGAGTCCCACAGCTGTTGTGCGAGCCCGAGCAGTCGGGCGGCCCGCTCGGGCTCCCCTACCGCCGTGGCGCACAGGGCGAGCGTCTCCAGGCACATGCCGGAGCCGAAGCTGTCGTACATCCGGTGCTTGACAGTGAGTGCCACCAGCGCGGAGTGCTCGGCGTCCCGG
Organism: Streptomyces sp. NPDC050738; assembly: GCF_040654175.1. Classification (NCBI taxonomy): domain Bacteria; kingdom Bacillati; phylum Actinomycetota; class Actinomycetes; order Kitasatosporales; family Streptomycetaceae; genus Streptomyces; species Streptomyces sp. NPDC050738. The sequence continues at coordinate 193,254 of NZ_JBFAHN010000007.1, read as the reverse complement.
AAGCGGCCCAGAGCGAGTTCGGCCTGGGCGCGGATGGAATCGCCCCAGGCACACATCCAGCTCTCGCCCGTCCTGTCACAGGTCGTCCGCAGTACGTCCAGACCGATCAGGGCCTCCTCGGGCCGCCCCATGCCGATCCGCGCATGGCTGCCGACGTTGAGGGAGCCCAGACCGGCCACACTGAGCATGGCCTCCGGTGACTTGCCGTGCCGGACCAGCAGCTCATCGGTGAGTGCCACCACCTCTGCCGCTTCGCCGCGCAGTGCCGCCACCAGCACGGCCAGAATCTTCGCGAGGCTGTCCTCGGCCTCACCGAACTCTGCCGCGAGGGCTGTGCACTCGGCGGAACACTGTTCCAGGGCTGGTAGATCGCCCAGCTCGGTGAGGACCAGCCCCTTGGCGTACAGCGCTCTCAGACGCAGCAGGGTGGGTTCCGGGAACGCGGCCAGGGCACGGTCGAGATAGTGCTTCCCTTCCCGGGCAAACCCGCACGCGTACCAGAGGTACCAGAGCTCCCCCGCCATGCGGAACCCGCTGAGGTCGCCTTCGAAGGTCAGATCGGAGTCGAGGACGAGGCGAAGGTTGCCGAACTCGGCGTGCATCCGGTCGCACCAGATGTACTGGTCGGGCCCCATCCAGGCAGTGTCGCCCTCCTGGGCCATGCGCAAGTACCAAGCGCGGTGCCGGGAGCGGAACATGCGCGTCTCGCCCAGATTCCGCAGCCAGCCTTCGCCGTACTCGCGGATCGTGTCCAGCATGCGGTAGCGCTCGCCGGACGTGGTCGGCTCCCAGGTGACGATCGACTTCTCCGCGAGCCCGGCAAGAACCCGGGGAATCTCCTTCTCCTCCAAGTGCTCGTCGGCGCAGACCTGGACGGCGCCCTCCACGTCGAAGCTGTCCACGAACACCGAGAGTCGCGCCCACAGCAGCCGCTCGGCCGGAGTGCAGAGTTGGTGGCTCCAGCCGATCGTGCTGCGTAGCGCATGGTGCCGGAGCGGTTCCGGTGATTCGGTGAAGGCATCGGTCTCGCTGAGCACCGCGAACCGGTCCGAAAGGCGGTCGGACAGCTCGGCAGGCGAGAACTCCCGCAGCCGGGCCGCGGCCAGCACTATCGCCAGCGGCAGGCCCTCAAGGCGTCGGCACAAACGCTCGAGATCGGACCGGTTGGTCTCGTCGACCTTAAATCCGGGCACCGCGTCGCAAGCCCGTACGGCCAGGAGCACCATGGAGTCGGCCTCCGCCCCCTGGCCGGCTTCGGGGACCGACAGCGGCTCGACCGTCAGTACCTCCTCCGCCACCGACGTACCCAGCGGCGTCCGGCTGGTGGCCAGGATGCGCAGCCCCGGTGCGGCCTCGGTCAACCGCTCCACCAACGGCCGGATTTCCTGCGTGAGGTGCTCACAGGTGTCAAGGACCAGCAGAAGGTTCCGCCCGGCCAGATAGTGCGCCAGCACATCGGTCACCGGCGCGGTCGTACGGTCCGCCAGCGGCAGCGCCTCGGCGACAGCATGCGCCAGCGTCTCGCCATCGTGCACACCGGACAGGGAAACCCACCACGCCCCGTCTCTGAACTCCGGGCGCAGTCGTCCCACGGCGCTCTGCGCAATTCGCGTCTTACCCACACCGCCGACCCCCACGAGGGTCACCAACGGACCTGACCGGAGCGCACGCTCGACCTGCGCCATCTCCGCCTGGCGTCCGACCAGTTGCCCGGTCGCCCGCGACGGCTCCCCCTCCCGCCCCTCACGACGCTCGTCTCCTGCCATCTCCCCGCTCCCGCGCCGAAGCCACCTCTGACCGTCAGTGCTATCAGCTCAGGAGGTCCTTGAACAAGGCCGCTAAGTGAGTTGGGCAAGAAGCCGGTTCACCCGGGTCGAACCACGGCGACGGAGGCATGAGCATGAGTGCGTCACGCCGGGGCGTGGCACGCGGACGGGCCCGTCCCCGGGATCTCCCCGGGGACGGGCCCGCCGCCGTTCGTCGTGCGTTATCCGCAGGCGGAGTCAGGGCTCAAGGTGAAGTCCTTGGTGACCGTACTCCCCTTGACGATCTTGACGGTGAGCGTCTGGGGCGTCCAGCCGTCCTTTGCCACGATCTCTGTCAGCGGGTTGTTGTGGATGTCCAGCCACAGCGCGTACTTTCCGCTCGCGTCCGTCTTCAGCGTGTAGCTCTGCTGCTTGCCGGCCAGCGCCACGGTCGCCCCCTTGAGTGCGGTCGCGGATCCCGCGCAGGGTGCTCCCGACACCATGCCGGTGATCTTGCCCCAGCTGGACGGCGGGGTGACCGACATCGACACATCGATCGGCTGGACCGTGTACGGCGTGTCGTTGGCGACCGCCAACTCGGCGCTGAAGGTGCCCGGTTGGTTGATCTCCGGGAGGTCGGCGTCCATCGACAAGGTCACTGTCAGCGACGCGCCCGGTGCGAGTGTCGCCTCGTTGTGGTCCTCGTTCAGCCAGGCGACGTCCGCGGAGGAGGCGCAGTCGCCGTACCCGGGCAGTAGTTCCGCTGTCTTGACGGGGTTGAAGCCGCCGGTCGATCCGCCGACCTTGTAGAAGCCGCAGGCGCTGCCCGCCCGGAACACGGTGGTGTTGGAGTTGGGCAGCGCGCTCCACGCGCCGCTCATCGGGTCGTAGACGATGCCCTTGTTGGTGAGAGCTGTGCTGTTGGCCGTGACGCCGCCGGACAGCAGCAGTTTGCCTCCGGCGCCTGTCGCGCCCATCGCCCACAGGTCGAACGGCAGATCGGCGATCGGTGTCCAGGTGTCGGTGGAGGGGTTGTAGGTGTAGGCGTGCGCGGAGGCTTTGCTGCCGTTGGAACCGCCCGCGCAGTAGAGGGATTTGGCGATGGCACCGCACCCGAGCCACGAGGTCACCTCGGGGTAGGCGGCCGCGCTGGACCAGGCGTCCTTCGCCGGGTCGTAGACCTGTACGGCCGTCGAGCCGCAGGCGGTGGCACAGCCGCCGACGACGTACCACTTGCCGGCCACGACCGCCGAACCTGCGCCGGCGAATCCCTTGGGGATGCTCGCGCCGGACGTCCAGGTGTTGCTGGTCGGGTCGTAGATCTGTGTGCTGGTCAGGTTGGATCCGTCGGCGCCCCAGCCGCCGGTGACGTACAGCTTGCCGCCGAGGAAGGCTGCCTGTGGCGCCTCACGGGCGGTCTTCGGGTCGGCCGCGGCGGCCCAGGTGGTGGCCTGGGGGTCGTAGACGTTCACGCTGGACAGGACCGACGTGGCGCCGAGCCCGCCCACGGAGTAGACCCTTCCGTCAGGGCCTGTGGCGACGGCGTTGTCCATCACCGCGGTCGGCAGGTTGGCCAGGGACGTCCAGGGGGCTGCGGACGGGACGACCGGCGCGGATGCGGCAGAGGCTCTGTCGTGCGCGGGATCGATGAACCCGGGTGAGTAGCTGCCCTTGATGGTCTGGGCGACGGCGCCCTTCGCCTTGGCCTGCAGCCCGAATCCGCGGTCGTCCTCGTCGAGCCGCAGGGAGGCGTCGGCCGACCCGGTGTTCGTGACGGTGACGGTCTTGGAGGCGCTGCCCTGCCACTTGAGGTTCGCGGAGACGGTGGGGGGTGTGACGGTGAGCCGGCCCGCCTTCAGTTCCAGGTCGGCGGTGGTGGCTGCGTCCGCGGCGATGTTCGCGCTCGCACCCGGGGAGAGGTAGTGACTGGCGACCACCGACAGGGGGTGGGTGCCGGTGAGCGTGGAGAAGTACCAGTAGAAGCCGTCGCCGAGTGCGGCGTCGTCCGGTGTGGGGGCGCTGGTCGCGCTCTCGGCGGGCTTGTCGGTGGAGGTCACCTTCGCGCCGGCGACTCCCTTGCCGGTGTTCTTGTCGGTCACCTGGCCGAGCACCAGGCCGCCGGGCGTCGGGGCGCAGGTGCGCTCGCCCACGAAGACGTTGTCGACCTGCCAGGAGGCGAAGCCGCTCCCGATGTAGTGGAAGCGCAGGCGTACGTCGCTGCGGCCGGCGGCAGCGGTGAGGTCGACCGTCTCGGTGCGCGGGCCGAGGTGGGATGCGGTGGCCCAGTGGGTGGCGTTCGTCCAGGTGGTACCGCCGTCCAGGCTGTAGTCGACATCAGCACTGGAGCCGGTACGCCACGCGTAGGCGGTGGCGTAGGAGAGGTACGGGTGCGTCTTGCCGCTCAGGTCGTAGGCGGAGCTGACGACCGTGGTGTCCTGCTTGGCGGAGCCGTACACGCTGCTGTCGATCAGCGCGAAGCGTGCGGTGCCGCCGGTTTCGTTGATGGCACCGGCACCGTCCCGGAAGGCCCAGACCTGGCCGTTGCCGGCCGCGTCGGTGACGGACCAGCCGGCCGGCGGACTGGTGATGGTCGCGGACGTGAAGTCCTGGGTGGTGCCCGCGATATGGGCGGCGTAACCGGGCGCCGTGCAGGACGCGGCGTCGACGCCGACGCCGAAGTCGGCCGTCACGTCGCTGTCGGTGACGGTGACGTCCGCACTGTCCTGGGTGTAGCCCGGGTAGACCGGGGTGCTCTGCAGGGTGTAGGTGTCGCCGGCCGGAATGTCCATCGTGTACCGGCCGGTGGCCGGGTCGGTGTGGACGGCGCTGGTCGGCTCGCCCTTGACCTGGACCGTGGCGTACAGCGGCCAGCCGTGGCCGGAGTCGTCCTTCACGGTGCCGGTCACCCTGGCGTGTGCCTTGGCGGTGAGCGCGGCGTCCTCGGTGAGGGTCTGGCCGTCGGCGAGTGCGACGCCCGGGAGGGTCCTGCTCCGGTAACCGAACTTGGAGACCGTGAGGTCGTAGGTGTCGGGAGTGGCGGTCATCGCATAGCTGCCGTCGGCGCCCGTGACCGTCGAGGAGTCACCCGCGGTGACCCGCGCGCCGGCGACCGGCTTACCGGTGGCGGCATCGGTGACGGAACCCTTGAAGGTGCCGTACGGACCGGAGTTGAACGCGCCGACGCCCTTGGGGGTACCGAGGCCGGTCGGGCCGTCGTAGCCCGTCGCGCCCTGGCACAGGTAGGTGCCGCAACTTCCGTTCGTGCCTGTCGTCACGTCGTTGAGATCGCCTGTGCGGGCGTAGGGAAAGGACATCGGCGAGGAGCCTGCCGCCGGGGTGCCGGCAAGGGCGTACACGGAGGCGATGATCGGAGCGGACGCGCTGGTGCCGCCGTAGACGTGCCAGGCTCCGGCGTTGTAGACGGCGACGCCGGTGTTCGGGTCGGCCACCGCGGAGACGTCGGCGACGGCGCGCCGGGGGCAGCCGCTGTCGCTCTGCACCGTGGGCTTGGTCTCGTACGCGGAGCAGCCGCTGCCCGCCCCGGCCCACACGGACTCGCTCCAGCCGCGGGTCGCGGTGGTGTCCTTGGTCAGCGAGGTGCCTCCGACCGCGGTGACGTAGGGGGAGGCTGCCGGGTAGCTGACGCCATAGCCGTCGTCGCCGGTACTGGCGGTGATCGCCACGCCGGGGTGGTTGAAGTACGCGGTGTCGTAGGAGCTCTCATTGGAGGTCTCGGCGCCGCCGTAGCTGTTGGAGACGAACTTGGCGCCCTTCGCGACCGCCTGGTTCACAGCGGTGCCGAGGTTGGCCATGGAGGCGCTGTCGGCCTCGACCAGCAGGATCTTGCAGTTGGGGCAGACGGCGCTGACCATTTGGAGGTCGAGGGCTATCTCGCCGGCCCATCCGGAGTTCGCGGCAGGGTAGGACGTGCCGCCGCGTTGGTCGATCTTACTGAAGCAGCCGTTGGCGGTGGTGCACGCGGGCAGGCCGAACTGGGTTCGGTAGGTGGCGAGTTCGGCTTCCGCGCTGGGGTTGTCGTATGCGTCGACGATGGCAACGGTCTGACCGCCTCCGGCGGACGCCGAGGGCAGATCGTAGGCCGCTTGCAGGTCCGCCGGGCCCAGGCCCGAGGGCGTGGCGTCGGGCTCGGCCGCCACCTGGGCCCTGGTCTGCGCGATGTCGTCGCGCACCAGGGCCGAGCAGGAGGCCTTGGCCGGGTTGGCGGACTTGGCGCAGGAGCGGTGCGCGGGGTGGGCCTGCTTTGCGGCGGCAGGCTTTCCGGCCGAGCCTGCGGTGGCACTCAACGATGCTGCCTGGGCAGGCAGTTGGACGGTGACGACGGCAATCGCGGCGGCTGCGCCGAGCGCGACGAGTCGCACCCGTCTGTACAGTCGGCGGGCGATGGGACGGGCCAAGATCTTCCTCCGTGGCATGAGGTGCGGAGTGATGCTCGTGCCGTCTCGGTGGCGCTGCGAACATCGCAGCGACGCGCGGAACGGCGCTTGCGTCCAGGCGTCAGGAGCCGGACAGCTATGGGAAGCGGACACGGGCCGCGGCGGCCGGGCGGGCGTGCACCATCTGCACTGCCCCCACCGCGCTCAGGCGGACGCGCACATCAGCGTCGGGACGGCCTCGGCGCGAGGTCGTCACGCTCAGGAGCTACCTGCACATGGACGGTTCGGTCACCACCGGGGCTACCGGGGCTTCGACGAAATCCGTGTTGCCTCAACATGAACTCTCCTTCGCGACAAGGCGATTCAGTGTGAGATCACCGCAAGCAGCAGTATGTGAGTCCGATCATCGGCCGGTGGCTGTAGCCGCTGGCGAGATGGCGACATGACGTCAAGCCGCCACACGGCACCGGCGCCCCAGCCGGCCTCCAGCCGCACGAAGTCGATCCGGCAACACGGTCCCCGTCCCGTCATCGCTGGTGGAGCCGAAGCTCCACAACCGGCCCGGCGAAGCGAGGGGGGCCGGGAGCGACGGGCCGACCAACGCGGCCGCGACGTCCAGCCGGGCCTGGGCGGACGGGCCGAGGTTCCGCGCCGAGGTCACGATGGACTGACCCGAGGCCGCGCCCTGGACGACACTGTCTCCATGTCGTCCAACCTTGCAAAGCCCTCACCGCAGACCGCCGAACCCGACCTCTTGCGCGCCCACTTCACCGATCTGCAAGGGGATCTGCGTCGGGCCGACGATGCGTTGACGCGCCTTTTGGACACATGGCAGCCCGACCGCACACAGGGTGACGACCAGTTGGTTCGGTTCTGGGAGGATCGAGGTGCCCTGGCGCGTCGGGTCCATGAGATCGAATACGGGGCACGTGCATCGCTGCTCGTCTTCCAGTCCGGGGCCAACACCGTCACCCCCGTACCCACGACGGTGAACCGAGCCCAGGAGCCGGAGAGCACACCCGTTCCGGACGAGACGGAGCGCAAAGACGCGAATCCGGACGCCGCCTACCGCGTGGTCGTGGACCGCGCCTTCCTCGGCGAACCGGCGGCCATTCACCACCTCGACGAGCGCATGACCGAAGGCCATCAAGTCCGCGTCGTCGACCAGCCGTTGATCAAGCTAGTCGTCGCGGACGGCGAAACGGCCCTGGTCCAGGGGGGCCAGGGCCGCACGATGGAACTGCGGCCGCCCTTGGTACTGCTCGCCACCGAACTCTTCGAGTCGGTGTGGCGCCGTTCGCGCCCGTACCTGCGCGAGGACGGTGATCTCAGCCCCACGGACCGCCGAATCCTGCAGCTGATGCTGACCGGACTGACCGACGCGGCGACGGCCAACCAACTCGGAACGTCGCCACGCACGATCCAACGCCGGGTGCGCGCCCTGATGGACCTGGCTTCGGTGGACTCGCGGGTCCAGCTCGGCTGGTACGCGATGCGCAACAACTGGGTCTGAACCGGAAGTCGTTGTCGGCCCGTCCTTCTCTTGCCTGACGCCCGTCTGCGGGTCGGCGGCAAGGGCCGTGTCGCCCACCATGACCTGGCTGATCTGTTTGAGCGACTGACATCGGCCCTTGTCATGAAGAACGTCGTCCAGGACAGACCACTGCCCGCCAGCCTCAGCCGAGGTCGGCAGACGCCTTCGACAGGATGATGAGGCTCTGCGATTTTCTCCACGAGTGCTCTGCCCTCCACTTTGTTGGAGCTTGAAGGGTGTGGGGAGAGAGTGGGGAGCGAAGAGCATGCCGGCGTACGCGTCGAGGTGGCTCTGGCAGGAGTTTTCTTGCCGGAGATTGTCTTGGTCCGGCGGTGGGCAGCCGCTACGGCTGTGGCAGGCTTCCAGAACCTACAGCCGAAAGGGAATGGTGATCTTGGGCGACGTGGTGTCAGCTGACGATCCGGACTGGGATCCGGATGAGCACGTCCGGTTTGCCCACTACCGTAGGGCGTTTGACGAGGTAGCCGTTGACGATGCGGCCAACCTCGTCGCCCGTGTGCTCACCGACCCCGATAGGCAGATGTCGAAAGCCGCCGTGTGCGAGTACCTCGACCGACGGGCCGCCGCACTGCTCACGGAACCCGACTACCCCGCCTGGTGCCGGGAGATGTCCGGACCGGTTGCGGTGGACGACTTCTCCACCCGGCGTCTGCGCGAGTGGACTCTGCTGCGGGCGGTGACCTTGGACGAACCATGGGTCACCGAGACCCTGCTCGCGGCCTCCAACTGGCTTCAGCTCCACATCGCAGAGACGTCCTTGGCCGCGATCGCCCTGGCGACACTGGCCGAGGGAGGCCGGACCCGGCGCATCCGTAACATCTCCAAGTCCCGCCTGACGGCCTTCGGTGGGCGCCGCCAGGCGAACCGGGTCATGCCGGCGTAAGCCGACAAGTGTGTGTGGAAGGGCCCGTCGACCGTCAGGTCGGCGGGTTCTGGTGATTGATGACGGTCAGTCGGTGACGCCGGGACCTGGCTCGTCGGCTGCCGTAGACCCCACCGTCGCCGGGGAACGCCGCGTTAAGACCGGATAACTGTCCCCGGCCCGCGTCTGACGAAGGGTTCGCACCTCCGTCAGAAGGCGGCCAGCTCCACACCGTGCCGAAAACGGGCAGGCCCGGCCCTGGACGCTCGCCCGACAGCCGCAACAGGCACAAGGCCCGCATCCAGGACGTCGAAACGATCGCGAAACGCACCGAAACGATCAAGGATCCCGAACAGCAGCGAGGTTAGACATCAAGCCTGGAGCCCGCTTACAGACCTGCGTGCTTCAGCACCAGCGCCAGATCTGCGTCGGCCAGGCGCACGCACCCCTGAGGATGCTGGTTCGCCATCGCCTCCAACCTCACCGGATTCTTTCGCAGCGCCTCGGTCGCCTTAGCATGCAGTGTCGCGTTGACCAGGTAGGGCTTTCCCGAGCCAGCCGGCGCCGGGTACGGCTCCGAGGACACCTCAGCCATGGCAGCGATCTTCCTTTCCGGTGCTGCGAAGTACATCCACAACCGGTCGCCCGGGCGCATCTCCTTGAGCTTGCGGCCCAACCACCAGTGCCCCGGCGCGGTGTCCTCGCCGGCCAGCTTCGACACCCGCGCAGAAGTTGACGGCCCGCCCTCCACGGTGTCCAGCTTCGGATCCAGGACGTACAGCCACGACCGGCTTGCCCCGGGGACGCGGTAAATCGCACGGCCCCCAACCCCAGGCTTCCGCTCCAGGGCCTTGTCCCGGTTCAGGTCCCGCAGCAGCGACCGCGCACCCTTGTCATCCGTCACAAAGCCGTGGGTCTCCAGGGTCTCGATGACGCGAGCCGGGTCCCACTCGCCGCGCTCGGCGGTGATGGCGCTCTCCACAATCTCCAAACGAGTCAGCGACGTACGGTTCTTGGGCCTGCCGTGCTTCTCCAAAATCCTGTACAGCTTCGACGGCGACATGCCTGCTGCCACTCCGAGGTTGACGCGGCTTGCATCGGCATCCAACTCGTCTGCCTGCACGATTACCAGCTCTCGCCACTCCTCCAGGTGCTGGATCAGCCGACTGGTACGAGCGATGTCCCGCAGCAGTTCCACGGATTTCGCCTCGGCTGACGGTTGAGCCCCTCTCTCGCCGCGTACCGCCGCCACCAAGGCCCTGGCCAGCGCATCGGAATTCTCGACGGCGTGCTCCCGTTCCCCATCGTCCCCGTACGTCGCTTCCAGTCGCGCCACCATGACGTCCCCTCGCCTCTCGATTGGAGACGAGACTACATTGCAGGTGACCGAAGCCCAACTCCCCCACTCCCGCGGTCGTTTGGTCCATAGGGGCTCGTTGCCGCCACCGTCGGGGCCTGGCTGGACCGTTGGCCTTTATGAGGCTGTCCTTTGGGGGTCTATCGGGGTCCGCCGAGGGGTCGCCGTGGAGGTGTCCGGCCACCCCGGCGAGCTGTTCGGGGTCGGCGAGTTCGGTCAGCCCGTGAACGGCGGCTTCCGTACGGTTGGTCGAGTCCATGCCGACGGCCCACGTCTCTGCTCCTCGAGGCGCACGTCAGCGCTGGCGTGGTGGATCAAGCCCTGCGCGTACGGCTGGGCCTCGGCCCGCAGGCGTGCGCATCGCGGTCGGCTGCGGCAACAACTCGCCGCGCCTGACGACCAAGCGCTGCCAGCGGGTCGGCGCATAGGCAGCGGATAACAATGTGGAGATCGCCTACACCCCGACCAACAGCTCCTGGCTCAACCGGATCGAAGCCCAGTTCACCGCCTTGCGCTACTTCGCCCTCGATGGCACCGACCTCGTCGGCCACACGGAACAGGGAAGCATGTTCCGCCGCTACATCATCTGGTGAAACCGTCACGCCGATGACCCACACCTACGCGTCGTCATCGACCGGGCAAACGTCGCCTGATCCAAGACTGCCCGAGCTACCAGCCGAACTCGGGCGGCCCCACGACTCTGGTACCGACCTGCGCCGCCAGCCAGGCAGCCCGCTCGTCTTGACCGGGTCGTGCATGGATGAAGACGGTGTGCTCGGCTGCCCACTCTTCGCAGCGGATATCGTGGCTGTTACACGCGACCTGCAGCTCGGCGTACTTGTATTCCTGTCCGAGCCCGAGCTCAGGGACGGCCGGCCACTTCAGGTCGTGCCACAAGACGTAACTTCTCGTGATGTCTGACCAAGCCCTCAGGGCACTACCTGCCTGTGCAACGGCCTGCACACCTAGGCTGACATTCGCGGGGAAGCTGCCATCCCTGCCGCCGGACCACCTGATCTCTGCTCCGGGATGGGCTCCCGTCAGACGGCGCAACTCGTCGTCGTTGCGCGCCCAGGCGTCCAAATAGCAGGCGTTTTCTCTATACCAGAAAGCGACCGAGAGTAACTTCTCCGCGAGCGTCAACGCCTCAGCCAGATCCGTGGTCCGCAACACGGGCCAAGCATGTGTGTTCCCCATGACGGCATCCTGCCAGAGTGATCCCTTAGCCTGCCGGAGCGTGCGTCCACGTCGAAACCTGAGTAGCAGCTTGACTCGACCGAACCCACGACCCTCGACCAGGGCCTGCTCGAACTGGCCTGCAGGCTCATACGCCTCCGCCTCCTACGAACCTCATCCTGAAACGATCAGTCGGCTACGCTGAACCACCCCGGCCGCACCTGGGTCAGAAGCGGTTGCAGCGACCTCACTGCGCATCGCAGATCCTCCTCTGTAACGTCAACAGACTCCGGCAGGCTCAGCCCATACCAGCGCAGCCGCCAGAGGTCGAAGACTTCACTCCCGTCTGCTGCGAAGTCCACATCGACCTCGGTGCCGTTGTCACTGACGAAACGGCAGCCGGCCCCATGAACCGTGTAGGAGTAGGCGACAATGTGATCACTCCGGCTGATCTGACACGAACGGGCCAGGCCGAGGACATCTGCCAGTCTTTCCAGCGAGGGGATCGACGCCCTCATGGCCTCGTCAATCGCGTTCAGAGCGTGGACGTAACCAAGCACGAGGTCTCGTGCAGCCCCAACCCGTTCCATATGACGTCATCCCCCAGAGCCCGTGGCGGAACAGATTGTTCCATGGGGACGCCAGCATCTCCGCAGGACGGCATTCTGAAACGATCAGTAGGAGATCCTGCACTGACCGACGCTGGCCCCGCTGCCCACTCCTCCGTCCCGACCCGGGACCAGCTCTTCATTACCCTCCTTGACCCCCAGCACTTCGAGCAGCGCGCACTGCGGTCATCGAGCGCCCACGCCGACTTGTATTCAGCCCTCAACCGTCCAGACGCCATCCGAACTGGCTGCAGATCCGGGACTATCAGGCAACATTCTCGGGCGGGGCATCGTCCGAGGCCTGTGGCGACTGGATTTCACCGATCCCCAACCGGTGCATTTCCGAACGCGCCCACAACGCCCCATGCTGCGGCGATACACGGGTGTCGACCCCCAGGACGTGAAGGGTTCCGAGTGTGCCTTGGGCTCCGTCGACGCGGAGAACTCTCTGGGTGTATTCGCCGGGAGCTGGGTGGATGATCACGGCGCGTTGTTCCCCACGGGCGGCGTATCCAGCGCAGTACGTCAGGAGTTGATGAACATCGGCCGCGCTGACGCCGTGACGGTCGTAGCGCTTGTACTTCGCGTCCATCGGCAGCAGCGTGCGCACCCCAGGAGCCGGACCGGGGAGAGCCAGGAGGACGTCCGGCCGGAATGTGGAGGCGTTGCCAAGGTCGCCATGGACGGTGACGGGTGCGCTGCCGGCCGTGATGGGGCGGCCTCCGAACGGGGCGGAGGCCTCGACGGCCAGGCGTCGCACAACGGACTCCCAGAGTGCAGGCATGGCCAGCAGCAGACCGTCCGCGGTGCTGCCACGGTCGGCGAGAAGGTCCGTGACGCCGCCGCCACGCAGGAGCAGGAGCGCCCAGGTGTGGGCAGTGCGGTAACGGGAGTTGAGGCGTGTGTACTGGATGCGGTCCAAGGCGTGCAGTGCGGCGCCACGGGTCGGCGCCGGAGGAAATGCCTCCGAGAGGACTTTCAGACGGCGCGCCAGTTCGGGGTGCGTCACGAGGCTGCGGGCCGTATCCAGGGCGGTACTCAAGACGCGGTTGTCCCAGATCTCTACCTCCCGCTCGAAGGTGCGGGTGTGCAAGTGGTCGAGTTGCCCATAGCGGCGGGAGACCTGGGCTGTGATGTCGAGGCGCCCCCGCAGCACGGTGTCCAGGTGCTGACGTCGTACGTAGTCGCGTCGCAGCCCTTCTCGTACCAACTGCTCACACCGCTCCAGCAGTGCTGCGGCTACGAGGTCGGCGTACCCGTCGGGGCCAGTGGTCCAGCGTCGTGCCGTGGTCTCCAGGGGTGTTGGCACGTCGAGTGCGTAGGAGAGCCAGTTCATGAGTTGCTCACCCGGAATGGCGAACTTCGGCTCGATGACCAGGCGGACACGGTCGAGTATCAGGATGCCGACGGTCGCGTCGGCAATCAGGCGCCAACCTGCCGCGACCTGGTCGAGTCTCAGACGCTTGCGTGCCTGGAGGGCCTCCAGCCGCTCGACGTCCCGGCGGGTCAGCTGTCCGCACTCCAGAAGGACGCTTTCGTACTCCGCGAGGCGGATCTCGGGGCGATCAGGCATCAGGCCCCGGAGCACCACTGGTGAACTCGCCGGCCAGTGCGGAGGCAAGGTCCTGCGGTGACATCAGCGCGATGCGTCCGGTTCCGGCGTCGACGAGATCGCCGAGGAGCAGGTGGAGCAGGTCGGCCTGGCCGAGGCAATAGTCCTCGAGAAGCGGGATCAAGTCATGGTGGAACGCGGCGGCAAGATCTTCCACCGAGGCGATTGGCTCGCCGTCACGGAGGAGATAGGCGTGGCCGATCTGATGGTCGGCGTTGAGATGGCAGGCGATTCTGGTGTTGAGGGACTCGAGGAACTCGGACAGGTCCAACGGGCCGACCATGCCGGACACCGCGTCCGGGTCGGGGCCAACCGGGAGAAAGGCGAAGCGGCGGCGCACGGCAGCGTCCAAGTGGCTGATGCTGCGGTCCGCCGTGTTCATGGTCCCGATGATCCGTACGTTCGGCGGCACCGCGAAGGCACGCCTGCTGACGGACAGCGCGACGGGCAGACCCCGCTTGTCGAGCTCAAGCAGAGTGACCAACTCACCGAAGACGCGCGGCAGATCACCCCGGTTGATCTCGTCGATGATCAGAAGGAACGTCTCGTCCGGGCGCGCGGAGGCCTGAGCGCACAGGGCGTGGAACACGCCGTCGGTAAGCGCCAGGGTCAATCCGGGGCCCGTGGCGCTCAGGTCCGGTTTGAAGCCCTCAACGAAGTCCTCGTACCCGTAGGAGGGATGGAACGTCACCATCTGGATGCGGCCGTTCTTCAGCATTTCGGCCTGGGCCAGGGACCGTCCGGACGGTGGCGAGTCGAGCGCGTCGACCCGGCCGGCGAGGGCAAGCGCGGCGCCGAGTGCGAGTCTGGTCTTGCCTGTGCCCGGCGGGCCGTGCAGGATCACCTGTCCCTTGCGCTCGAGTGCCCCCAGCACGCTCGCGATGTCCTCGGGCAGCTCGACGGGTGCAGGGGCATGCGGCTGTGTCACTGTGGGGGCCGCCTGGTCGGGGCCGCCGGTGATCCGGGCGAAGAGCACCGGGTCGACCTTGGCGAAGGTGGATCGCCAGCCGTGCTGGGGCTTCGGGAGCATCCGGGCATGCGCTGCGTCCCAGGTCACCGGGACGACGTGCCGATATTCGGCGTGGTCCGCCTCGAAGTAATAACTCCCGCTGACGGTTCCGCTGGCCAGGATCTCGTCCGTGCCGCGGTTCGCGACGATCTGGTCGCCTTCCTCGAGGTCACGGAAGGCCAGCAGCCGTCGGGCGAGGGTCAGGCTGCCGCCACTGGTGCGGGGCCAGTGCGCATCCAGTGCCTGCTTCAGCTCGGTGTCACTCTGGTACTGGCCGAGATCGCCAAGCTCGTCCCACCCAACACGGATGACCCCGGCGTCACGACACTCGGGCCACAATCGTGCCCGCTCCCCAGGAGCGACCTTCCAGATGGTGCGCTGCCGCGGACGCGGATCGAAATGCTCGTACAGAAAATACATGACCTCAAGCCCGCTCCACCCCTCGAACTCGGCCCGAGAACGTATGAGTTCGAGCAGCGTGCGATTGGTGCGCCAGGCCGGAGCGTCGCTCTGCACTGAGCCGCCCAGCAACGTGACGAACCGGCGCAGGTGCATGTCGGAGTAGACGGGCAGGAAGTGCTCGGGGAAGTAGGTAGCGAGGGACTTGGTCACCAGCGCCGGTCCGAACCTGAGCACCTCCAGGTCGTCCACGACCCCGAAGTCCGCGACAGCCACGGCCTCGAAAGCCCGCACGAACTGTCCGCGCAGCGCCTCCCACGCCTCCAGTGGCTCCATGCCACGCAGCGGAGCGGCCAGGCGCCACTCGCCGGAGTTGTGGCGGTACATGATGTGCTTCGCAGCACTCCCGCCTCTGATGCTGCCGAGAGCCGAGGTGCCGAACTCCAGGAGCCGACAGTACGTCGGTCCGCCACCGGGCGGCCCTGCCTGCCCCAGCGCAAAGTCCGACAACGACATCGCCGGCCACGC
This sequence comes from Streptomyces sp. NPDC050738, assembly GCF_040654175.1. Taxonomy (NCBI): domain Bacteria; kingdom Bacillati; phylum Actinomycetota; class Actinomycetes; order Kitasatosporales; family Streptomycetaceae; genus Streptomyces; species Streptomyces sp. NPDC050738. The sequence goes on along the minus strand of NZ_JBFAHN010000007.1, from coordinate 178,009 downwards.
CTCCAGCGGGAACCCCGCCAACACCTGCTTCCGTTCGGCATCGGCAGCCGTCGCGGCATCCGCCAGCCCACTCCGGTCGTATGCGGCCGCGACCCCCGGCAAGTCCATCTCGTCCGTCATGCAGGGCATGATGCCGGATCCTCAACGCGCGCGGACCTGACTCCGACGCTCCGAGTCGGCAAGTGCAAGCGGAGTGCCCGCCTGCTGTTGATGACCTCCGGCTGCCGTCCACCGCCCGCTCGGGGCGAGAGCGGGTTGCTGACCATCTGTTCCGAGTACTAAAACTGGTTTGTCTCCCGCTCGTCACCTCCCCGAGGGAGCAGCCCTGCCCACCACAGTCGTCACCGGCGGTACCGACGGCATCGGCCGCGCGCTCGCCGACACCTACCTGGATCGCGGTCATGACGTCTTGGTGATCGGCACCAACGCCGCCAAGGGCGATGCGTTGCTGGAGGCCGCCGAACGGCGCGGGGCGGACGAACAAGCCCACGTCCTGACAGCCGTGAGGCCGCTCTGTTCCGGGGTCGCGAGCGGGACCGGAATGCGGGCGCCCTCGTCGGCGGTGAGCCCGGCGACAAGGTCTGACCATCCGTCACCTTTGTGCGGCATGCATCGAGTTGCCGGACTGTAGAGGAAATCGCTGCCGGGCAGAAACGCTTGTCAGATCCTGACGATCTCGACTCCCGGGCCGCACAACAGGGTCAGGTCCTTCGGATCCGACGTCATGGCTGTCACCGGCGCCGCCCCACTGCGGGCCAGGGCTGCGAGGACCGCGCCGACGGCGTACTTAAGGCCACTCTGCCGGTGCTCCCGCAGGAGCGCCGCGGCTCCGCCCAGGCCTGAAGAACGTCATCACTGCGGTGCCCACGCGTACTGCCGGATCACCCACCGTGCCTCCCTCGGACTGTTCCAGTCCGAGGGAGGCACGGTGCTGTGTCGAGAGATCCCGGGTCCGCCGTTCGCCTGGGGCCCCGTGCTGCCGACATCACCGATCGATCAGGAGACCGCCCGTGTCTGACATCCCCCTCGGCATCCTCGACCTGGCCCCGATCCATCCGGCTCGACAGCAGCTCGGTGCACGCTGAGTGTGATGGCGAGGAATTTCACGACGTCGCCCGCTGATCACCCCGAGGCTCGTCCGGGTGGGCGAGGCCCAGGTGGTGGCGGAGGGTCGGGCCCTCATAGTCGGTGCGGAAGACGCCCTGTTCCTGCAGCAGTGGGACAACCTCGTCGGCGAAGACGTCGAGGCCGCCGGGAGTGATGTGCGGGACGAGGATGAAGCCGTCGCTGGCGTCGGCCTGCACGAAGTCGTTGATGGTCTTCGCGACGGTGGCCGGGGAGCCGATGAAGTTCTGGCGGTTGCCGGTCTCGATGACGAGGTCGCGGATGGACCAGTTGTTGGCGGCCGCCAACTCCCGCCATTCGCGGGCGGTGGCCAGCGGGTCGCGGTACATGCGCACCTGGGCGCGTCCCTTGGCGATGTGGTGGTCGCTGACGTCCGGGTCGACGTCGGGCAGCGGGCCCTCCGGATCGTACGAGGACAGGTCGCGGTTCCAGACGAACTCAAGGTGTTTGATGGCGGTGGCGCCGCTGACCTGCTGGCGGCGCACCTCATTGGCCAGCTCCTGCGCCTGCGCGTCCGTGTCGCCGAGGATGAAGCTCGCGGCGGGCAGGATGAGCAACTCGTCGGGCCTGCGGCCGTACTTGGCGAGGCGATGCTTGACGTCCTTGTAGAAGGCCTGGCCCGGCTCCAGGGTGGCATACCGGCTGAAGATCGCGTCGGCGCTCGACGCGGCGAACTCGCGGCCCTCGTCGGAGTCTCCGGCCTGGAAAATCACCGGGCGGCCCTGCGGGGAGCGCGGCACATTGAACTGGCCGTGGATGTCGAAGTGCTGCCCCTGGTGCACGAAGGATCCGGCCTTCGCGTCGCTCAGGAAGGCACCCGTCGCCTGGTCGGCCACGATCTCGTCGCCGTGCCAGGAGTCGAGGAGCTCGTTCGTGGTGGCCAGGAACTCCTTGGCGCGGGAGTAGCGCTCGTCCTGCGGCAGGAAGCCACCACGGCGGAAGTTCTCGCCGGTGAAGGCGTCCCAGGAGGTGACGACGTTCCAGGCGGAGCGGCCGCCGGAGAGGTGGTCGAGGCCGGCGAACTGGCGGGCCACCTCGTAGGGCTCGTTGAAGGTGGAGTTGATGGTGCCGGTCAGTCCCAGACGGTCGGTGACGGCGGCAAGCGCGGCGAGGATCGTGAAGGTGTCCGGGCGACCGACGACGTCCAAGTCGTATATCTGGCCGCCCTGTTCGCGCAGCCGGAGTCCCTCGGCGAGGAACAGGAAGTCGAACTTGGCGCGTTCCGCGGTCTGCGCGAAGTGCACGAAGGAGCTGAACTCGATGTGGCTGCCGGCCTCCGGATCGCTCCACACGGTGGTGTTGTTGACGCCCGGGAAGTGCGCAGCCAAATGGATCTGCTTCAGCGGCTTGCTCATGTCGGTGTAGGTCCTTCCGGCTCAGGCGGTGGTGGCTGCGGCGTAGCGGTTGGCGGGGCGGCTCAGGCCCAGCAGGCCGCGCAGGGTGTCGGCTTCGTAGGCGGTACGGAAGGCGCCCCGGCGCTGGAGTTCGGGAACCAGGCCCCGGGAGACGGCCGGCAGGTCGTGCCCGGCGACGGCGGGCCGCAGTCGGAAGCCGCTCAGCCCCGCCTCGCCCAACTCCTGCAGCACGTCGGCCAGTTGCGTGGGCGTACCGGCGAAGATCCGGGCGTCGCTGGTGTACGGCTCCCCCGCGAGCGCGTCGAGGCGTGCGCGCCGGTCCTCCGCGGCGGCCTGGTCGTCGTCCAGGAAGACCACCAAGTCACCGAAGACGTGCAGGAGTTGACCGGCACGGCCGGCCGCCTCTTGTTCGGCGCGGATCTCGGCGACGATCGCCCGGGCGTCCTCGGCGTCCTGCGGGGTGACGTAGCCGACGTCGCCCTGGCGGGCCACGAGCCGGTAGGGAACGGTCTGGCGGGCGAGGGCGGTGACGAGCGGCTGCCCCTGGGGCGGGCGCGGGGTGATGGAGGGGCCTTTGACGCTGAAGTACTTGCCCTCGAAATCGATGTGGTGCAGCTTGTCTCGGTCCACGAAACGCCCGGTGGCGACGGACCGGATCTCCGCGTCGTCCTCCCAGCTGTCCCAGAGCCGACGCACGACCTCGACGTAGTCGGCGGCCTCGTCGAAGAGGCCGGTCAGCCGCTCCTGGCCGGACGGGGTCCGCAGCTCCTCCAGGCTCAGCGGCGGCAAGGTGCGACGGCCGAAGTGGTCGGACTCGTGCGGGCGGGCGCTGATCTGCACGCGCAGGCCGGCGCGGCCGGTGCTGACGTAGTCGAGGGTGGCGATCGCCTTGGAGATGTGGAAGGGCTCCGTGTGGGTGGCGATCACCGTCGGCACCAGGCCGATGTGCCGGGTGAGGGGCGCGATCCGGGACGCGATCAGGACGGCGTCGAGGCGGCCGCGCACCTGGTCGGTGCGGCCGTCCAGCTCGCCGTAGTGCGAGGACTGCAGGCCGAGCCCGTCCTCGAAGGTGACGAAGTCGAGCAGGCCGCGCTCGGCCTCGGCGACCTGGTCGGCCCAGTAACCGGCGGTGAACAGGTCCCGGGGGCGGGCGACCTGTTCGCGCCAGGAGGCGGGGTGCCAGCCGGTGCCGTCGAGGGCGACGGCGAGGTGCAGCGAAGAAGGGGACACGGATGAATGCCTTCCTGGAGATCCGTACGAAAACGCCGACGCGCGTGAATGGCGGCGAACGGCATCTGGATGGCGGCGAGATGGAGTCCGCCGGCCGAATACCTGAGAAGGTCAGGAGCAACAGAGGGCGCCGGCCACGCGCTGAAGGTCGATGTGGCGCCGGGAGTGCAGGGGTACGGGACGGAGTACACGAGTCACGTGACGCACCTCCGTCCTAACTGCCGCCGGCCACAGGGACAACGGCGTGTTCATACGGTTTCTTCCACAGCGGCAGTGGCTCCGGTGTTCCGCACGAGCGAGAAGACCGTACGGCAGCGCAGGGTGAAGCCGAGCGACTCATACAGCTGGATGGCGCCGGTGTTGGTGGCGGCGGCATGCAGGAAGGGTTGCTCGCCGCGTTGCTTGATGCCGGCTGCGACGGCGCGGACCAGGCGCGTGGCCAGGCCCCGGCCGCGGTGGTCCGGGTCGGTGCACACGGCGCTGATCTCGGTCCAGCCGGGCGGGTGCAGCCGTTCACCGGCCATCGCGATGAGCCGGCCGCGGTGGCGGATGCCCAGGTAGGTGCCCAGTTCGACGGTGCGCGGCAGGTAGGGGCCCGGTCGGGTACGGGCTACCAGGTCGAGGATCTCGGGTACGTCGGCGGGGCCGAGCCGTACAGCCTCGGAATCAGTCTCCGCCCGCAGCCCGGTGTCGACGAGTTGGACGCCCTGGCCACTCCGGACGAGCTCCCATCCATTCGGTGGTTCGCTCACGCCGCGCACCGCGGCGCTGCCGCCGGGGCCGACGAGCGTGGCCAGGTCGGCCCAGGCGCACGGGTCGTCCTCATCGGTGACGGCATGGAAGGGAGCCACGTCCCGCGGATAGCGGGCGGCCCGGCCGACGCGTTGGGCGAAGTGGGCGTGCGGGCCGGTGAGGGCGGCCCACGCGGGGTTGTCGAGGACGTGGGAATCGGTGGTTTCGAGACTGGCTACGGACATCGCGTGACGGCTCCAGTGCTGGGGACGCGGGGCGGGGACCCCGGCGCGGGGCGACGGTGGGTGACGATCAGTCCGCCGAGGATGCTCGGCCGCAGGAACCAGTAGTCGGCTGCGGCGGTGGCCATCCGGCGTCCGGGCCGACGACGCGGCAGAACACGCAGTGCCACGAGTGGTTTTGACGGTTCGTCGGTGGGGCGGCGTCTCGGGGACGGCAACGGTGATGCCTGGGCGTTCACTCATGGTGGGCTCCGGCGGAGTCGGACACCCCGGACCGCGGCGGCGTGCGGCGCACACGACGGCTGGTTGCCGGGCGGGGGCTGGGAGGACGGCGTGACACCGCGCAAGCGGTGTTCGTCCGGGAACAGGGGGCTGAAGAGAGGTGTTAGCCCCGACAGCGGGCACGGCCCGGTGCGGTACACAGCGCGCTGTTCACGCGGAGCAGATCGACGGTGCGGTCGGCGACCAGCAGGCAGGCGTACGACCGTACGCAGCCCTGAGGGCGGCAAGGGGCCATCCTCAGCGCTGCGTACATGGCGTCACCGTCACTGTTCCGGCCCAGTGGGCCTCGCGCTTACCGAAACGTCATCCGGTCCGGTCGTCACCTGGGGCACCCCACCGCGGTGCGAGGGTTGCCGGTCAGCAAGCCAGGGCCTGTCGCTGACACTCATGACCGTTCTGGCTCGCAGTAAAGACAAAGGCCCAAGCTGATGTCAACGCCGGTCCAACGGGTGGAACGGCTACTGGGCGGCGCGCGTAGCCCTGCCCCGGACCCGGTACACATGAATGACAAAAAGCTGTCACACGCCGACCGGAATGCGAGGCCGACCGGCGGCCGTTCCCACCGACATGACTGTTGGAGCAGCACTCAACACGTCCGGCACATCGAACCAGGTCGATGCCACCGCCCAACTGGCCACGGAATCAGCGAAGTTCGGCCTAGCATCGGCCCTGTTCGGGCAGACCTCCGGCACGGACGGGACGCGCTGTGGCACGTGCTGAGCGGAGCGACGACGTCTTTCGAGGTCGTTACGATCAACACAACGCTGTTGGGAGCGACGCGCAACCACACAGCGCTTGTCCGGACGTTCATCGCCGTTGCCAGCCGCATTGCGACCCGTCGCTCATACCGTGAACCTGACCCGGACACGCTCGTGTTATGCCCACGGCGCCTGTCCCGCCGGGCAATTCCCCGGACTCAGCGCCGCCGCCAGCCCGCTGGTGAACTCCGCGCCGGCTGCCAGCCATTGCTCGCGCAGCTGCGACTCCTCGTACAGACGGGCGTTCTCGATGGCGATCCCGGCCGCCACGGCCAGCGTCGACAGGACCGCCTCGTCCTCCTCGCCGAACTGGGCGCCGCCGCGCTTATCAGTCAGATAGAGATTGCCGAACACCTCGTCCCGCACCCCGAGGAAGGAGTGCAACGGCGGATGGTGCGCGGGAATTCCAGACGACGCCGGGTGCTCGGCCAGGTCGGCGAGGCGCAGCGCCTCCGGGTGACGGATCAACTCCCCCAACAGCCCGTGCCCGGACGGCAGATCACCGACCCGGGCCCGGAGTTCCTCGTTCATCCCCACCGGCAGGAATTCTGAGAGCCGCTGCCCGTCAGCGATCACGCCAAGCGCGCCGTATTCGGCATCCACCAGGGCGACGGCAACCTCAATCACCCCGCGAAGGACCTGCGACAGCTCCAGTTCACGCCCCACCGAGTGCACGGCCTCCAGCAGGCCGCTCTACCGGTCCCGGGTCCCGCGGACCGTGTCGATCCGCACCTGAAGTTCGTCCGGTAGATCATCGAGCCGTAACCGCCCCAGCGACCCACCCGAGCCTTCCGGTTCTTTCGGCCTCAATGGTTTCCCCCACCCAGCCCACGCGGAAGCAGTCCGTGGTCAATTCAAAGCTGCGCCACCGGGCGGCAACTGCCCGCCGTTGTGCCCACGTTGTCCATCGGTACCTGGGAGCGTCAGCCGGAAAGTGGTGTGCCCAGGGCTGCTGGCGACGGTGATGTCTCCGCCGTGGGCGGTGATGACGGCCTGCACGATGGCGAGGCCAAGACCGGTGCTTCCCGTACTGCGGGAGCGGGCGTGGTCGGCGCGGACGAAGCGGCCGAAGATTTCCGGTTGAATCTCGTCGGCGATACCCGGCCCGTTGTCGGTCACGCTGAGGCACACCTCTGCTTCACCTCTGGTCAGGGCGATGCTCACTTCGGTGTCTGGCGGAGTGTGCGTGCGGGCATTGGCGAGAAGGTTTCCGATGGCCTGTTGCAGGCGGTGGGCGTCGCCGGTGACGGTGATGGGGTCTGCGGGAAGGTCGAGAATCCAGCGGTGGGCCGGGCCTGCTGCACGTGCGTCGTCCGTGGCGGTCAGTACCAGCAGCGTCAGGTCCACCGGTTCTCGCTCCAGGGGGCGCCCGGCGTCCAGACGGGCGAGCAGGAGCAGGTCGTCGACAAGGCGTGTCATCCTCTGCGATTCCCCGTCGATGCGTTCAAGCGCGTGCCGTACCTCTTGAGGCACCGGGCCGCCGAGGCGGAGAGCTAGTTCGGCGTGCCCACGGATATTCGCTACGGGGGTACGCAGTTCATGGCTTGCGTCGGCGGCGAAGTGCCGGAGCCGTTCCTCGCTGGCCTGGCGGCGGGTGAGGGCGTCCTCCACGTGGCCGAGCATGTGGTTGAGTGCGCCGCCGACCTGGCCGACCTCGGTGCGGGGGTCGGCATCGGGAAGCGGGCCCGGCATGGCGATCTCGCCGCTGGCGAGCGGCAGCCCGGCCACCTCCGCGGCGCGCGCCGTGACCTTCTGGAGGGGCCGGAGGGAGAAACGTACCCACAGCGCCGCGGCGATACCGGAAAGCAGGAGGGCGGCTGCGAACAGTGCGGTTTCGACGGCTTCGAGACGGTGGACGGTCTCTTCCACTGGGTGCAGGGGCAGGCCGGTGATCATGGTGTCCTGGTCGTCACCCCGGACAGCGGTGACACGATACTTCCCCAGTGTGGAGAGCCGAATGCTGTGCCCGCGTCCGTCCACGGGGAGCCGCGCCAGGACGCGGCGATCATTGTCGGACAGGGTCAGGGGGCGATCGGTCGTGTCGTCCACGACGGCCGCCTGGGTGACGGTTCCGTTCAGGAGACGGGCACCGAAGGTGGAGTCGGCCTGCCCCCGGGTGTCGGGGCGATTGTCCCCGTCCGGCCTGGTCTCGTGTTCCAGACTGGCGGCGAACCGGCCGCCGGAGGCGGTGAGTTGCTCATCCAGGCGTCCCATCAGGAAGCCGCGCAGCGCGAGAGCTGTGGTGATCCCGACAGCCAGGCAGGCGAAGGCGAGCAGGGTGACGAGCCCGACGGTGAGCTGGCCCCGCAGCGTGCGGGGCGGCAGGCGCCTCACGAGACGTCCGGCTTGAGGACGTAGCCGACGCCGCGCACGGTGTGGATCATCGGGGTGCGGCCTGCGTCGATTTTCTTGCGCAGGTAGCTGATGTAGAGCTCGACGATGTGCGCGCGCCCGCCGAAGTCGTAGGCCCAGACCCGGTCGAGGATCTGGTCCTTGGACAGCACCCTGCGCGGGTTGCGCATGAGGAACCGCAAGAGTTCGAACTCGGTGCGTGACAGATCGACGGTCACTCCGCCGCGCCGGACTTCCCTCGCTTCCTCGTCCATGCTGAGATCCCCCACGGAGAGCCAGTTGGTGCCGGGTTCCGCTCTCATGCCGGCCCGCCTCAGGAGTCCGCGCAGCCGGGCCAGGACTTCTTCCAGGCTGTACGGCTTGGTGACGTAGTCGTCGCCCCCGGCGGTGATGCCGGCGATCCGGTCCTCGACCGCGTCTCGGGCGGTCAGGAACAGGACGCAGACACGGGGGGCCTCGCGTCGCAGGGCTCGCAGTACCTGCAAGCCGTCGAGGTCGGGCAGCATCCAGTCCAGGACCACCGCGTCGGGGCGGAAGTCGCGTGCTGTCGCGAGTGCACTCGCGCCGTCCGCGGCGCAGCGCACCTGCCAGCCCTCCCCCGTCATGACGCCGGCCAGGACGTCGGTGACGTCGGGTTCGTCGTCGACGACGAGGACCCGCACCGGCTCTCCGTCGGGATGGTGCAGCTGGGGTGTCTTGCGCGGTGCGTCCATGATTCGTCCAGCATCCCCCGGCGCGGGCGGGAACTGGACGGACGCAGTCTTTGAGTTTCCTCTGAATCGGCGCTGCGCGCGGACTGCGGCGACCCGCTCAGAGGGTTCACAGAGGTTGGGCTGTGAGGCTGGCCGCCCCTCGCCGGAGCAGACCCTGCGGCGGGGTCCAAGTGGAGGTGTCCATGACCGTCGCGTTCACCCGTACCAGATATGCGCAAAACGAAATACGTCACCGCCGTCCACGCCGCAGTCCCGTGCCGTTCCTGGTGTCCCTGGTGATCTGGTCCGGTGGCGCGGGAGTGCTGGCATTGTGGTGGAGCGACACGACCTCGGTGGTCGGCACTGCAGGCTGGCTGACCGGCGCTGGGCGTATCACCGGGCTGCTCGCCGGCTACGCCTGCGCGGTGCTTCTGGCGTTGATGGCCCGCATGCCGCTCCTCGACCACACCATCGGCACGGACAGGCTCGCCCGTTGGCACGCCCTGGGCGGGCGCTGCACCGTCTCGCTGGCCCTGGCCCACACCCTGCTCATCATCTGGGGCTACTCACTGGCCTCCCGTACGAGCGTGGTGGGCCAGACGTCCACGCTGGTCTTCCACTATCCAGACCTGCTCAAGGGCACGATCGGATTTCTGCTGTTCCTGCTCACTGGGGTCATCTCGGCGCGCGCGGCCCGCCGCAGGCTGAGTTACGAGACATGGCACTATCTGCACTTCCTCACCTACCTGGCCGTCTTCCTCACCTTCGGCCATCAGCTCTCCAACGGGGCCGACTTCGTCGGCAACCGCCTCGCCCAGACCGCCTGGTACACGCTGTTCCTGAGCATTGCCACCCTGGTCGCCTGGTTCCGATTCGCTGTCCCCGTGCGTCGCGGCCTGCGCCACCGGATGCGGGTTGCCGCGGTCCGTCCCGAGGCCCCGGGGGTGGTCTCCGTGTACCTCACGGGCGAGCATCTGGACGAGCTGGGCGGCGCGCCGGGCCAGTTCCTGCGCTGGCGCTTCCTGGCCCGCGGCCTGTGGTGGACCGCCAACCCCTACTCCCTGTCCGCGCCTGCACTCCCCCGCCACCTGCGCATCACCGTGAAGACCGCCGGCGGGCACAGCGCCGCGCTCGCCCGCCTGGCGCCCGGCACCCGGGTGTGGGCCGAGGGACCGTACGGCAGCTTCACCGCGATGCGCCGAACCGCCCCGGAAGTGCTGCTCCTCGCCGGTGGTGTCGGCATCACCCCCCTGCGCTCTCTCTTCGAGACGCTTCCGGGCGACGTGACCCTCGTCTACCGGGCCCGTCGTGTCGAAGACCTTGCTCTACGCGGCGAGATCGACGCGATAGCCAGCCGCCGACGCGCCACCGTGCACTACCTCCTCGACGGACCGCCCGGCCAATCGTCCCCGATCACCGCTCGGAGCCTGATCGCCCTGGTCCCGGACCTGGCCGCACACGACGTCTATGTGTGCGGGCCACCGGGAATGACGCAGGCCGCCATGGACGCCCTGCGGGAAGCCGGTGTACCGGCTTCCCGCATCCACCACGAGTCGTTCGCGTTCTGAGGAGAACCCGCCATGCGCAGAGCCATCGTCGCCACCACCGGGATCAGTGCCCTGGTCGTCGCGTTGCTCGCCCTCAAACCCCACCAGGCCCCGCCACTGGCCGGCAGCACGTCGCGAACACCCGCGACCTCCCACCCGACCCCGACGGCAACCTCAACGGGCACCTCCAATGGGACGGGAACGTTCACCGGGGATCCCGTAGAAACCGAGTACGGCACCGTCCAAGTCGCCACCACCCTGGACAAGGGAATGATCACAGCGATTCAGGTCCTCCAGGCACCGAATCAGAACGGCCGCGATCAGCAGATCTCGGCCTACGCCCTGCCCCGTCTCACCCAGGAGGCGCTCGGCGCCCAAAGCGCGCAGATCGATTCCGTCTCCGGAGCCAGTTACACCAGTGAGGGCTATATCCAGTCGCTACAGAGCGCCCTGGACCAGGCTCATGCCTGACACCGCACACGGACTGCGCCACGTCGAGCATGTGATGGGCACCGTCTTCTCCTTCGATGTCCGGGACAGGCCCACCCCGGCCATCCACGACGCCCTCGCCGAGGCCGTACGCCATCTCCACCGGGTCGACGCCGTGTTCTCCACCTACCGGACCGACAGCCACATCAACCGACTCGACCGTGGCGAAATCCGGCTCTCGGACTGCCCACCCGAAGTCCACGAGGTTCTGTCGCTGTGCGCAGAGGCCACCCATGACAGTGACGGCTGGTTCAGCATCGTCTCAGCTGGAACGCTCGACCCCTCGGGTCTCGTCAAAGGCTGGGCCACCGAAGCCGCATCCCAACTCCTCCACGCCGCCGGCGCCCGCAATACCTGCGTCAATGGAGGAGGTGACATCCAGCTCCGAGGCCAAGCAGCCCCCGGTATCCCATGGCGTATCGGCATCGCCCACCCTCAGCGGCCCGGCGAACTGGCCACAGTCATCGCGGCGCACCACGACTTGGCCATCGCAACATCCGGCATCGCCGAACGAGGCGCGCACATTCTCGACCCGCACCGAGGCACCCCCGTCACCTCGTTCGCTTCCCTGACCCTTATTGGCCCACGTCTGACCATGACGGATACGTACGCCACCGCCGCATTCGCCCGAGGCAAGGGTGCCTGGGCCTGGCTGGAATCCCTGGAAGAGTACGAAGGGTTCGCGATCCTGCCTGATAGTCAGCAACGACAAACCTCAGGATTCAGCCGATACGGATCATGAGTTGCATTCGCCCCTAAGACCAATCACGAAGGCCAAGCCTTAAAGGGTGTTGCACAAGGCTGTGTTCGGGCAGGTCGGGGCGTGTGAGGACATTCCTCTGGTCATGATGCGATCGCGAGATTGTGCAAATGGGCAACGGCCTGGGCGGCGTGGTGGAGGCCGTTGCCGTGCTGCCGGCAGTCACGGAGGATCTTGTAGTTCTTCATGCGGCCGATCACATGCTCCACCCGGGCACGGACCTTGCCGTGGGCGGCGTTGTCGGCTTCCTCGCCCGGGAGCAGGGGCCGTCGGGGGCGTTTGCGGTGCGGGACGACCAACTGGCCGTTGAGGTAGGCGCCGTCGCCGAGGATGGTCACGTCCTGGCAGTGCTCGGCCAGGCCGGAGGCGCGCCAGGCGTGGGCGTCCGCGGTGGTGCCCGGCACCGGTCGGGCCGTCGCGATCACGAGCCGGGTCTCGGCATCCACGATGACCTGGACGTTCGCGGAGAACCGGTAGTTGCGGCTGGACGCTCCGACCTGCCGGTCACGGACCGGAATGAGGGTGCCGCCCACGATCCACAACCGGTCGGCGGCACCGGTCGGGCGGGAGAGAGGCTTGATGGCGAGCAGCGGCCCGAGCCTTTGGACCACCCGGCACACAGTGGAAGAAGAGACACCGAACAGCGGTCCCCGTTGCCGCATGGTCAGGTTCGTCCGGTAGTACACCGCGACGATCAGCACCCGCTCGGCCAGCGACAGACTCCACGGGCGCCCCCGCAGGGTGCCGTTCCCGCCCCGCTCCCAGACCACCCTCAGCAGCCGACCGAACTGCTCCATCCGCAGCCCCGTGAACGCCTCCACCCACACCCGTTCAGCCCTCAACACCCCCAGCGATACACCGAAGATGCCCAGTTCACAGCCTTGCCCAACACCCTTTAGCGGTTCGGGTAGTAGGCCGGGAAGCACACGGCGCCGTCCTCGCCGCAGATCTCGGTCTTCGGAATCGGGCTCGAGTGCTTCTCGTAGGAGATCAGGCCCAGCTTGCGGCCCGAAGCGAAGGTCACGACGCCGTCGTGAACTGGGCCCGCCGCCCCTGGCTCCGCCCCTTTGTAGGCGTACGGGCCATGCTCACCCTCGACAACGGCAAGAAAGGCAAACAGGCCGGGCTGCTCACCGGGCTTCGCCTCATACGGCGCGCCCATCGTCACCATCAGCACGCCCTTACGCGGCCAGCTCTCCGGCAGCGACCCGCATTCGACCCTCGCCAGCCCCTCGCAGACGATCGCAGAACAGTACATACGGTCGTCCTTCATCCACAGGAGCTCACCGGCATCTGGCGCGTCCCGCCTGATCACCGCGACGAACTCGTCGGACGGCATTTCGTAGGAGGGCATCACCTTCATGCTCTTTCGGACCGACGCCAGCATCGGCGCATCGCCGACTGTAGGCCGTGCCGCCCCGACCGGGACGGCGGGCCCCGACGAGGATCCCGGCTTGGGCAGCGAGGGTGACACAGTGGGCGAGGCCTGCGCCCGCTGCGACTTCTGCGGCGTAGATCCCGACGGCGGAGCCGCCGTGCACGAAGTCACGGCCAGCAGTGCCACTCCGTATCCCGCTCCGTACGCGACGAGTCTTCGCCCGTAGTATTGAGCCCCATCTGCGTCGTCACGGGACAGCCCGAGGTTAAAGAACAAGCTCAGGGATAGAGAGTCGTGTGCCTCAGCGCGGAGTAGGTCTCATCAGGTCGAGATAGCCGCCACGGCCCCAGAGGTCCATCTGAAAACGGGCGGGCGACACGGCCTCCGCCCCCCTCACCGCAGCGCCAGACCACATCGCAGCGACAGCAATACCAGACATTGCTCCACATAGGACGCGCCAGAGCCACCCCCTCACCGATCCGCCGACGCGTCCGTCGGGCCCGCAGGCCCCAAGGCGCCAGCACCAGCACGTTGGCCCCGGTCGGTTCCAGCCAGCCGAGAGAGCCAACGAGCGCGGCGAGGACGAACAGGGGCTTCCAGGCCCACGACCTGCGCGACTTCCAGCTCCAGAAGAGCATCGACGGAACGGCGTGGACGGACGTCGACGCGGTCACCGGCAACACCTCCATCCTCACCGACCGCACCGTCCCTGCCTTCACCGCCAGGTACGTCCGCCTGCGGATCACCGGCGCTGCGCGATGGAAGCCGCCGGATGCGCGCCCTGCCGGGGCAGCCGTACGTCGCGGAAGTCCGGGTGCCCTGTGTAGGGGGACAGCAGGCAACGCACGGCGTATCGCAGCGACTTCCCAGCGGGCCTGCGCAGGTCGGTGGCCGTGCACGCTTCGAGGATCAGACGCTGGGCCGTGAGTCGCTGCCGAGCCATAGCGGTTGGTTCGTCCTCCGCTGCCATGGCCACACTGCTCGACCAACTCGCGTCGGGGGCACCCTCCACTGTTGGAGACTCGATACGGCAACGGACGAGGTCCATCGGACGCTCATCTTGTAGCTGACACGGCTGCTCCGGTGAGTAATGACCCGCTCCTGGCCGGTGGGCCCGGTGGGCCCGGTGTGCCCGGCCAAAGGAACGCCGGGGGGGAGCTCAGGTCACTGGACGAGAACCTCCTGCGGCAGGTAGAGCGGCATGGAGTCCTCCCACTGGCTGTCGGTCAGCAGCTTCTTGCCGGACCCGTCGGAATTCATGCTGAGGATCTGACCGTAGGGCTGGAAGGTGTTGTCGTAGAGCGCCGCCTCCTCCCGGAACCCGTACATGCCGCTGTTGTACAGAATGCGTCCGTCGCATTTCCACACGGCGTGACCGTCGTTCGCGCCGGTGCTGGTCAGCACGCGCAGGCCGGTTCCGTCCGGGCGGATGGTGCACACGTCGAAGTTGGTCGCACTCGTTTTGCGGGTGAAGAGGATCAGGCTGCCGTCCGGCGACCAGTCCGGCAGGTTGTCGGATTCGGTGGTCAGGACGGTCGTCGTACCGGTGGAAAGATCTAGGATGCGCAGGCCGTTCTCTGCGCCCCACACGCGGTACACGACGCGTGTTCCGTCGGCCGAGTAGCTTGGGAAGCCGGCGTTCGTGGTGTTGTCCGTGAGCGCTTCCAGGGCTGAGCCGTCGCTGCGTACCCTCATCACCGTGGCTGTGGTCACCGCACGCTCCTGGAACCATCCGCCCAGGCCGAATGCGATCCACTCTCCGTCCGGCGACCATGTGGGGCGGAAGGCGCCGGCCAGCCCCTTGGCGACCATGACCGGGTCGAGTCCGCTGTCGGCGGTGTTGAAGACGACCTGGGCGTCGGAACCGTCGGGGTTCATGGTGACGATCGAGGACTTGCCCGCGCCGGTCTGCTTCTCCGTCATCGCGAGACGGCCCTGTGCCGAGAGGACGGGGAACACGTCACAGAAGCGGTAGTCCCAGTCCGCGTCCCAGCTGTACAGCGGGGCGTCGAGTGCGCGGGGGGTGAAATCGACCTTCTCGTAGATCACTGACCGGCCGTCCGGTGACCAGACCGGCGAGCGCAGCGACCGCTTGACGGAGGGCAGCGTCCCCGACACGTAGGCCAGTCCCTCATCGGCTCCGCCCTTGATGAGGTAGCCGATTTCGGTGGCGTTCACGTACTGGGGTGCGACCTTGAGGTGGGGGCCCGAGGTGTGTTCGATCCGGTTGGCGCCGGTCGCTGCGTCGACGGACACGATCTGGGATTCGACGATGCCGATGGCTTCCGGGCGGTGGGCTCCCCAGGTGCCCTCGGTGGTGATCTCGTAGTAGACGATCCTGGCACCGTTCGGCGACCACTTCGGTGAGCCCAGACAGAACCCCGGCTTCGTGGCCACCTGGCGGAACCCGGTGCCATCCTTCTTGATGACGTAGATGCTCAGTTCCTGGGTGTGTTCCCAGCCCTGGCCGTCATTGTGTCCGCGCCAGATCGTGTTGCGGTCGCTGGAGAAGGCGATCCACTTGCCGTCGGGGGACCAGGACGGGCGGAAATGACCGTCAGGGCTGGAAGCGTTGCCGGCCAGGGCCGCCGTGCCGGTCAGGTTGGTCAGTTTCTGGGTGCGCAGGTCGAGCAGCCATATCTGCGAGAGGTGGTCCGCCGAGCGCGTGGAGGCGAAGGCGAGCGTGTTGCCGTCCGGGGACAGGGCAGCGGCGTCGTCCATGGCCGGCCCGGTCACCAGGGGCTGGACGCCTACTCCTTGGCCGGATCCGTTGAGACTGGCCCAGTAGATGCAGGAGTTGCCGTCGCCGGTCCGCTCCGAGGTGAAGAACACCTTCTTGCCATCGGCCGAGAAGGCGGCGTGGCGGTCGTACGTCGAACTGTCCAGCAGCTTGCGCTCGTTGGAGCCGTCGGAGTTGGCGATGTACAGGGTCGATGCCGATGGCCCGATCCGGTTCATCAGCATCACGCCCTTCTTGCCGGACGCAGCTGCTGCCACAGCGAAGGGCTTGGGCAGGAACGCGGTGCCGGCGACGGCGGCACTGGCCGTGAGGAACGCTCGACGCTTCATGTCAGGAGACATCGCTGTCTGGTGTCCTTTCGTTGTCGGCGGACGCGCGGTTTCGGAGGACGTCACCTCGCAGGACGTGATCGTCGGCTCTGTCGGAGGGCTCTGGGAGGGCGTTCCGGCCACGGCTCTGATCGTTCTCGCGGGGCCGTTCGGTTCGTTGATCACATGCGCCCGCCGCATGGATTGTCGAACAAGATGGGCGTGACCGTAACACTGGAGAAAATCGGCCACAAGAGATCCTGCAAACATGCAGCACATTTGGCGAAGTGCCGCCTGAGGGTCAGGTTTTCTTGTCCGACAATCCTTGCTGGTTACGGTGAGGTGAGCACCAAATCCAAGGACACGCGTGCCCGTTAGACTTCTGGCGTCATGGAACCGAGGGTTCGAGGTGGGTGAAGGTGACGGCCGAGAGCCTGGGCGACGGGGCGACGCTGGCGAGACTGCGTACCGTGACGATGTGGCTGTCACGGCAGATGCGTGAGCCGTCCGACGTCGAGACGCCGATCACACCGTCGCGCCACTCCACCTTGTGGGCTGTGGAAGCGTTCGGTCCTCTGCGGATGACCGACCTCGCGCGCCTGGAAAAGATCAGCAAGTCGTCCGTCACGCGCATCGTGAGCAATCTTTCGGCGGACGGCCTGGTCGAGGTCGCCCCGGACGCCAACGACGGCCGTTCCACACTGGTCGGCATAACACCCGAGGGCAGGGAGGTCCTTGCGTCCACCTCGGAGCGCACGGACACGTTCTTCCGTGCCCGCATCGCCGGCTTTTCGGAGGCCGAGAAGGTGATGCTCGAGGCCGCCGTGATGCTGCTGGAACGGCTGGCCACTCCTGCCGAAGTGCGACCGGCTGACGGACTGGAGTCCCGCGGGGTCGGGTCCTGAAGCAGCTGGCATAGTTGGTTTCGTCTGGGTACTTCATTCGGCACCGGTCGGCTGGTCGACGGATCTGTCCGCCACCTGATGGGAGCCCGCGCGACCTCTTGGTCGCCTGAAAGAGGCAGCAGACCTGCCCAGTTGGGCAACTGATCGGGGTCTTGCTTCCGCGCGTGTGCGTGAAATACCGTTAACTGCGCGACCTTCCCCTGTGGAAACTAGTACCGAACTAGAACTTTCTACGAGCCCGACAAGACAGCGGCTTCTTCCTGGAGCCGCCGCCGATCGGAGCTCGCAACCCGCAAGGGAGCTTCATGCCATCCCTTCGGCCGCAAGCCGTCGGCGTCCCGCGCCCGAGCAGCTTCACCTCGCTCAAGATCCGCAACTACCGCCTGTACATGCTCGGTCAGTCGATTTCGGTGGCCGGCAACTGGATGCAGAGCATTGCCGTGGGTTGGCTGGCGCTGCAGCTCACGCACAGCGGGACGATGCTCGGCATCGTCACCGCCGCCCGGTACCTGCCCATCCTGCTTCTGGGGGCCTGGGGCGGCCTGGTGGTGGACCGGCACGACCGTCGTCGGCTGCTCACCCTCACGCAGGTCTGCTTCGCCGTACAAGCCGCTTTGCTGACTGTGCTGTCGTGGGCCGGCCTGATGGAACTTCCGCTGCTCGTCGCGTTCATGCTGGCGCTCGGTTTCGTCAACGTCTTCGACAGCCCGGCCCGCCAGAGTCTGATCAGCGAACTGGTCGACCGGGAGCATCTGCCCAACGCGATCGCCATCAACTCCACGCTCGTCAACACCGCGAAGCTCGTAGGGCCCGGTCTCGCCGGAGTCATCATCGCCACTCTCGGGGTGACCCCGTGCTTTGCCCTGGACACTCTGTCCTTCCTGGTCGTCATCGTCAGCCTCCGCGCACTGCGCGCGGCGGAGATGCAACCCGCCGAGCGCGAGATACACGCCAGGGGGCAGATCCGCGCCGGCATCGCCTACATCTGCCACACCCCCGAACTGTTGCGCCCGATGGTCATGGTGTACGTGACAGGAATCCTGACGTGGGAGTTCCCGGTGACTCTCCCGCTCTTCACCACCTTGGTCCTTCATGCCGGCCCCGAAGGGTTCGGCGCCGCAACGGCCTTCATGAGTGCCGGGGCGGTTCTGGGAGGGTGCTTCGCGATGCGGCGCCCCCGGGTGACCTCGCGGTCCCTGTCGGTGTCGGCGGTCATCTGGGGGGCTTTGATCTGTGTCGCGGCGCTGGCTCCGAATCTGCCGCTGGCGCTGGCAGCCCTGGTGCTCGTCGGCTCCGGATCGATCACGTTCAACGCATCGGCCAAGACGCTCCTGCAAGTTGGAGCCGCGCCACAGATGCGTGGGCGTGTGGTGTCCATCTGGTCGATCGGCTGGATGGGCGGCACCGTCATCGGCGCGCCGATCGTCGGGGCGATCGCGACGGTCAGCGGCCCACGCAGTGCTCTCCTGCTCGGTGGGCTCGCTGCGGCGGCCGTGGGACTTGCCATGCTCGCTCTGCCGTCGCCTCCCCGACGCCGCGACGTAGTCGGGCCCGGCGGTGGGTGACCGGCCGGGCCCGACAAGCAGCGTCTCGTGGTCAGAAGCGGGTGGATCCTGCTGTGCCCTGCGAGGAGCGGATGGCGATGCAGTCGGCAGCGGGGACGGCTACGGAGGTACCGGTGTCCGAGAGACGCCCGGATCGCGGTTCCACACCGAAGAGGTTGACCGTATTGCTGGCCTTGTTCGCGACGAACAGCCAGCGCCCCCCGGGGTGCAGGGAGATGCTCCACGGTGTGGTGCCCCCGCAGGACAGACGCTGCACCTCGGTGAGCAGGCCGGTGTGCGGGTCGGCCGAGAAGACGACGAGGGTGTTGTCGCCGCGGTTGGAGACGTAGACGTGTCGGCCGTCCTGGCTGATGGCCAGTTCCGCCGCGCTCATGGCGCCGGTGTGATCGGGCGCATTGGTCGTGAGGAGCTGCTGGGGTGTCAGTACGCCGGTCCGTGCGTTCCATCCCAAGACCTGGATGTCCGCGGTGAGTTCGTTCAGCAGGTAAACCGTCCTGCCGCTCGGGTGGAAGACCAGACGCCGCGGACCCGACCCAGGGGCCGTCGCGTAGGCGCCATCGCCGTCCGGCCTGGCGGACAACTCGTGGGTGGCCCGGTCGTAGCCGTGTACGAACACTCGGTCGGCTCCGAAGTCCGCGACCAGAGCGAACCTGCGGCTCGGGTCGATGACCACGTGATGCACGTGCGGCGCCGCCTGTCGCGGATTCGGCCCCGAACCCGTGTCCTGCACCCTGGAGGCCACGCCGCCCAGCCGGCCGGTGCGTCCGACGGATAGCGTCGCCGCGGAGCCGGTCGCGAAGTCGGCGACCAGCAGCGTGTCCGCGTCCGAGTTCAGCCCGATGTACGACAGCCCGCCGCTGCCGCCCGGGACGGCCTCCGTCCCGATCTCCGCTGTCTGCCGGACCGCGCCCGAAGCGTCGTCGAGACGGAAGGTACGGATGAAGCCGCCGACTTCCGCGCCGGCGACGTAGAGGACCGGGCGGGTCGGGTGCACCGCGACCCAGTTGGAGCTGACTGTCGCCACGGACCCCAGGGCGTTCATGGTCCCGCTGACGGGGTCGAACCGGACGGCATGGAGCTGGCTCTGACCCCAGGTACCGACGTAGAGCAGGTCCCTGTGCGGGTCAGAGGCAGCGGCCGCCGGTGTGGCGGAGAGCATTGGCACGGCGGTTGCGGTCGACGCCGCGATCGCTGCCAGCACTGCTCGGCGGGAGGGCCGCAGGGAGGACGGCGGCCCGTCGTCCCGGCCGGGGGACGGTGCGGTGTGCGGGTGTTCGTTCATCGGTGGAGCAGTCCTTTCCCTTGACGGGGCGTGTGCGCGCGGCGGACGCCCTGGGTGTTTCAGCGCTTGGGCTGCGGGCGGCGGCGTGCGGCGAGTCCGAGGCGCTTCAGGGCGTACGAGTCCAGAGCGCTCAGCACAGCGTTGAGACCGAGCGTCAGGGCGACGAGAACGATGAGTCCGGCGAACTCCGAGGCCGCGTCGAGATTCTGAGCCGCGGTGAAGAGTTCGTGTCCCACGCCTTCCGACGAGGCGATGAACTCGCCGCCGATGACACCGAGGATGGCCAGGGGCCCGCCCGTCTTGAGCGCGGCAAAGAAGGGGGCGGCGAGCGTCGGGATCGTCACGTAACCCAGGACGTGGTGCTTGCGGCCGCCCATCACCTGGACGACCTCGACGAGTTCGCGTTCCCTCAGCCGCAGGCCGAGGTAGACGTTGTAGAAGACCACGAAGGCGACACCGGTCATCGCGATGGTGATCTTCGACCAGGGGCCGATGCCGAAGAACAGCAGGAACAGCGGGGCGAGTGCGATCTTCGGGATGCCGTTGACGGCTGCCACGAGGGGTTCGAGCACTCGGCCAAGCAGCGGGAAGGATCCGAGTACCAGGCCCATCACGGTTCCGGCGGCGACGCCGAGTCCGAAGCCGGCCAGCACTTCGACGGTGGTCACCTTGATGTCGGTCCAGCCGCTCGCCGAACTCAGCATTTTGACGAGGGCGTGGTACACGGCGTCGGGCTTGCTGACCGCGTACTCGGGCAGGACGGGACCACTCATCACCTGCCACAGGGCGAGGGCAATGATGATCACCAGGATGCGCAGCACGACGACGGCGGTGGTACTCCGCCAGAAGGTACGCGCCTTCTGGACGGGCCGGCCCGCGGTCTCTCGATCGCGCGTGGTCACGGTCTGGTCGGTGACGGTTGCCATGTTCTGCTCCCTTCCGGGCGGGCTCGGCCGTGTCACGGCAGGTAGGTGTTGGTCCAGTTGTCGGAGGACACGCTGGCATCAGGCACCGCGCCGATGCCGTCCTTCACGAAGCCCAGGGTCTTCTTCCACCCGGCGTCGTCCTGCTTGCCACTGCTCGGCCAGTCGACCTGTCCGACGGAAGCGCTCAGTACGTCATCGGGCAGGCCCGGCAGGGTCTTGCGTGCCGCGGCCAGTACCTTCGCGTCGGTGGACGGGTGCGCGCTGAGGTAGGCGACCGCCTTCTGGACTGCGGTGGCGAACCCCTTCACCGTGGCACTGTCGGACTTCGCGTAGTCCTTCTTCACGACGACGACCTGGCCGTATCCGGCCTGTGCGGAGCCCCACTCCGGAACCTTTGACCGGTCGGCCACCACGACGCCGTCGCCCTCGTGCTGGACCTGCAGCGGAATCGGTTCGGAGGTGATGAACCAGTCGACCTCGCCCTTGACCAGTGCGGCCTTGTCAGCGGCGGGACTCGGAAGCGAGACCCACTTCAGCTTCGTCGGGTCGACGTCGTGCGCTTTGAGGAAGATGCCAGCCTCGGCCTTGGTGTTGGCGGAGCTCGCGCCGGCCGTCGAGTCGGCCAGTGCCTTGGCCACATCTGCCGCCGGAGTGTCGGCGGTCAGGTTGTGGCTCTTCGCGAACTTGGTGCTGACGGCTATACCGAGGGGATTACCTCCGCCGTTCGTGGCGACCGACAGCTCCGGCAGGCCCTTGGAGATACCCGCCAGGAAGCTGGTCGGGCTGGAATTGAGGAACTGCACCGACCCCGACTGCAGGGCCGAGGTGCCCGTGGCGGCGGTCAGCGTCACATACTTGATCTTGATGTTCTGCTTGGCGAAGTAACCCTGTTCGTCCGCCAGGCGGATGGACATGTCGAAGACGTTGCCGCTCACGCCGACCGAGACGGTCCTCTTGCCGTCCGAGCCGACCGACGACGAACTGCCGCTGCTACAGGCGGTCAGACATGCGGCGCCGCACAGTACGGAGACAGTCAGTGCGAGGTGCGTGCGGTTCATGCGGTGGTTCATGGGAACTCCTTTGTTCACCAGGCTTGCTGAGTACGGAAGAAGCGGATCCAGAAATCCGTGCAGGCCGGATCCGAGACAGGAATCGTCCGGAAGTGCGCGCCGATCTCCATAACGGTGTCGTCACCCGAGAAGGCCGGCCAGGACGGCAGGTCGCCGCCGTTGGGGTCGCCGGTGGCGATGAAGTTGATCCAGTACGCGGAGACGGTCCGCGCGACCCTGTGGTCCTCCTCGGTCCACGCCCCTGTGCCGCCGGCGGGGTTGCGGAAGATGTAGTCGATTTCCGAACCGTGGCCGGCCCGTCTGGGTCCGCCGTCCGGTGCCGGGGCGCGATGGGTCCAGAAGTAGGTGTGCACGTTGCCGGTGGCGTGGCGGGTCCAGTCCGCGCCCCACAGACACGTCGAGATGCGGGAGTTGTCGCGTACCGCACGGCTGCTGGCGCGTGCCGCCTCGTTGTCCGTGGCGGCCGGGTAGAGCCGCAGGAATTCCCCGGCCATCTCCCCGAACTTGCGACTGGCCGCCGCGACATGGTGCTCAAGGGTCACGTTGACCGCAGGCGAGCCCGGCCTGAGGATCCTGCGACCGCGGCGCAGGGCGTCGACCAGGGCCTCCGGTATCGCACCGCTCTCGTCGAGATTGTTCCCGGTGAGGTAGTCGACGTCGTTCTGCAGGCCCTTGGAGTACGTCTCGTCGTAGCCGGCGGGCAGCGCCCAGCCGTCCAGGACGGGACGGAACAACGGAGGCGACGCGAGACCACCGGTGTCGACGCTCGCGTCGACGGGATGGCGGCCGTCGATGAGCTTCCGCCAGGGCAGGGCGCGCAGTTGTCGTGCTGTGCTCGCACCTTGGGTCCGCACATAGCGCTCCCCGGCGCTCTCGGCATCGGCGGACGTGCGGTAGGAGGTGGACAGATAGCGGAGCTCGGGATCGCTTGCGTACCGGGCATGGCTCTGCGCGATCGCACGGTGGAACAGGCCCTTGGCGAGCGGGGACATGGACAGGAAGTTGACCATGCCGGCCCCTGCGGACTGGCCCGCGATGGTGACGCGGTCCCGGTCGCCGCCGAAGTGCGCGATGTTGTCGCGCACCCAGCGCAGCGCGGCGACACAGTCGAGCAGTCCGTAGTTGCCTGAGGACTGTTGTCCCGACTCCTCGCTCAGATCGGGTGCGGCCAGGAAACCGAAGACGCCCAGGCGGTAGTTGAAGGTCACCACGACGAGGCCGTCGCGGGCCAGGTTCTCGCCGTCGTAGCGAGGGTTCGCCCCTGTGCCCTCGCGGAATCCGCCACCGTAGATCCAGAGAAGGACCGGGCGCCGCTCCTGCCGGTAGGCCGAGCCCGTCCAGATGTTGAGGTTCAGGCAGTCTTCGCTCATGGGGACGTCGACGCCTGTTGCGGCAGCTTCGGCCGGCGCCTGTGGGCACATGGGGCCGAACCGAGCCGCCAGCAGGGTGTCCGCCCAGGCCGGGGGCGGCTGCGGCGGCCGCCAGCGGAGGTCACCGACGGGCGGGGCTGCGTACGGGATGCCCCGGAAGGCGGTGACGGTGCGGTCCCGGCAGAGGATGCCTTCGACGGGTCCCGCTTCGGTGTGCGCGGTGGGGCGGACCATGGAGTCCTTTCCGCCCCTGCCATCCGTCAGTCGCGGAGTGGCTCTGGGGACGTATTTAGGAGCAGCGCCCTGCGGGCGGAGCCGACGTGATGACGCATCGCCGCGTTCGCCGCGTCGGGGTTGCGGGTGAAGATGGCGAGGAAGATCGCCTGGTGCTCCTCGACCGACCCGGTCCTCGGGTGCTGCACGGTGAGGTTGCGGTACTGCCGCATCACCAACGGGTAGAGCAACGTGTCGTAGGCGCGGGCCAGCGTCACTTGGTGTGCGGCGTGCTTGATCTGCTGATGGAAGCTCCGGTTGCCACGTGAGTAGGCGTCCTGATCTCCTCGGGACTGCGCCTCCTCCATCTCGTGGAGCGTGGCGCGCAGCCCCTCGACCTCCTCGGCCGTGGCCCGCTCCGCCGCCTTGCCGGCCAGCGCGGCCTCCAGAATCTCGCGGGCCTCCAGGATGTCCACCGCTTCCTCGATGGCAAAGCTCCTGGTACGCACCCCACGATTGGCCTCGCTGGTGACGTAGCCCTCCTGCGTCAGCCGCACCAACGCGCTGCGTACGGTGCTCCGCGACACGTCGAACATCCGCGTCAGGTCCGCTTCGGTCAGCCGTGTGCCGGGCTCGACGCTCCCCGACATCAGCAAGGAGCGCAGCCCCTCGTAGACATGGCTGTAGCGGGTGCCGGACGCTTTCTCGTGCGTATCGGCACTGGTGCTTTCGCTGTCCACCTCGGCCACCTTCGGTGTTCGTAAAAGTGAGAACTGAGGCGGGAACAGTAGCTGACGGCATGGTCGTCAGCTCCCGTGCGTGCCCAGAAACGGGTACAGGCGTCGGGCCGTACCCGCGAAGATCTCCTGCCGGTCCTGCTCGGGCAGCCCCGCGAGGACCTCTTCGGCGAGGCTGCGGAGGTCGGGCAGGGACTGCTCGGC
This sequence comes from Streptomyces sp. NPDC050738, assembly GCF_040654175.1. Lineage (NCBI taxonomy): Bacteria > Bacillati > Actinomycetota > Actinomycetes > Kitasatosporales > Streptomycetaceae > Streptomyces > Streptomyces sp. NPDC050738. The sequence goes on along the minus strand of NZ_JBFAHN010000007.1, from coordinate 153,747 downwards.
GGCCGGCAGGTTCGACCCCCAGGCGATCCGCCCGGCGCCGAACGCCTCGACGACCGGGGTGAGGAAGTCGCCTGCCTGCTCCCCGGCGTCCTGGAGCCGTTCGAGGTTGCGGTGGGTGAGTTTGAGGTGCAGGCCGGGGTGCACGCCGAGTTCCGCGACGTCGGCGCCTGCGCGGTCGGGCGAGGCGGCGATGTCGGGGTAGCCGATGTGGTCGAGAAGCACCTTCACGCCGGGGAAGCGCTTCAGCAGTTCCACCAGTTGGCCGGTGGCCGCGCCCAGGCGCATCTGGAGGCAGACCGGCAGGTCCAGTTCCGCGGCCTGCTCCCAGAAGGGGAACGTCTCCGGGGCGATGAACCATTCGCCCTGTGTGGGTACGGTGCTGCCGCTGGTGAACAGGCGCACCCCCGACAGACCGCCCTCACCGGCCACGGCCTTCAGGTTCGCGGCCGCGTCGGGGCGCAGCGGGTCAACGGTGCCGACGGCTATGAAGCGTTCCGGATGACGCAGGCTGCTGTCGAGGACATACGAGTTGTCGTAGCCGTAGTTCGTGGTCGCCTGGACCAGGACGGCCTGGCCGATGCCGGTCTCGTCCATCCGGGCGAGCATGCCCTCGGCGGTCACGGGCCTACTCGCGGCCCACTCCGACTGCTTGCCTCCGATCGGGGCCTTGGGGTAGGAGGTCAGGTCCTCGGAGATGATGTGGCAGTGTGCGTCGACGAAGTCCACGTGTGGTGCTCCCTTGTCTTTGGTAGGTGCGCTGCGGGCCGAATTGGGCTCAGGCGTCCGGGTAGTCGCCTTCGGCGAACAGCGACGTCAAGCCGGCGGGGAAGTCCGCGTCGAGCAGGCCCTGGTCCTTCGCGAAGCGCACCATCGCGTTCAGGCTGGGCTCGTTGGCCGTGATGCCGTACGGAACGGGGTCGCCGCCGATCGCGCGCCCCTGGCGACCGAGCCGGGGCACGGCCGACCAGCCGGGCGCGACGGCGAGGTGACGGCGCTTGCTCTCGGCGAAGGCCGCGTACAGCTTGGTCGGCAGGCCCGGGTCGCGCTCCACGAGTTCGGTGCGGACCGAGATCAGCGAGTGCAGCGGGTAGACGCCGGTGCGCAGGTAGTGATCCACAGCGAGCGTGCCGGCTTCGGGGAAGAGCGGGTAGGGGCCCTCGTCGATGGTGGGCTCAGGGGCGGCCGTCGCGGCCCAGCCGGCCTTGGGCGCGCCGGCCCGGCCGGTTCCGGCGTTGCCGGTCAGGGCGGCGTCGATCTCCCCGGTACGCAGCAGCTCGCCCAGCGAGCGGCCGTCGGTGACGCGCTCGACGTTGGCGGGGACCCGGCCCTCGATGTGGTCGTCGTCGTCCACCACCCAGGTGATCGTGTCGATGTCCACCCCGTACTGGTCGCGCAGTACGCCGCGTACCCACACGCCCGTGCTCACCGAGTAGGCGCGCACTCCGATCCGGCGTCCTTCCAGATCGCGCGGTACGCGGATGCCGGAGTTGGCGGCGCACTGCACGTCGCCGTGGTGGAAGCGCCGGTTGAGGAACACCGGGATCGCTGTGAGCGCGATCCCTTCCTGGCGTGCCATCAGGTAGGAGACCGGCGCCAGTTCGCACACGTCGAACTCCAGGTCCCTGATCATCCGCCGGTAGGCGCCGATCACCGGCTTGACCTCCACGGGATCGACCAGCAAGCCGTCGATCTCGGCCTCGCCGTCCAGGACCGCCTGCGCGTGCGGGAAATCTCCGAGAACCACCGTGAGCTTGTCCATGCTCTGTCCTTTGCTGTGTCTGAATCTGGTCCGACGGTCCGTGCGTGCTGCTGCTTTTCAGCCCCCGAGGCGTGCCGGGGTGACGCCGAGTGCCGCACAGGTCCGCTCGACGAGCTCGTCGTAGTCGACCGCCCGCGGGATCACGTCCTGCTCCAGGGCGTACGTGGCCGCCTTGGTGAAGGCCGCGCGCAGTGACTCGAAGCCCACCGGGTGCAGGGGATAGGAGCCGCCCGCTTCCTTGGCGGTGAGCACCGAACGCATCGCGTCGTACGCGGCGAGGATCGCGGCCGGGTGCTGCGCAACAGCGGCCTCGGACACGGCGACCACGTGGTTGACCGGGATGAATCCCTGTTCTGCGGCCCACTGTTCGGCGACCTGACGGGCGTCGTCGACGGCGGTGCGGATGCGGTCGTCGGCGGGCAGTTCGTTGCCCATGATCCCGAAGTCGACCCGGCCATCCATGAAATCAGCGGGCAACTTCACCCCCGCCTGTGCCCGCTTCACCCAGGCCGGGTCCTCGGCGCCGTTGACGTGGTGGCCCTCGTACGTCGTCCACTGGGCCTTGCGCAGGTCGATGCCGTACTGCTCGGTGAGGAATCCGCGCATCCACACACCGGTGGTCTGACTCCAGGCGCGGACCCCGACGCTGTGCCCCTCCACGTCGGCGACCGACAGCTTGCCGAGGGTCACCAGGGTCTGGTGCTGGTGACGTCCCAGCGTGGTGACCGGAAGGAGCAGCACCGGCTTGCCGTGGGCGACGGCCTGCAGGACGGTCACGATGGCAAGCTCGCACAGGTCCACGTTCGACGCGTTCACGAAGCCGCGGGAGGCCTTGTGCACCGGCTTGATGTCGACCCGCTCCGGCTCCGCACCCGCTTCGCGGGCCGCCGACAGCGCGGCTGCCGCGAGATCGTCACGGCCGAGTACCAACTGCATTTCTCTCTCCTCCTGTGACAAGAACGTGGCGGGTCAGGACCGCTGGTCCGAAGGCGCGGTCGGCGGCGTGTGGTGCCGCTCGTGGTGTTGGCGCAGCAGATCGGCGCCGAAATCGTTGCCGTTGGGGGTGCGCACGATGGTGTGGATGTGCCGGCGCGAGGGGTAGTCGTTGTCGAAGAGGACACCGGCCATGTGCTCGAACTCGACGAGGATCACCGGGCTGTGAAAGCGGTAGTAGAAGGTGCCGTCGGGGTCTCCGGCCCAGGCGAAGTGGGTGTCCCCTTCGTGGGCCCGCACCTCGTCCATTCGTACGCGGGCGTGATGTTCGCCGGCCCGGTTCACGTACAGCCCGAGCAGCCGGAGCGCGGTGTCCCGCTGGCCGGAGGACATCCCGCTCAGCGGCAGCCCCTGGTAGTCGAGCTCGAAGTTGTCCCGGAAGGCTCCGACGAACAACTCCTGAGGCATCGTGTCCGCGACGACCGCCCGCTCCCGCTGCCGGCCGTCGAGTTGAGTGAACAGCTCGTGGCCCAGGGCCTCCTCACCTCGGAACGCCACGGTCCCGGCGTACTTCCCGGATCCCGCGATCACCGGCTCGGCGCCGAGAAAGGAGGGGGTGAGGACCATCTGGTCCCCGACGAACACGCAGTTGATGTTGACGTGGTGCCCGTCGAGCTGCCAGCCCCAGGGACCGCCGTTCTCCGGCTCGCCATAGAGGGAGAACCAGTACAGCCACTCGTTGAGCCCGTGCGTGTTGTCGCTCATCTCGCCGATGGTGAGATTGAGGCGCATCAGGTCGACCATCTGGCGATACCCGTCCGCACTGAGGCTCTCCCGTACGACGGCCAGGGCCCGTTCGCGGCCCGCGTCGTCGAAGTCCTCCAGCAGCAGGCCGTGGCGCAGGAAGTACCGGGCGCCGTTGTTCCAGTGGCGCCAGCTCACGTCGTCCATCGGGAAGCGGCCATCGACGAGCTGCTTCTGCGTCAGGCCTGCGAGGTAGTCCTCCGCCGCCTGATACACCTTGCGGACGTCCGAGCCCGTCTCGCGCAGCGGGAACAGTCCCGGCTGGACGCCCTGGGAGGTGGCCACTCCCCGGAAGGGCTCGTCCGCCGCCTTCACCCGCCAGGCGACCTTTTCGAGCAGGTCCGGTGTCCAGACTTCCGGCTTGCGCGTGGGCGGGTTGCCCCGCTTCCGCAGGCCTACCGGCTCTCCCATCGCTGCTCCTCCATTCGGTGTTGCTTTATTCGGTGGTGCTTCATCGGGTCCTCACAGGTCGAGGAAGGCCGTCTGCTTCTCGACGGCCGCGACGTCGACCGGCTCCCGGATGAGGTTCTGCTCCAGGGCGTACCGTCCGGCGACCTCCAGGCAGGAGGTCAGCGATGCGCTCCAGCCGGCCGTGACCGCACGCCCGGCGGGCGAGTCGTCGCGCTCGCCCGCGGTGTCCGCGATCGCTTTCTTCAGGGCCCGGCAGACGGCGAGCACGGCGTCGGGGCGGGTGCGCAGGATGTCGTCGCGCACCACCAGCAGATGGTTCGCCGGGATCGTCCCGTGCCGTTCTGCCCAGGCGAGGCCTGCGTTCTCGGCGTCCGTCACGAGCGGGACCAGGCCTGCGCCCTGCCCGCCGATCGCCTTCGGGCCGAGTACGGCCGCGGTGACGTCGTGGGAGCGGAGCAGGTCCGCGACCTTCGCGGCCGCCGACCGCTCCACGTACACGGGATTGGCGTACTGGGCGACGTGGACGTCCTCGGTGGTCACCCAGGTGACGTCGGAGGCTTCGACTCCGTACTCCTCGCGCAGCCAGCCGCGTACCCACAGACCGGTGGTCTGGCCGTACGAACGCACGCCCACGCGCCGGCCGACGAGGTCCCGGGGGCTGAGCTCCGGGGCCTCGGGCAGTTTGGTCAGGGAGCGGTGGTGTGTGCTTCCCACCAGTACCACGGGCAGCAGGGTGATCGGGACGCCGGCGTCGCGCGCCTGGAGGTAGGTGGCGGTCGGCATCTCGCAGATGTCGTAGGCCAGTTCGCGGACCATCCGGGCGAAGGCCGGGGGCAGCGGCGAGGATTCGGGGAAGCGGCAGTCCACCCCTTCCGCGGGGACGGTCCCGTCCTTCAGCGCCCGGGTGTGCGGGTAGTTGCCGAGGAGGACGGACACGGGCGCCGTCGGATGTGTCTCTCGCATGGCGCTCACACGTCCTCGCCGTACTGGATGCGCCGGTACGGGGTGCTCAGCACCTCGCGAGTGATACGGACGTCGATCACGGTGGGCCGCGGGGAGCGCACGTACTCCGCCAGCGCGTCGCGCAGCTCCTGCGCAGTGCGGACCGTGGCACCTCCACCGCCCAACGCCTGCGCAACCGCCCCCAGTTCGGGTGTGGAGATGGTCGCCAGGTCCGGGTCGAGCCCCTTGGCCTTCGCCTTGTGGTATTCGGCGCCGAGCCCCTGGTCGTTCATCACGACGACGAGCAGCGGGATGTCGTACCGGCACGCCGTCTCGAACTCCGACAGGTGCATGATGAAGCTCGCGTCGCCCTCCACCACGAAGCCGGGCTTGTTGCCCTTCGCGACCATCTGGCCCATGGCGATCAGCGGGGCCTGGCCGATGGCGCCGAACATGCCGTAGTTGGAGAGCACGTCGCGGGAGCGCTGGAAGAGCATGGTGCCGAAGTCGGTCTGGTGACCGCTGCCCAGCACGAGGCCTATCTCGCCGGGGAGTTCGTGGTCGAGGATCCAGATCGCCTCGCGCGGGTCGAGCAGTCCGGGCTCGTTCACGTACTCCGGCTGCTCGATGCGGCCGTTGAGGTGCTGCTTGACCTCATCGGTGTGGAAACCCTCCAGGCGGACGGACCGCGCCGTCAGTTCCCCCGTCAGCTCGGTGAGTGCGGTGATGGCGTCCGCCTGCAGGTAGCAGTCGGCGACCTTGCCGTTGCCCATCACCAGGTGTGGGGCGGTGTCGATCTGGATGTACTTGGCCTCGGGGTAGAGGTAGCCGCTCTCGATCGTGTAGTGGTTCAGGCTGGCTCCCACCGCGATGACGCAGTCGGCTTCCTGGAGCAGTTCCATCGAAAGTTTGTCGCCGAAGAGGCCTGAGAGGCCGACGTGGAAGTCGGTGCGGTCGCACAGCCAGTTCTTCGCCTGCAGTGTGGTGGCCAGCAGGGCGCCGGTGAGCTTCTGTAGGGCAATGATCTCCTCGCCGGAGTCCGCCTTGCGTGCACCGCGTCCCGCGATGATCACCACGCGCTTGGCGTCCTGGATCAGGTCGCAGGCCGACTGGATTCCGGCCGGGTCCGGCAGCAGCCGCGCCTTGTTGAGCAGGGCGGTGGACGGTACGTAGTTCTCGTCGTAGTCGTCCATGTCGGCGACCTGCACGTCGAAGGGCGCGCTGATCATGACAGGCCTGGACTTGGTACGCGCCAGGTAGAAGGCGTCTCGCACGGCTTCCTGGGCCTGCTCGGGACGGGTCACCTGGATGAACTCGCACTCGATCGCGGCGGCGAAGCGGCGCTGGTCCAGGTACTGGGTGGCGCCTTCGTCGCCCAGCGGGGTCTCTCCGCAGAACGCGACCAGGGGGGTGCCCGCCCGGCTGGCGCAGAGCATCGAGGTGGCCAGCTGTGAGACGCCGGGGCCGCTGGTCGTGGTGACGACGCCGGGCTGTCCCGAACCGCGGGCCCAGCCGTCCGCCATACCGAGGCCGGAGCCCTCGTGCCGTACCTCGTACAACCGCACACCGCGGTCGGCGAGCGCGGCCATCCAGTGCATGTTGGCGTCGCCCATCATGCCGAAGACATCGGTGGCGCCTTCCTTGACGAACGCCTCGGCCAGTGCTTCGTAGACCTTCACTTCTGGGACTCCTTGAGGTTCGTCGCGGCCGTCGTCCGCGCTTTCAGGACGCCGTCGAGCCGTGCGAAGACACGCAGGGCGTTGCCTCCGTAGACCGCCCGGCGGTCGGTGTCACTCAGGCTGTCGATGGAGTCGAGGGTGTATTTGGTGTCGTCGAACCGGCGGCCGGTCTCGGGGTCCACGCTGCGGACGGCGCCGATCATCTCCGAGGCGAACAGGACGTTCTGCGCGGGGATGATGTCCAGCAGCAGTTCCATGCCGCGCTTGTGGTACACGCAGGTGTCGAAGTAGACGTTGCGGAGGATCGACTCCTCCAGCGGCGGCCGGCCGCGGTCCTGCATCATTCCGCGGTAGCGGCCCCAGTGGTACGGGACGGCGCCGCCGCCGTGCGGGATGATCAGTTTCAGCTCGGGGAAGTCCTTGAACAGGTCCGACTCGCACAGCTGCATGAACGCCGCGGTGTCGCCTGCGAGGTAGTGGGCGCACGTGCCCTGCATCGCGGGGTTCCTCGACATCGCGACGTGGATCATCGCGGGGACGCCGAGTTCGACCATCTTCTCGTAGAGCGGGTAGTAGACCCGGTCGGTCAGCGGCGGCGCCTGGTAGTAGCCGTCCGAGGGGTCCGGGTTGAGCAGTGCACCGACGAATCCCAACTCCTCGACGCAGCGCTCCAGTTCGGTGACGGAGTTGGCCACGGACGCGGGCAGTGCGTCTCCCGGGGACTGCGGGAGCTGGCACACGCCTACGAACCGCTCGGGGAAGAGGCCGCACACCCGGGCGATGAGGTCGTTGCTGACCCGGGACCAGTCGAGGCTGGTCCGCTCGTCCCCGTAGTGGTGGGCCATCTTGCCCGCGCCCGGCGAGAAGAGCGTCAGGTCGGTGCCGCGCTCGGTCTGCAGCTTCAGCTGACCGTTCTCGATGGCGGTACGGATCTCGTCGTCGCTGATGCGCAGCTCGCCCGGCGAGACCCTGGCGCCGGACTCCTCGAACACCCGGATCTGCCTCTCCCGCCACGCGCCCAAAGCGGGAGGCGCCGTGGTGAAGTGGCCATGACTGTCGATGATCATGAGTTACTCCGAAACTTGCAGTGCGGTGCGGTGGTCGCATGGTCTGCGGGCGGGCCGCAGAGCCTGTCAGGCGCGGCCGGTCAGCTCCCGGGCCTTGTCCAGGCCGGGGTAGGTGCGCACCGGAGCCGACATCAGGAACCGGTAACCGTCGTCGAGCACTTGCTTGACGTTGCCGGCGGTGACGTGCGGGTGGGCCACGGCGACTCCGCGTGCGTTGCAGATGTCGAGGATCTGCCGCTTGCACTCCAGGACGCGCGGGTGCTCGTACTGGCGGGGAAAGCCCAGTTCCTGGCTCATGTCGCCCTCGCCGATGAGGATCAGCCCGATGCCCGGCACCTGGTCGAGGATGTCCGGCAGGTTCTTGATGCCGAGCTGGTCTTCGATCATGAGCCCGACGAGGATCTCTCCGTTCGGGGCGAGCGGCCAGACGTCGGCCTTGGCGTAGTACTCGATGTTCGATATGCCCCAGTAGCGGGTCGCCGCGTGCGGGCCGTCCCCGCGCAGACCGGCCGGCTCGTAGAGGGGGGCGTCGGGCATCCGCGGGTAGCGGCAGGCGGCAACGGCGTTACGGGCTTCCTCCACCGTGGAGATGTGCGGCCAGATAATGCCGAACGCACCGAGATCCAGTGCCTGCTTGGCGTGCCACTGTGCCTTCTCCGCACCGTTGGCGGGGATACGCACGATAGGGGTGACGTCCGGTGCGAGGCTGTCCGCCTCATGGACCCGGCGCCTGCTCAGCAGGTACTGAAAACTGTCCTTCAGCGCATTGATGTCCCAGGGCTTGTGTTCCATCTCGAACACCACGGCGTCGTAGTCCGAGTTGCTCAGCTCGATCGCGGACGTCGGATCAGCCATGGCGAAGGTCGCGAAGACGTGCTCCCCCGCGGCGAGGGCGCCGATCACCTTGTTGAGCCTGGACGTTGTCATCGCCGACCTCCCTGGTCGAGTGCTTCAGCGGACCTGCTCTCGGAGCGCGGGAGCGACTGCCCCTGACGCTTGGACTTTCGCCCTGCCCACCACGCCCGCAGCCGGGCGAACAGACCGGTCGGCCGGGGCGGCACCGCGTGCCCACTGCCGGACGCTTCCACGAGTGGTTCCGCGGACGCCGGGGCGCACTTCTGGATCAGCTGTTCGGTGAACTCCACCGTCATGCGGGAGGCCACCATCCCCGCCCCCGACTCGATCAACTTGACGAGCTTGCCGTTGAGTTTGATCTCTCCATCGCAGAAGACCTTCGAGGTGTCGGGGGTGTCCCCCTCCACGACCCGGAAGGTGGCGTGGGCGCTGAAACGGGTGGCGCCCTGCCCGTCCGCGCCGCGGGCCGTGAGAACGCCCTCACGTGCGGGCTCGTCCAGGTCCAGGGAGATGCGGGCGGCGAACTTGACCCGCAGACCGCCGAATCTGATGGCCAGGGTCCCGTCGAAGGACCCGTCCTCGTGCGACGGACCGAGTTCGGCGCCGCCGATGCAGGACACGACGGCAGAGGGATCGGAAATGATCTCCCAGACGCGTTGGGGAGGACTCGGAACAGCGATCTCTTCCGTGATCGATATCAAAGCGGTGAACCTCACTCGGCGGCAGGCGCGACGCCTGCCGGAAAAAGGGGCATGACGAAACAACCGGCATGGCGGCTTGGGGTGCGGAGCTCCGGACGGCGGACCAGGGGTCCGCGCCGCGGGCTACGGTGGTGGGGGTTGGGCCGCGCGGTTACGCGGCGGCCTTCCGCTCGGCGGCGAAGAGCCCCCAGAGGTCGTTGTAGAGCTCCGCGAATTCGGGAGACTCGACGAGCGAACCGATCTGGCGCGGCCGCTCGAAGGGGACCTGCATGACACGGCGGATCGTGCCGGGACCCTTTGACATCACGATGACCTCGTCGGCCAGGTAGATGGCCTCGTTGAGGTCGTGCGTGACGAAGATCAGCGTCCCTTTCTGCTCTCGCCAGATGTTGAGCAGTTCCTGCTGCAGTTCGAGCCGGGTGATGGCGTCGAGCGGCCCGAACGGCTCGTCCATCAGCACGATGGACGGGTTGTAGATCAGCGCTCGCGCTATCGCGCAGCGCTTCTGCATCCCGCCCGACAGCTCCCGGGGGAAGTGATGCTCGAATCCGGTCAGGCCAACGAGCTTGACCCAGTGCGCGATCCGCTCCTCACGCTCGCCCTTGGGAACCTTGCGGAACTTCAGCGCCAGGCCGATGTTGGACTTGACGCTCAGCCAGGGCAGCAAGTGCGACTGCTGAGTCACGTACGCCGCATCGGAGTTGACGGATGTGACCGGCTCGCCGGCGTAGTGGACCTGCCCCCGGGTGGGGGTGAGCAGTCCGGCGGCCAGGTTGAGGATGGTGCTCTTCCCGCAGCCGCTGGGCCCGATCACGGCTACGACTTTGCCGCGGTCGACGGTGAACGACACGTCTTCGATCGCCGGTCGATGGGACCCGGGAAACTCCAGTGTGACGTGCTCGAGGCGGAGTGCCTCGGAGTGGGAGTTGGGCTGTGTGGTCGCCATATCAGTCTCCTCGGCCTCCTCCTCGCAAGAGATGAAGCGGGGCCGTGCGCTCGCGCCTGTGGCGGCGGTCGTGGGTGGCGGTGCTGTGACGGTGGTGCGTCCGATGGATGCAACCGGGCATCGGAAGGTGACCAACTCCTCCTGCCGGTGGAGTCATGGGCGACGCTTGGAGGCGTCGAGATTGTCTGACAACCGATGAGGCGAAGCTAACATCGCCCATCGGGCGGCACAAGAAGTGCGCAGGAAGAACCTGTAATTCACAGAAATGCCGAGTTACCCGGCGGAAAACTGTCGGACAAACCCAGCGCACACCCGTGGGGTGACAGATCCATTACGCAGGGTGGCCAGAGGTCGCGCCCTTACCGCTGCCCGGGGCGTACGACCTCGTCCTTGAGAGCCTGGAGGCCGGTCGGCTCGTCCAGCTCCTCCAGCTTGGGCACGGTGATCCACGGCTCGCCGTGCCGGGTAGTGACCTTCACCCCGCCCGCCGAGCAGTCCGCGAGTGCGGCCGACAGCCGGTCCAGGCCGTCGGTCATGCGCCGTTTCGGTCCGTGATGAACGCCTGTCGGTCCATGGGCTGGCGGATCGCGGCGCAGTGCACAGTACGGGCCGCCTCGAAGTCGCCGGACAGGTCGTCCTCGGGATTGCACCACCGGGCGCACCCTCGATGTAGATCTCGCGGCGGCAGATCGCGTCCTGCAGCACGACCAGCACACAGCTCGTAGAGGATGCGCTCGACCTTGCCCTTGTCGTCAACAACCGCCCCGTGCCAGTCCTTGCGTACGACTCCGTCCATCGGCACTTGGTCGGCGACGTCGTAGAAGCGAGTCTTGCCGTCAACGTCGGCGTACTTGGCCAGCAGCTTCATCACGTCCGTCACCTGCCGGTGGGCGGTGTTGTTGCACCTGAAGCCCAGCGTGTTCAGCAGGGGCGGCAGCATCTGCCGGTAGTACGAGCTGTACGGCGACCGGCATGTGGTGCAGACCTTGACCTTGAAGAACTTCTCGTTCGCCTTCGCCTCGGCGACTAGGTCGCGCAGCGTCTTCTCGCCGACGACCGGGTACAGAGCCGTGCGCACGACCTCGTCCGGCTTGCCGATCGCGGCGTCGGCGAGCCGGAAGAGGATGCCCTCCTTGCCGCGGACCTGCTTCAGGTCCGCCGTCAGCTGCCTCTCTACCCGGCGCTCGGCACGGGTGTTGATCTTCTTCACGAGGGCGACCAGCAGATCCACCAGGGCATCGGTGATCTCCGCCTGCCGGGAGGAGCACAGCGCCGCGAGCAGCGCAATCCGTACGTCCTCGGCGATGTTCCGGAAGTCCGAAAGGCGCATCTTGATCGCTCGGGCCCGCCATGCGGCCAGCAGCTTCTCCGAGCAGTCCGCGAACCGCCCGTTGGGCAGGCCGAGTTTGCGTACGTCGATCAGCTTGGCGATCTCGATCAGCAGGGAATCAAGCCCGACCAGCGCCGCAATTGTCTCCGGACCGCTGCCGCCAGGGCGGACTGGGGCAACTGATTGGAGTGGTCGGCAGAGCGTGCCGGATTCACGGCGAGGAGCGGGATTCGCTGCACCAGCCGACGATGACGGCGTGTTCTCATACCGGCAACCGACGCCACGCTCGCAGCCCATCAGCGTCGCCCTTGCCATGCGTCAAGTGCGCTGCAGTACGGACAATTTGACGCGCACGGCGTGCTCTCGGATGGCGGTAACGATGTCAAGGTCTCCGTCGCTGAGTACCCACTGGACCAGCAGGCCGTCACTGACGGTGATGCGCACGGGTGCCTCGGTCAGGATCCGGGGTTGTCCTGCGGGAGAGCGTGGTGGGTGAGGGAGCGGTGCCAGCGGGCTTCGAGGGCGGCGAGGAGGCGATCGTTGACGGTGGTGGCGACGTGGGCGTAGACGTCGTCGATGCCTTTGAGGGTGTGGCCCAGGCGGCGGGCCTGGGCGACGTCGGGGATGTTGTCTTCGATGAGCCAGGTTTTGTGGGTGTGGCGGAGGTTGTGGAAGGTCAGGCCTGGTTTGAGTGCGGGCCAGGTGGTGCCGTCGGGGAGGGTTTTGGCTTGGGTGGCGGGGATCCATTGGCGGCGGGAGAAGGCGGAGCGTCGGAGGTTGTTGCCGCGGCGGCTGGTGAAGAGGTGGTCGTGCTTGTGGCGGGTCTGGTCCTGCTGGAGAAGGGTGTTGAGGAGTGGGGGGAGGGTGACGGTGCGTACGGAGGCGGCGGTTTTGGGCGGGCCGTAGGAGTGGTGGCCGTTGACTTCGAGGAGGTTCCCGTCTTCGCGGTGGATGGTGAGGGTGGCGGCTTGGTGGTCGTGGGCGGTGCGGCGTAGGGCGGCGAGTTCTCCCCAGCGCATGCCGGTGTAGGCGGCGGTGATGACGAGGAGTCCTTGGGTGGGTCCGGCGAGGTAGGTGATGCGGCGGGCGAGGGCGATGACTTCGTGTTCGGTGGCCCACATTTGGTCTTCGGTGTGGTGGTCGCGTTCGCGGCCGCGGCGGCGTGGGAGGTGGACGGGATTGGTGGTGAGGTGTCCTTCAATGACAGCGCCTGCCATGAGGAGGGAGAGGAGTTTACCGATGGAAGTGACGGTGGTGCGGGCGTAGCGCTGGTGGAGGGATTTGAGCCAGAGGGTGACGTCGCTGGGGATGATGTGGTGCAGGGGCATGGCGCCCCAGCGGGGCAGGATGTGGTTTTTGAGCAAGCTGCGGTAGTGGCAGGCGGTGTTGGGGCCGATGTCGAGGGTGAGCCACCAGCGTTGGACCCAGTCGGTGAGCAGGACCTCGCGGACCGGCTGGTAAGCGCCGGGGTGAGGGTGCGAGTGCGGCGCAAATGCGGCCGCTGCGGCGGGGACGGGGACCAGGGGCGGCGGGGGGCCGGGGTGAGGTGTCAGAGCGATGATTTGGGTGGGGGTGGGTTGGTCGGTGGTCATGCGGGCGGGCAGTCCCCGCTCCGGGGGTGCGAGCAGGGGTGAGGCGGGCGGTGGGGTGAGACGCGCGGGCCACCCTTGGCGGTGCGATTGTCCGGCGGGGATCTGCTGGGTGATCGGCGCGGTGGGGGCCGTGGGCAGTCCCGGTGACGAAGGCAGTGCAGGAGCGGGCGGTGCTGCGGGGGTCCAGGGCGGGGCTGGGTGCGCGGGTGGTGGGGTGAGCGGGAGCGACAGGTAGGCCGGCGCGGGCGGGGACGGTGCGGGGTGCGGCATGGGCAGCAAGTCCGCGACCGGCACGGCGACTTGTGGTGCGGGTGGTGTGGTGAGGGTGTCGGCGTGCTCCTTGGCTGCGTCGCGGGTGGCGAAGACGCCGGCGGTGGCGGCGTGTCCGTCGGGGGTCCAGTGGCGGACGCGGTAGCGGTTGCCGCGTCGTTCGACCCAGGCCATGGGATCACTCCTTGCGGGTGGGGTGGTCGCGGCGGGGGCGGCGTGTGCCGACCCCGCCCGCGGGAGGGAATGGGCTCCTGGCGGTGGGCGCCGGGGTATGGGTGCCGGTGGCCGGGGGACCATTCAGGCTCCGCCGGTTCACAGAGCGGAAGCGCGGTCCTGTGTACGAACCGTCACCGCAACGGGTCGCGCGGCGGCCGGTTGCCGGACCGGATCAGACCGTGCAGATCGGCTGCGGAGAAGCGCAGGTGGCGGCCGATCCTGGTGTGTGCGATGTGGCCGGCGGCGGCCTTCTTCCGTAGCCAGGACGCAGTGACTCGCAGGTGATGGGCGGCTTGGTCGGCGGTGAGCAGCCGCAGCGCATCCGGGTCCGGCGTAGTTCACTCCGCGTGCGCTCTGGCGCCGTCTGCGCCGGCGTCCGCCGGTTCGGTCGAGGCGCTGGCTGGTGTTGGCTGCACGGTCTGGGCCGGGGCGGCTGGTGCCGTGGTCGGTGAGGCGTCGCAGCACAGTGGTGTGGTGGGCGGGTGGTTGGTCTCCGGGGGTCAGTGAGAGCAGTTGTTCCAGCCCGGGCGCGGCCGAGGCCGGGCTCGGCATCCTGGCCGGGGTGGAGTTGGATTCGCTCGGGTTGCGGCCTGTCATGGTGCGCTCCGGGGCCGTGGGGCGGCGGGGGTGACATCGCGCGGTACGGCGGCCTGGGATGCGGTGGTGGTCACCGGGGTGTGCACCAGCTCGGGCGGGTGAAGGAGCTGGGCCAGGGCGTAGGCGACTTGGGCCGGAATCGCGGAGTTGCCCAGGAGGCGGAGCTGGGTGGCGCGGCTGAGGCCGGGGACGCTGGTCACCCATCCAGGGGGCAGGAGCATCCATTCGACGAATTCGGCGGAGAGTCGTCGGGTGCCGGGGACGGTGGGGGCGGGTGCGGGGTGGCCGGTTGCGTGTTCCCAGCGGCGGATGGCGGGGAGGTAGTCGGCCCACCATCCGGCAGGAGAGTGACGGCAGTTCGCAGGTTCATGCCGCCCTTGCGTTTGGGTGTCGTACCCGCACCGCCGTTCGCGTCGGGGTGGGCAGCAGCCGCTCCCGGGCCCCGCAGTCGCTCAGAGTCGCTGCGGTGGCGGCAAGGGTGGGTGAGCCGTTGCGGTAGCACTGGTTCGGAGAGCCCTTGGTGCCGTCGCTCGCTCGCGGGGTGGGCAGCAGGTGCTCGATCTCGTCGGCCAGAGTGGGGCCGTGGCCGCCCTTCTTGCGTTTCTCGGGGTGCTGAGTGCCGCCGTTCGTCCCGAGGTTCGCGGTCGGAGTCTTCAGCAGGGGGAGTTTCGTGGGGGTGGGCGGCGAGGACGACGCGTGCGCGCTGATGCGGAGCTCCGACATCGCTGGCCCGGACCACCGCCCAAGAACTGCGATACCCCAGGTCGGCCAGACTCCCGAGTACGGCGCCGAGCGCCCGCATGCGGGGCAGGCTCGGGAGGTCTCCCAGACAGCGCGGGCAGGATTCCAGGTCGCGAACGGCGTTGGTGGTGGGGTGGGTTCCGGCGGGGGTGGAGAGGATTCCGCGCACATTCTCGATGACCACGACTTTCGGATGCAGTTCACGGATTGCTGCGACGATGTTGTGCCAGACACCGGAGCGGCCGCCCGGAGCAAGTCCGGTGCGAGGGCCCGCGACGGAGAGGTCCTGGCATGGGAAGCCCGCGCAGATCACATCCACTGGAGGGACGCGGCTCCAGTCGATGGTGCGGAGGTCGCCGTAGTTCGGGGTGTTGGGCCAGTGGTGGGCGAGCACCCTGGAGGCGGCTTCATCAGTCTCGGCGTGCCAGGCGATGTGTCCGCCGAGGGCGGCGAGTACCCCGAGGTCGAGGCCGCCGACGCCCGAGCAGAGTGAGGCAATCGCCGGTGCGTCAGGAATCGGCATGGTTGCTGCCCCTCCCGGTGCAGGTACGGGAGTTGAAGCCGCTTCGGGTGTCCTTGCGCGGGGCGCGGGGCGTGGGGGTGTGCTCGCTGTTCGGTGCCCGCAGTGGTGGCGCGGCCGGGAGCGGCGGGGCTTTGCGAACCACAAGAGCGTCCTCGTGCTGGATGATCGCGAGGGGCAGGCCGGAGCGGCGGGCGTCGCGGACGTTCTTCATCTGGAAGAACGAGGGGCGGGCGATGAGGCGGCCGTCGCGGATCCCGGCGAGGAGGGCGATGTTGCGTTCGGCGGGGATCAGCCCCGCGCTCACCGCGGCCGCCAGGGCGGCGGAGGGCAGGTCGATGAGTTCGCCGCGCTCGCGGAAGGGCCGGGTGGTGATCACGGCGTGGCCGCCGGGGCGCAGCAGGTGGCGGCACTGGGTGAGGATCTCGGTGAACGCTTCCACTAGGGCGTCGAGGCCGACGTGGGCGAGGTTGTTGGGGTCGCGGCTGTAGCGGTAGTGCCTCTTCGTCACTCCGCGCTCGCCGGACTCGCGGGTGGAGCGGACCTGGCCGTGGACGCTCGCGCCGTAGGGGGGTGAGGTGACGACGAGGTCGACCAGGCCGTGGAAGGCGGTGGGGATGTGGCCGGTGGCCTGGCGGGCGTCGCCGAGATAGACGCTTCCGCCGCCGGTGGCGCCCTGGGTTTCGGCGTGGCGCAGGTTCTTCTCCGCGAGGTGGGCCCAGGCGGGTTCGTACTCGACGCCCAACGCGTGGCGGCCGAGTCGTACGGCTTCGACGAGGGTGGTGCCGATGCCGCACATCGGGTCCAGGACGAGGTCACCGGGCTTCGTGTACGTAGCGATGGCGTGGGCCGCAAGGGCGGGCAGCATCTTGGCCGGGTGCGCGGCTGATCCGGTGACGTAGCGGTCGCCGCGCTGGGCAGGGGCCGAGGTGGGGGCGGTATTCCATACCGACAGCGGGGAGTTGGGCATGGTCAGGCTCCCGTCACGACATCGAGGACGAGCAGATCGGAGTGGATGAGCTCCGGGGTGGTGGGGTCGGGCGGAGTGGGGTGGATTGTGTCGGTGCCCAAGGTTCCGTGGACGACGGCCAGGTGTTGGAGGTAGCGGAATCCGGCGGTGCGGGCGGTGGAGATGAGCAGGCCGAGCGGGTCGGTCATCCGCCCGGCGTCGCGGCGCTGGCGGGTGGCGATCAGGAGGAGGTCGTCGGCTTGCAGGAGCCGGTGGGCGCGGTGGAAGAATCCGGGCCAGCCGTCGTCGAGCGCTCCCTGCCCGTCGGCGCCATACGCGCTGTGGGGTGTTGCGGTGGGCAGGGTGTCGGGGTGGAGTTCGGCGAGCAGGACCGTGCTCGGGCGCCCCTGCCCGGGGGCATGTCCGGTGTCGCGGCGGGTGGTGGCGCGGGCGTCCATGCCGGGGGCGGTGTCGTTGATCCTTACGCGCAGCAGGGCTGCGGGGAGCCGGTCGGGGCGCTGGCAGAACTCGGTGCGTACCCGCTCGAGCGCCCAGTTGGGCAGCACGTCCGGTGGAGTCGGTACCAGGGTGCTGGTGCCGGTGGGCGGGACCCAGAGATTGTTGGGCGGTGCGAGGTGGGTCATGGGGTGGTGCGGCGTCCGGCGTGGCCCGGCCGTCTGATGCTGACGTCTCTATGGACGCGAGCGGTACCCCTTTTGTCATCGAGGCCTTGGTTTGTTGTGCTCGGCGAGCGCGATGGGCTGTGGTGCGGTCCCGGCTCAGAATCACGGCGCTGCGTGGGGCCGTCTTCCCGTTTGCTAGCTGCTGGTATCAGGTTCTAGCTATGGTGGTGGTATGGGAAAGCAGACGAACATCAGGCTGGACGACGCGGTGCGGGCGGCCGCCGAGGACCGGGCCAAGCGGCGGGGCCTGAGCCTGCAGGGGTACGTGGCCGATCTGATCGAGGCCGATGTGAACCAGGCGCGTGCCGCCTTCATGGCCGGCGCCTCGGCATTCCTGGCCGCGTACACGGACACCTTCGAGGCGGAGTTCGGTGAGGACCGCTACCCGGGCCTCCCGGAGGGACTGGCAAAGACCGCGCCGAGGGATGCCGCGTGAGTCTGCGCATCGACCTCGCCTGGATCCTGGCCGTGGCACAGCAGATCCCGGGAGACCCGCAGGTCGTCGATTACGGGGTGCCGGTTGCGGCGGAGGCGCGCCACCGGGCGGAGGTCCTCGACCACGAGGTCTACCCCGAGCCCCACCACAAGGCCGCGGCACTGCTGTGTGAGCTGGCACGGAACCCCAGTCTGGAGGTGAGGAATCTACTGTTCGCGGCCACCGTGACCGCGGCTTACTTGTCGGCTTGCGGTCTGACGGTGACCCCCGGTCTGGACACCGTTCTTCCTCTGGCCCGCGCGGCCCGCGACGGGCTCCCGGTGCGGGAGGTCGCCTCGCAGATCAAGACGTGGACAAGCTGATCCAGGAGGCCTTCCCACGTCCGCCAAGAAGACCTCTCTGCTCCCCCGGCACATCGTGGTCAGCCCCGAGGGGATCGTGGTCAGCCCCAAAAGGATCGGGGTCATCTCCACCAGCGCATCGGTCGCCACAGCATCGAACCGCGCACGGAACCGACCGCCGCGTCCGGTACGCCTGGGCGCGGATGGAAGCGTGTGGTGGTGCCCCGGTGAGTTGCCGGCTCCGACAACAGCGCCGCGACATCGAGCGGACACGCCGGTGTGGCCTTCGATATGCGCGTGACCATGGAAGGCTGCGGGGCCACCCTGTCCGGCGAGGCGCTCCGGGCTCTCACCCGTTCCCTGCGGCCACGTACAGAGGGTAGGCGAAGAGGTCGTGGCAGCGCAGGGTGCGCCCGCCGACGTTGACGATCTTGTTCTCCGAGACCGACCGCACCCGGTATAGCGCCGTGATGGTGCGCATATCGCCCTTGACGCCGCCGTTGCGCACCAGGATGTTGACTGGCGTCGCGTAGTCGTCCCGCGACGTATCGGACCCGCCGATCGTTCCGGGCGGCACACCGGCGTTGCGCAGCGTGCGGAGCAGAACGTTGAGCGCGGTCATCGTCGAGTAGGCGCGCTGGGCGGGTGCGTCGTCCCAGTAGCCTTCGAGCAGATATACGAACATGCCCGTCGCCTCTTCGTCGCGGACGCCCGCCGCGTCGCGCGACGACGGATTCTCCAAGGGGTTCGACACCCATACCGCGAGCTCGCGCAGCCCGCGCGGGCCGCCTCCACCCAACATGAAGATCACCTTTTGTGCCCGCATGGTCTCCAGCACGAACGTGGCCTGTCCTTCGTCCACATCGTCCAGGGATGCCGGGCGGGTCGTGCGCAACTCGCTCTTCTTCCGCAGATGACGGGTCACGGACTCGGCCAGTTCATGGTCGTTCGCGGCGCGTTCCGCCGCCCCCCGCTGGTGTTCCACCACGGGGCCGGTGAGGCCGAGGGCAACCCGCCACTGGCGGTTCTTGACCTTCGCGGCCGTCGCGCCGATCTGCTCGGCGTAACTCACCAGCCGGGGCCGGTCGATGTACAGGTAGTCCCGGAACACAGGCGATCCCTCCTCGCGGGAGCACGGCACATCACCTGGGCGCTCAGCCGCGGTCCCGGCCGGCGATCAGGTGGTCGCGCGCCTCTTTCAGTGCGCGTCTCTCGGCGCGTGGCAGCAACTTCCCCTCGCGCGAGGCCAGCCATGTCTGCAGGACGGCGATGATCTGATCGCGCCCTTCGGGATCTCTCGGTTCACCGTCGGCCATCAGGACCGCCAGCACGGCCCGGCTCATGGCGCTCCGGTCGCCGGAGAACTCACCTCGGTCCATCGCTCCGAGCGCCTCCAGCCCGTGCTCAAGGACCTTGCCTCGGTCGTCATCGTCATCGTCCCATTCATCGCCCGACCGCCACAGATCACGAAAGGCCAGGGCTGCGTTGTAGCGGGCCATCGCCCGCAGGTCCGCCTCCGCTTCCGGCAGCAGCGCCAGCGCGCTCTCCAGATGGCCGGCGGCACGCCGCAGCACAGATCTGTCCACTCCCTCGTCAGTCCGCGACATGTTGGGCAGCGCCCCGCCGAGCTTCAGGTGCGCTCCGGCCGCGGTGACGGGGAAACGGGCGACATCGACGTGCCGCAGAATCGCCTCGCTCTGCCGGACGCCCTCCTCCCGGTCATTCGCCGCATCGGACGCCTCCGCCTGGCGCAGCGCGAAGAGGACTTCCCTGGCGGGCTCGATCTCGGCCGGGTCATCGGAGAAGGCCTGGTCGGCGAGCGCCGCGATCTCGGCGATCATCGGGGAGTCCGACCAGTCGGAATCCGTCTCCCGGTGGGCCGGTTCCCTTGCCCGCAACAGGACGATCATGTCAGTGCTGTTGGGTTCCACCTCGCCTTCCATCAGCATCAGGATCAGGTCGTCGAAGTCGGCAGGTTCCATCCGCGTCCTCCGGTTGGCGAGTTCGGTGCGGGATGGTGCACACGCACCATGCCCCACCGCCCGCGACACCAACCCTGGCCCGCGAGAGCACCGGCGCGTCCACCCACTCCACCTTCTGTGCACCGGTCAAGGTGCGGTACGCGCGGGTCCATGACGATGTCACCGTCGGGCTCTTCGCGTCGGGGCGCGGACCGGCCGGCCGGCTGCCATCGGGGCGGGCCAGTGCCGAGCCAGTAGCGAGCCGGTGACGAGCCACCACCGGTGTCCGGGTCCGGTCTGAGCCAGTGCTGGGAGCCGGAGTTAAAGATTCTTTCCGGAGCCGCGCGACGTGGGGACGCGGTACATCTGTGCTGGTCACCGGCATGAGCCGACGGCGTGGCGGAGGCGGGTGGTTCGGTGGTGGCTCGCTGGTGGTGCGGGGCGGGGGCGGCTGCTGGCGCGTATCACCAGCGCCGTCTGTGCCGATGTTCAGCTGGTTCCTCAGATGGAAGACCTCCACAGCGGGCTGCTGCTGGCCTCGCTGGGCATCGATGTGCTCACCGACATCGCTATGGCGGCCAGGGAGCGGGTCGGCTGGGCGTAGCTGCACGCCACGTACGACTTCACGAAGGACGCCGCGAACGAGGCTGGAATCGGCGGGCTGCTCCAGGCCGTCAGCGACGAGACCGAGGCGGAAGTCGTGGCCGACACTGACGTAGGACTGGGAGCGGAACGCACAACACACCAGGCCAGCCAGCACCCCACACATCAACAAGCCCCCTTTCGAGCGTCAGCACTTGACCATCCCTGAGGCGGGTCCTCAGGGGCAGCGGTGGCCCGGGGCGGGGTGGGCCATCCATACCGCGACATCGGCGACCCGTAGCGCGCTGACTGTCTCGGGCAGGCCCGCACTCTGGTGCAGGCCAAGGAGCCGGTGGTGCAGGGCCGCGCCGTCCTCGCGCAGGGCGATGCGAAGATCGGACCAGAACGACGGCGGGCGGCCGAGCGCACAGCGCACGACCCGGTCGTAGACCGGCAGCAGCCGCGGCCGCTTGCGGGCTAAGAGCTTCCCGGCGATCACCCACCCAATCTTGTACTGGTCCTCCAACAAGCACCAGGCCCGGTGCGCTGGCGAGCCGTCCGCGACAACCGAGGCATCGGCGTCGGAGAGATCGGTGTCAGAAGGGATCTCTCTCAGCAATGCGGACAGTTGAGTGCCCAGCGGGCCTTCCAGCAGGTCCAGGGCGACGGGAGCGGGGACGGCCACCGACAAGGTCTGCACGGCCACCAGGTCCTCTGCGGTGAACCGGTCCGCGACCTGCCGACGGTCACCCCCGCCCGCCAGGTGTTCGAACCGGCCCCCTGTGAACGCGGCGGCGCCCGGGGGCAGGCCGATCCCGAAGTAGCGGCGCAGGTCGTCAACCACCCGCTCCGCATCAAGAACGACGTGCAGGCGCTGCCCCACTACGGACGGCTCTCTGCCGGAGGAACCAGGCCCCGTGACGAGCTTGTTCATCTCAGATACCTGTGCCCTCATCGGTGTCCGTTGTGGTCGGTGGCGTCGGCTGGGCCGCCCATACCTCGCTGATCAAGGTGAAGGACGTGGTGAGCATCCCGGCCCCCCAGCGTGGGGGCATGACGGAATGGGTCCTCTGGCCGTGGGCGATGCGGTTGCGGAGCTTGCGCCCCGTGTGGAGGAACTCCGTCTGTCGCTCGGTCAGGAGGCCATTCTCTTGGCCCTGCTTGATGAGGGCGTGGAGCGGCTTCGTGCCGGAGTCTGGGATCTTGGCTCGGAGGACGATCTCCATCGCGATCAGGGCGTGCAGGAGGGCCACGGTGGAGAACTCGTAGCAGAAGTAGGAGTGGCGCAGGAGCTCGCGGGCGGTGTGCAGCACCGTTGCCGCGGACTGCGGGATGCCGGAGGGCAGCGTCAAGTCGGCGACGATGTCGTGCATGTCGGCGTACTGGGTGACGAAGTGGTGGGCCCGGCGGTCGGGCACGGGGAACGACAGGTGCTGATCGGCGGCGGCGTTCCACGGCAACGGCATCCGCGTGCCGCTGTCGGCAGACCCCGTTCGGGCCGGTGGCTCCTCTCCGAGGAAGAGCACGGCCAGGGCGATCTGGAGAACGAGCGCTGCCTGGTGCCGGGGCGGGGTGTCGACCAGGTCGTGCAGGACGTTGTTGCGGAGGTTCATCTGCCCCTCGGCGTTGCCCAGCACTGTCCGGAGGACGAAGGGCCACGGCTCGGGGAAGCCGAGTTCATGCAGCTTGTCGAGGAGGGAGCCAAGCTGCTGGACCTGTCCGATGGTCTCCCCTTGTGCGTGCGTGATCACGCCGATGTCGGCTGCCTGGAGCCGGCGGCGCAGCGTGCCTTCGAGGCGCGGCAGCGCGAGGGCCAGGGCCCGTGTCGACATCGCCCTCCCAGAACGCTTCGAAGGCGCGGGCGAGACCGCGCGTCCGAGTCTCCAAAGCGTGCTGGGGGCTGGCGAGGAACGGTGCGAGGTCCTCCGCCGTCGGGTGAAACCGGTCGCGAATTCGGTCCAACTGGGCTTCGACGACCAGGCCGTGTACCTCGAGGGCCAAGATGTGCTGCGGACAGAAAAAACCCTCCCCGCCGGCACTGTCCCTGCCGACGGTGCGCGTCACGACGGGGCCGTTGGGGTTGATGTACACCGTCGGCAGGGACAGCAGGTCAGACGGCGGGGCTGCGGAGTCACTCCTCGTGGGAGGGGTGGTGGCGATGCAGTGAAGTGCGTGCTCCATGCTGTCGGCGGCGTCGACGGCCGCGCTCACGGCCTTCAGGTAGCCCGGCGGCAGGGGGACCGGGGTGCGGATGGTGTCCATGGACATGTCGTCCCGCCCGATTCTCTGCTGTGTTCGGCGCACCTCGTCGAGGGCGTCGGTCAGCCCGCTGTCGCGGGCATGTTGAGCAGCGTCTTCCAGGGCGAGGAGTTTTCGCAGACCGGTGCTGTTGTCGGCCAGTTCCATACGGGCTCGGTGGGTCTTTTCGTTCACGTCGCGGTGCTCGTCGGCGCCCACCACGCGACGGAGCTCTTCGAGGAACTCCACCCGGTGGTGGAGCTGGCCCTCTCCGCAGTACTCGTCGACGGCACGTTCGATTAGGGGGCGCACGGCGGGCTTGTCGTATGTGCTGGCCACGAGCGGGGCGGTCATGAGGCCGAGCACGCCTGACGACGGGGGCTTCCAGGCGAGCGCGGCCTGGCCGAGGGTGATCATCTCGCCGACGATGTCGGCACGCTCCGGCTGCCGCGTGGCGGCCGTCAGGTCGTAGGCGAGTACCAGGGCGTCCGCTGCACGAAGTCGGGCCACCTCGACTTCGATGGTTGTCGCCCCGCCCGGCTCCGGAGGGAGGACAAGTGCCTCCAGGTGTATCTCGGCCTTCGTCAGCAACGCGCCGGCAGCATCCCGGTAGCTGTGTACCGCGGAGCGGAGGTGCTCGATGGGCCGTGTTCCGTGCCGGGCCTCCCAGAGCAGATGATGAAGTCGGGCCCGGACCAGGGGGTGGATCGTCTCGGGGGCGTAGGCAGTCCAGGCCTCAAGGACCGCGGGCGCCATATCTTTCACGGCCCTCGGAACCAGGTCACCGTTGTCGTCAGGGGTGCGGAACGGTCCGAGGACGACGTTCCAGGTGCCGTCCCGCAGCCGGAACTCCATGGCCGCCCACAGGGCTGCGAAGTGGTCGTGCTCCTCCTCGCCCGGGTTCGTGTGCGACCAGCCAGCGCGTAGTTTCCGCCCGACATTGTGCAGTGGTTCGCAGGAGTCGACTCCGCTGTTCACCGCGCTGAGAACTGCTGGCTGAGCATCCATCTCGAGTCCTGACTCCAGGTGTAGCGGTCGAACTCTAGGCGACCGTCCTGGCCGGGAACGAGTGGATTGTGAAGCTGGGCAACCTCTTGTGTGTCGACGGCAGGGCTTTCCCGATATGGACTTGGGCTTTCCCGCTTCTGCCGGAGGCTTGCCCGCGTCGGCCGCGTCTGCGGGAGCCCGCTGTCGCGGGCATGTTGAGCAGCGTTTTCCAGGGCGAGGAGTTTCCGGATTCCCGTGCTGCTGTCGGCCAGTTCCGTACGGGCCCGGTGGATCTGTGCGCCCACGTCGCGGCGCTCACCACGCAGCGGCGCTCTTCGAGGAACTGCACCCGGTAGTGAAACTGAGGTCGTACGCGGACGCCTCTCCGCAAAACGAGGCCGCTGCGCAGCAGGAGTAGCGAAGTGCTGCTGGAGTACTGAGCGTCCTGCGGTCTCACCGCGTTGCAGGCGTCGCTCTGCCGCCGTGGTCAACGGGCCCGCTCGCACCCGGGGCCGGCATTCTGGGTGCTACGCACCTCGGGACAGCCAAGCGGAGGCGAGGCCGACCGTGGGAGGAATCGGGGTGCCGACCGCGGTAAGGAGCCCATGCGGGGCGGGGCCTGTGACGCTTCCGAAGTTGACCGTGGCACCGTGGAACGCCGAACCGGTGAAGTGGACCATGGTGTTGGTGAACGCGGCGGCACGGAAGTTCACCATCCCGCTGGCGAAGATCGCACCTCGGAAGTCGAGCATGCCGGTGGAGAAGGTTGCTTCGTTGAAGTGGATGGTGGCGCCGGAGAACGTCGCGTCGCTGAAGTGCACTGTGCCGCCGGAGAACGTCGCCTCGGTGAAGTGCACTGTGCCGCCGGAGAACATGGCACCGCTGAAGTAGAGAGCGCCACGGGAGAAGGTTGCCTCGCCGAAGCTCACGGTGGCCCCGGAGAACACCGCGCCGCTGAAGTACAAAGCCCCGCCGGAGAGCAGGGCCCGGTTGAAGTGCAATGCGCCGCCGCACAAGAGCGCTTGGTTGAAGCGCAGCATGCCACCGGAGAACACGGCATCGCGGAAGTTCACTGTGCCTTGCGCGAAGGTCGCGCCGGTGAAGTCCATTGGGCCGTCAATGGTGACGCCGGTGAGGTCGAGGTCGTGGCCCTGCCAGGAGCGTGGGGTGCCCGCGGGGCGCCGGTAGTGGTCCCCGATGAGCCTCAGGATGGTGTGCCGGACGTTGCGCAGGGCCAGGTAATGGTGGTGTTCGGCCCGGTCGGCCGGGTCATCGCCCGGATCGGGGGTGAAGGGCAGCTGGAGGTAGGCGCACAGGACGTCGATGCAGGTCTGGCGGAGGTTTTCGTCGGGGGCGTCGTCGGCGAGGCCGGCCAGGGCGTGTACTCCGCCGAGTCGCACGGCCGGAGAGTTGGAGCCGAGCTTCTCGACGGCCTGGGAGAACCGTTCGGTATGCAGCCGGGTGGCTTCGCGGTGTGCGCCTGCTTCGTCGACGCGCTGGCGACGGTAAGCGACGACCAGCGCGACGAGCGCGCCCGCACCAGCCACTGCGCCGAAGGAGATTTTTACCAGATCGAAGAGCGTCTTCGCGTCGAGCTTCGCGGTGCTGTCGATCTCCTTGAAGTCCAGCAGGTTCACCAGGCCGTAAAAGATGCCGCCCGCGACCAGGAGAGCAGCCACGAAGGCAACGGATAGGACCCGGCCGACCTTCCATAGGCGCAACTCCCGATCGTCGCGGGTTGATCGCGGCCGCCGGCTGAGTGTCATGGTGAAGGAGACAAGATGTGGAGATCCTTGGTTGCAGCGGGCAGCGCGATGCCGTCCCCATTGGTCAGAGAGGGGCGCGGCAGATGGCGACATCAGCGGCCTTCGCCGAAACCACTTCGGCCCCGTTCCCCAGGTCGGCTCGCTGGCCGAGCGCAACACGCTGGTCGAGGAGAGGGACGAGGCAGACGATGACGGGCGCAAGAACGTCTTCGATAAACGTCTGCCCGACCGCTCGGGGCGCAGAACGGGCGGCTGACCGTCTTCAAGTCGGGCCAGTGCCGTGCCAGTAGAGAGCCGGTGGCGAGCCAACCGTTGGATGAGGACACAGCCTGAGGGGTTGCAGAGAACCGTATTTCAAGATTAATTCCAGTATCCAACACGGTGGGACGCGCAGGATCTGCGCTGGTCGCAGGCCTGGAGCTACGACGTCGCGGGGGTGGGTGGCTCGCTGGCGGTGCGGGGCGGGTTCGGGCCGGGTGCGGTGATGGTCCGGGGGCCTGTGGTGATGGCGATGTCCCGCTCGTCGCTGATCCTCCGGGAGTCGACATGCACCACCGTTCCTCCGCTTCCCACCCTGCACCCGCCGTCCGCCGCCACGGCCCCTACCCGTGCTCGCCGTTGGGTGCGGTGGACGCCGCGTTCCTCGCGCTGGCCGATCCCACTCGCCCGCTGACTCTGCCCACCGCCCTCCTGCAGTCCGTGGTGGAGGTGGATGTGCTGCCGGTGGATCAGGTGCGGGCCCGTCTCGTACACCCCAGTACGCGGCCCGAGGTCCGCACCCGGATCTGGCGCGAGGTGGTACGCCGGGCGCAAGTGCTCGGCGAGCCGTGGTCGTTGGTGGCGCTGGGGATGGCGATCCCGGCCGTGCGCCGCCAGCTGGTGCGCCTGCCGCGGCCGTTGACGGTCTGGCAGCTGCAGGAAGTAGAGCAGGAGGCCCTGACCGCGCTCGCCCATGCGATCAGCACAGCCGATGTGCAGGCTGAAGCGCTGGACTGGGATCTCCTGCGGGCCTGTGACCGGGCCATCCACCGACTGCGCCGTGTCGAGCAGCGGCACCACCGCAGTGAGGTTCTCACCGACGGATCCGCGGTGCATCTGGGCCGGCTGGACCGCAGGCAAATCTCGGTGACCGGCACCCAGGAGCACAAGGGCGGGGAGGAATGCGATGAGTACGGGGTGCTGGCCGCGGCGGTGGACTGCCGGGTGATCGATGTCGCGGAGGCGCAGTTGATCGCGCGCAGCCGGCTGGAGGGGGTCGCCATGGGGGTGCTGGCCGGTGAGCGGGGCGTGAGTCTGCGGCAGGTCTACCGGTATCGCACGGCCGCCGAGCAGCGCCTGGCCGCTCATCTGGCCGCCCTCGCGCTCGAGGCGTAGAGCCCGGCGCTCCACCCCTGCCGGGAAAGTCGTGCGGCGTCGCATGTCAAAAGCGGCGCCGGAAGTCTCCATACAGAGCAGCAACCTCGCTTCACCCCGTGGCCACCGGGTGAATCGGGAAGCCCCGGAGAAATCGGTGTCCCCCTTTGTCGCTGCGGCGGCAAGGGGTCTGGTTTCGGGGGCTGTGCCGGGTACCGGTCGGGTGCCGTCTTCGTGCTGACACCACCGACATGCCCCCGCCCCGTACCCCCTGTGAGGGAGGAACGGCGTCCGGGGCGGCCCGCCTTCCGACCGGTATCCCGCACACGCGTGGTCGTCTCCCCGTCTCTTCTTCGCCCTTTCCTTCTGTGTTGTGTGGAGGTGCTCTCGTGCCGTGTCCCCTTCGCCGCCCGCAGTGGCGGATTCGTCGCATCGGGCGCTGGATGTCGCGCGGCGTGTTCGTTTTCCTTGTCGCCGCCTTGGCGTTGCTGAGTGATCCGCCATCGTCCTGGGCGGTGGCGACGGTGCCCGAAGTGATCGAGAACGTACGGAACTGGGTGGTGGGCTTGCTGGCCGCGCTGGCCACCTTGTTCCTCACCCTCGGCGGACTGCGGTATCTGATGGCCGGCGGGGATCCGGGGGAAGTCGAGTCGGCCAAGCGGGCGTTGAAGGCCGCAGCAATCGGCTACGGGCTGGCGGTGTTGGCGCCGGTCCTGGTGACCGTGCTCCAGCAGATCGTCGGCACCGGGGGCGGACAGTGAACCCCGCATCGCACCACCGCCGGCTTCGGCTGCTGCTCCCGTGGCTTGCGCTGCTCGCCTCTACTGCCTCCCTCGCGCTTCCCGCCACTGCGGCCGCAGCGTCACCCGCCGTGGCGGCGAGGGGAGTTGAGGCCGTTCGTGCACCGCTGGATCCCGAACCGCACCCGCAGCCTGCGCCGGGCCCCACCCCCGTACCGCATCCGGCCCCAGGCCCCGCCCCGACTCCGGGCAAGCCCGGTGGCGGAGCCACGTCCCCGGCCGCCCCGCGTCCAAAACCCTCCCCGCAGCCGGCCCCGGGGGAGATCCCGAACGCCTGCGACGTCGCGCATGTCGACTGCACGGGTGGTGGCGGTTTCGGGTTCGGGGATCTGATCGACGTCCCGGGCATGGTCACCCAGGCGGTCACCAAGTTTCTGGGCACGCTGGTCGATCAAGCCATGAAGCCCCTGCGGGCGCTGCTCGCCGACACCCTGCTCGCCACGCCGGACGTCACGAAGCAGCCGGCCGTAGCGCGCATGTGGAAGGACACCCTCGCCCTGGCGGTGGGCCTCTACGTCCTGTTCATCACCGCGGGCGGCGTCACCGTGATGGGTTACGAGACGCTGCAGAGTCGCTATGCCCTCAAGGAGATCGCCCCGCGCCTGCTGTTGGGCATCGTGGCCGCGGTCTCCTCCCTGGAGTTGATGGGGTACGCGATCCGTCTCGCCAACTCCCTGTCGGCCGCCGTGATGCACACCGATCTGTCCGATGCCGGCCAGGGACTGGTCGAGGACACGTTGGGCGGTCTGCTGGCGGCTCCGGCCAACGGTGCGATCTACCTGCTGCTGCTCTACGCGTCCTCGGTGTTCATACTTTTCGCCCTGGTCCTGGGTTACGTGGTGCGGATCGCGGTGGTCGCGCTGCTCGCCGTCGCCGCTCCCCTGGTCCTGTCCTGCTACGCCCATCCGGCCACCGCGGGGCTGGCGAAGATGTGGTGGCGGGCCCTGGCCGGGTGTCTGCTCATCCAGATCGCCCAGTCGATGACCCTGGTCATTTCCCTGAAGCTGTTCTTCGCACCCGACGCTGGCGTCCTGGGCTTCCCCCGGCCCTCCGCGCTGGGCACCCCGCTGGCCGGGCTCGCCCTGTTCTGGACCCTGTTCAAGATCCCCGGCTGGGCCACCCAGCTCATCTTCCGCGGCACCCCCTACACCCCGCCCAACGGCTCTCGCGTCCTGCGGATGATCAGCAGGATCGCTCTGTGGTCCCTGCTCAACAAGTTCGCCCCCGGCGCAGGCACTCTCCTGCGTCGCGCCCGCCGCCCCCAGCACGTCGGTCTCGCGCGCCCCATCCCAGGCGCAGGACGCCGCCCCGGCCCCCGCCCCGGTCCCGGCGGGGGCGGCCGGCCCGGGGGCGGGGGACGACCGCCCGGCCCCGGCCCTGGTGGGCCCGGGCCTGCAGGTCCGCCGCCCGGCGCCCCCGGTGGGCCGGGAGCACCCGGTGGTGGCGGGGCACCTGCGCCCCGCCCCGCGGGCCCTGGCCCCACCGGCGTCCCCCACCCTGGCCCCGCGGCGCCGGGTTCCCCGCCCGCTGCCGTGCCGCGCGCCGCCGCACCGGGGCCCGGCGGAGGTCAGGGAGTGCCCCTCCGTACTCGCCAGCTCACCCTCCCCATCGCGGCGCCCCGGGTGCCGGGGCGGCCGCGTGCGACGCAGACCTGGCTGCCGGTCACCGCCGCGCGCATCCCCCGCCCAACCCCATCCGTACCTTCCGCACCCCCGGCCAGCGCTGTCCCGGGCGCCCGTCATCGCCAGCTGGCCCTGCCGGTCCCCGCCGCCCGTATCCCGGTCCGTCCGCCCCGCCCCGTTCAGCTGCGTCTGCCGCTTGAGCCGCCGCGCACCACATCGCCCGCACGGCCCGCACCCACGAGGAGGGCAACCCGTGAGCCCGTATGAGAGTGATGGCGCCGACAGCGTGACGGTGGCCAGGATTCCCGCCGACACCGGCCGCCCCGACAAGATCATCGGCCCGTTCACCGCCCGCCAGTGCGCCCTACTCGCCTCTGGTGCACTGGTGTTGTACGGCGGCTGGTGGGCTTGCAGGGCGTTCATGGCGCCGCTCGCCTACGCCGCCCTGATCACCCCGATCGCCGGACTGCTCGCCGCCGTGGCTATGGGCCGGCGGGAGGGAATCAACCTGGACCGCTTCGCGGTTGCCGCACTTGCCCAGGCCCGCACCCCGCGCCGCCGCGTTCATGCCCCCGACGGCATCCCACCACTGCCCACCTTGATCAACCCCCGCCTGGCCCGAGCGGCGGGCCCGCCACCGGCCTCGATGGACATGCCGTTCACCGGCGTCAGCGAGAGCGGAGTGGTGGATCTGCGCGAGCACGGCATGGCCGCGCTGGCGACGTGCTCCACCATCAATTTCGATCTGCGTTCGGGGGCCGAACAGCAGACGCTGACCGGGGCGTTCGCCCGTTGGCTGAACTCGCTGACCGGACCCACGCAGGTGCTGGTGCGCTGTCACCGTACCGATCTCGCCCCGCTGATCGACCAGCTGCAGCACGATGCCCCCACCCTGGCCCATCCGGCCCTGGAGGCCGCCGCCCGCGCGCACGCCGACTTCCTCACCGACCTGTCCTCGGGCCGCGACCTGCTGGCCCGTCAGATCGTGCTGGTGGCCCGCGAACCCGCCGGAGCAAGCGGGGGCCGCACCGGCCAGCGGCTGCAGGAAGCCATCCGCGCGCTGGCCCCCGCCGACCTGACGGTCACCGCGCTCAGTGCCGCAGAGAGCGCGGATCTGCTCAGCGCGGCCTGCAACCCCGACACCCCCACCCGCCGGCAAGGAGAACCCTCATGAAACGTCGCCCCCGCACCCCCTTGCCAGGCGTCGTCTCGGCCACGCGACTCCTGCACCCGGTGGGCCCCGAGGCCGTCGAGGTGCATGCCCGCACGCTGGCCGTGGGCGCGCATCTTCTTTCCACGCTGGTGGTCACCGGGTATCCGGCCGAGGTCACCCCGGGCTGGCTGGCCCCTCTGCTGAACTTCCCCGGCCACCTCGACATCGCCCTGCACATCGAACCGATCCCCAACCCGATCGCCGCCGCCGGGCTGAAGAAGCAGCGCGCCCGGCTGGAATCGGGGAGGCGCACCGGGTGGGAGCGGGGCCGTCTGGATGACCCGGAGGTGGAGGCGGCCGCGGCCGATGCCGCCGACCTCGCCTACCGCATCGCCCGCGGCGAGGGAAAGCTCTTCCACACCGCCCTGTATCTGACCGTGCACGCCGCCGACGAAACCCATCTTGCCGAGCAGCTCGCCTCCGTGCGGGCGGTGGCCGAGTCGCTGCTGCTGAGCGTGGCTCCCACCACCTACCGGGCGCTGCCCGGCTGGCTGGCCACCCTGCCGCTCGGCATCGACACGCTCAAGATCCGCCGCACGTTCGACACTGCGGCGCTCGCCGCCTGCTTCCCCTTCACCAGCCCCGACCTGCCACCCCCCACCACCCTCACGAGCGGTGGTGGGGAGGTTGTGCCGAGCGGGGTGCTGTACGGGCTCAACGCCCTGTCGGGGGCGCCGGTGTTGTGGGACCGCTTCGGGCAGGACAACTACAACTCCATCACCCTGGCCCGCTCCGGGTCCGGCAAGTCCTACCTGGCCAAGCTCGAGCTGCTCCGCCTGCTGTTCACCGGAGTGAGCGCGGCTGTCATCGACCCCGAAGACGAATACGTCTCCCTCGCACAGAGCGTCGGCGGGCAGGTCATCGCGCTCGGCGCCCCAGAGGTGCGGCTCAACCCCTTCGACCTGCCCGCCCACCCCGACCCGGCCAGTGACGTGCTGACGCGCCGGGTGCTGTTCCTGCACAGCTTCCTGACCGTGCTGCTCGGCGAGGAGGACCTGGGCGCGGGGCACAAGGCGGTCCTGGACCGGGCTCTCCTGGCCACCTACCACAAGGCGGGTATCAACGCCGACGCCCGCACGTGGACCCGCACGGTGCCCCAACTATCCGATCTCGCCGCCGCGTTGGAAGCGGACGGAGGCCCGTTGTCGGGCGAGCTGGCGCAGCGACTCGCACCGTATGTGAGCGGCTCGCACGCCCAGTTGTTCAACGGCCCGAGCACCACCACATCCCCCGGGCATCTGACCGTTTACGCGTTGCGCCGGCTGCCCGAGGAGGTCAAGGCCCCCGCGATGCTCCTCGCCCTGGACGCCGTCTGGCGCCAGGTCACCTCCCGGCCCGCCCCCGGCCGGCACCTGGTCGTCGTCGACGAGGCGTGGCTGTTGATGCGCCAGGGCGCAGGCGCCCGCTTCCTGTTCCGTATGGCCAAGGCCGCCCGGAAGTACTGGACCGGCCTCGCGGTGATCACCCAGGACGCCGATGACGTCCTGGCCTGCGAGCTCGGGCGGGCGATCGTCTCCAACGCCACCACCCAGGTCCTCCTCCGCCAGGCCCCGCAGGCCATCGACCAGATCGCCGACACCTTCCATCTCTCCCACGGTGAACGGGAGTTCTTGCTGTCCGCGGATCGCGGGGAGGCGCTTCTGCTCGCCGGGGAGCGCCGCCAAAGGGTCGCATTGATCAGCATCGCGGCCCCCGAAGAACACGGGGTCATCACCACCGACCCGGCGGAACTCTCCTCGCTTCATACCTCCGAGGCGAACTCCGGGACCGATGGCCCCTACGCGTGGACGCAGACCGCTGCCTCGGGCGCGTTCGGCGAACCGGGCCCGGGCCTGGATGAGTTCGGGGAGGAGTGGTGAGCGCGCCGCCGGTGCCCACGCCTGGCGCGGACAGCCCGCTGGTGCGCTTCCTCACCGATCCCGCATCCCTCACCGCCCGCCTCCTGCACACGCTCGCCGGCCCGTTCGCCGAGCATGCCCCGCTGTTGATCCCCGCCTTGGTCCTTTGCCTGCTGGCCGCGCCCGCGGTGCGCCGTGTCGTGCGCAAGCATCGCGCCGCCCTGCTGGTGCTGGGGGCGCACCGGGTGGAGATCCTCGCCCCGCCCGTAGTGCCCCCGCACGGCGGACAAGTCCTGTGGGCGCAGCTCGCCGGGCTGCTGCGCCCCCGCCTGCGGCGGCTGCTGTTCGGGCAGCCGCATCTGGTGTTCGAGTACGCGTGGAGTGCCGCCGGTCTGCGCATCAGCCTGTGGGTGCCCGGGCCGATCCCCCTGGAGTTGGTGCGCCGGGCGATCGAGGCGGCCTGGCCAGGCGCCCACACCCGCGTCCACGACGCCACCGGCCCGCTGCTCCCGACCGGGCACACCGTGACGGCCGGCCGGCTGCGCCTGGCCCGCCCCGACATCCTGCCGCTGCGCACCGATCACAAGGAGGATCCGCTGCGCGCGCTGCTCCAGGCAGCCACCGCCATGGACGAGGGGCAGAGCGCGCTCGTACAAGTCCTGGCGCGTCCCGCCACCGGCCGTGCGCTCCGCCGCGCCCGAAGTGCCGCGCGGCGCCTCAAGGCCGGGCACCTCGCCCCGCGCATGCCTGCCCTCTTCGCGCTGCTCACCCATCGCCCCCAGGATGCGGCGGCCGGGCGGCAGGATCCCGAACACACCGCCCTGGTACGCCAAGCAGCCACAAAACTCACCGGACCCCAGTGGCAGTGCAGCATCCTGTACGCCGCCACCCAGCGCACCAAAGATCCCCAGGCCGCGGTTCAGGTACGGGGGCGGGCACACGCGCTGACCTCCGCCTTCTCCCTCTATGCAGGGCGCAACCACCTCATCCGCACCCGTCTGCCCCGCCCCGAACACCACGCCGATACCCGCCGCATGCCGCAGCGGCCGTTCCTGCTGTCGGTGCCCGAACTCGCCGCCCTGGCCCACCTGCCCGCCGACCCCGACGCCCCGGGCCTGCAACGCGCCGGCGCCCGCTCCGTCCTGCCACCACCCTCCATCCCCCAACCCGCCCCCGGCGGCGGCGTGAAGGCGCTGGGGCACTCGGACACCGGATCCAGGCGCCCGGTCGGACTCTCCGTGCCCGACGCCCGCCACCACCTGCACCTGATGGGCGCCACCGGCTCGGGAAAGTCCACGCTGGTCGCGAACCTGGCCCTGGAGGACGTGGCCCATCACCGCGGGGTGATCGTCATCGACCCCAAGGGCGACCTGATCACCGACCTCCTGCACCGCCTCCCCGACACCTGCACCGACCGCCTGGTCCTCATCGACCCCGATGACGCGCACGCCCCGCCCTGCTTCAACGTCCTGGACGGCGCGGACATCGACGTCGTCGTCGACAACATCACCGGCATCTTCCGACGAATCTTCTCCGCGTTCTGGGGCCCGCGGACCGACGACGTGATGCGCGCCGCCTGCCTGTCCCTGCTCAAACACTCCAAGCGCACCGGACAGTTGGTGACCCTCGCCGACGTCCCGCGCCTGCTCGGCGAATCCGCCTACCGGCTGCGGATCGTCCCTGCCCTCGGCGACCCGGTGCTCCGCGGATTCTGGGCCTGGTACGAATCGATGTCGGAGCCCTCCCGCGCCGCGGTCGTCGGCCCCGTCATGAACAAACTCCGCGCGTTCCTGCTCCGCGACTTCGCCCGCCGGACGATCACCGCCGGGCCCTCCACCTTCGACCTCGGCGACATCCTGGATGGCGGAATCCTGCTGGCCCGCCTCCCCAAAGGAGCCCTCGGCGAGGAGACCGCACGGCTGCTGGGGTCCTTCATCGTGGCGAAAACCTGGCAGTCCGCCGCCACCCGCGCCCGCACGCCCGAACACCTGCGCATCGACGCCTCCCTCTACATCGACGAAGCCCACAACTTCCTCACCCTGCCCTACCCGTTGGAGGACATGCTCGCCGAGGCCCGCGGCTACCGCCTCTCCATGAACCTGGCCCACCAGCACCTCGCACAGCTCCCCCGCGACCTGCGCGAAGGCATCTCCGCAAACGCCCGCAACAAGATCTTCTTCAACGCCTCCCCCGAAGACGCCCACGTACTGGAGCGCCACACCCTGCCCGCCCTCGGCGCCCACGACCTCGCCCACCTGGGCCCCTACCAGGCCGCCGCGCACCTCCTCACCGACGGCGCGGAGTCCGCGGCATTCACCCTCACCACCCGGCCGCTGCCCCCAGTCGTCCCAGGCCGGTCCGCCGAACTACGAACCGCCGCCGCAGCCCGCTTCGGCTACACCTCCACCCGCACCCGCCCCACCCCGTAAACCCTCCGAAACCCCGGACCCTCCGCTACCCAACTCCCGCTCCGAACCCGCTTCTTGGTGGTGACATCCGCATGCCCGCACTGCCCCGCCCGGCCACCGGTCCCGGCTCCCGCTACACCGCCCGCGCCGCCACCACCCGCACCCGCCCCACCCCCGCCCGTGCCAAGCCCGACATCGTCGCCCTCGCCCGGCGCCTCACCGCCCGCGACCTGTGGCTCACCGCGCTCATCCACGAACACCGGGTCCTGACCGCCCAGCAGATCACCCGCCTCGCCTTCACCTCGACCCGCTCCGCACAACGCCGCCTGCGCACCCTGCACCACTACGGCGTCCTCGACTCCTTCCGCCCCCTGACCGTCTCCGGCTCCGCCCCCGAGCACTACACACTCGGCCCCGCAGGAGCCCAGCTCCTCGCAGCCCAGGCCGCCCGGGACATGACCGACACCCTCTGGCGCCCCACCTCCACCGGCCGCATCGCCTACTCCCCCTGGCTGGGACATGACACCGGCGTCAACGAACTCCTCACCCACCTCGCCGCCCACACCCGTCACCACCCCCACACACGCCTGCCGCTCTGGCTCTCCGAAAACTCCTGCGCCCGGCGCTGGGGCGACATCATCCGCCCCGACGCCTACGCCCACTGGACCGAAACCACCCCGCACGGCGAGCGCCTGCTGCCCTTCTTCCTCGAATACGACACCGGCAGCCAGACCCTGGCACGCGTCGAGGCGAAACTCCCCGGCTACGCCGCCTTCACCACCGCCACCGGCACCGCCCCCGCCCTCCTGATCCACACCCGCACCGCCTCCCGCGAACTCGCCCTGCGCCGCCGCCTGACCGACCCCGCCCGGGACCTCGGCCTCCGCCTGGCCACCGCCTCCCTCGACCAGACCACCGACACACCGCACGCCCGCTGGTGGATGCCCCTGGAGCCCACCGCCGGGCGCCTCACCCTCACCGGCCTCGCCGTCCGCTGGCACCCCCTCACTCCCGCCACCGGCCTGGAGGCAACCGACGCCGACACCCCCCTCACCCTCCCCGTCCCGCCGCTGCCGCCCGCACCGCATACCGCACCATGAGCGGCCTCGCGAAGACCGCGGGCACGGCAGGCTGCGCCATCCTCGCCCTGCCCCTGCTCGCCGCGATCACCGTGATCGCCGCCCTCGGCAGCCTGCTCCCCGGCGGCGGAGACGCGACGGCCGCCCCCAGCAAGGCCGCGCTCGCCGACATCCCCCCGTACTACCTGGCGCTCTATCAACGCGCCGCACCTGAATGCCCGGGCCTGTCCTGGACGGTGCTCGCGGCGATCGGGAAGGTCGAAACCAACCACGGCCGCCACCCCACGATGATCTCCTCGGCCGGCGCGGTGGGACCGATGCAGTTCATGCCCTCGACGTTCCCCGAGTACGCCAACCCGGTACCACCCGGCGGGAAGAAACCACCCACGCCGTGGGACCCCGTCGACGCCGTGTACGCGGCCGGACGGCTGCTGTGCGCGAACGGTGCCCGCGACGGCAGAGACCTCCGCAAAGCGATCTTCAGCTACAACCACGCGGACTGGTACGTGAACAAGGTCCTCGACCAAGCAGCCGCGTACGGAAAGGCGGCACCAGCCCCAACCGGCGCAGCCGCCAAGGCGGTTGCCTTCGCCCGCGCACAGCTCGGCACCCCCTACGTATGGGGCGGTGACGGGCCGGCCGAAGGCGGCTTCGACTGCTCCGGCCTCACCCAGGCCGCCTACCGGGCCGCCGGCATCACCATCCCCCGCGTCGCCCAGGCCCAGTACGACGCCACCCCCAAAGTCCCACGGGGCGCTCAACTCCACCCCGGAGACCTGCTGTTCTTCGGCACCCCCGGCCACATCCACCACGTCGGGATCTACACCGGCGGCACCCAAATGATCAACGCACCCAACCCGCGGTCCGTCGTCCGCCAAGAGGACTACCGCTGGAAGGACTACCTCGGAGCCAGCCGACCGGCCGCCCGTAGCCGGTAAGAAGCTGCGCCCTCGAACCCCACGGCGCCCTGCTCTAGCCCTGCATCACCTACCGAGTCGGTGGCCGGTCACCGTACGAAGGAGCCACTCGATGCCCGCGTTGCCCGCCTCCCGCCGCACCTCACCCCCGCGTGGCCTCGCCGTGCTCCGCAGGCGGAGCGAGCACGAACTCCACGGCCCTCGCAACGAACGTGACCTGCTGCGGGGTCCAGCAGTCCGAGCGCTCCACAGCGACCTCCGCCGTGCAGAAGCGGCACTGCAGGTTCGGCCCGTCGCATCCGTCGAGACCGCAACAGCCGTTGAGCCGACCCCGCAACGTCACCCGAGCGAGCCCGGGTGCGTCCCCCTGATTCACCAGTACACCGTCCACCTTCGTGAACGCCGGAATCCGGATGGCGCCGCGACCGGTGGGCACCAGGTGCTGTGCCTGGAGGGGCGGCGGATCAAAGGCGAAGCAGCCGACGTCCATGCGCTGCGGGCACTCGTCCTGACCCTCGGGCAGCTCGAACGGAAGCGGGGCATCATCCTCATCCGGCAGAGCCACCTCACGCAGCGGACCGGTCAGGTCGGCGTGACAGCGGCGGCATCGGAACACATACATGCCCTCGATGTTGCGCCGCTCAGGCACTCCCGGCCACCGATTTACCCACCACCCCGCACACCCGCCAGGGGTGCGGCCTGATGCCTCACACCCCCGCGCAGGCCGAGGTACAGCGATTGCTGCGCACCCTGACCATCGTCCTGTGCACGGTCGCCGTGCTCGCCCTGGTCTTCACCGCCGTCAACATCACGCTCTTCGCCCGCACCCGCGGCATCCCCCTGCCCATCGCCATCCTGCTCGACCCGATGCTCTCGCTCGCGCTCGCCGCCGTCCTGTACGCCGACGCCCGTCTCGCGTCCTGGGGCGTACGCCCACCGGCCTGGTCGACCACACTGCGATGGAGCGCCGGGTGCACAGCTGCGGCGATGAATTCCTGGCAGAGTCTGTGGCCCGACGGACAGATCGGTTGGCCCGATCGTGCCGATCCAGCAGCGGTCCTGCTCCACCTCGTCCCACCGCTCCTGCTGATCGCACTGACGGAAACGATCGCCGCCTATCGGCGCACCGTCGCTGTACTCCTGGAGACGATCGGGTCCACCGATCGGACCGCACCTTCACCGACCGCCACCACCATCGCCGAGACAGCCGGGCCCTGCACAGATCCGGGTGCAGCTCCCGCAAATCCAACCGCCGAAAGGCACCTCGAAGCCTCGCCCGGTCCGGCAACCGCCTCACCAGACCTCGTCCACGCCCGCCCCCCACCCGCGAGGCCGGCGCACCCGCCGCAGCCCCCGCCACCCTCGGGCGGTGCGGGAAACGCCGACGTGTGGGCGCGCGCGGTGGCCCTGGACGCCACGGCACGCGCCAGCCGGGGGCG
The DNA here is from genome assembly GCF_040654175.1 of Streptomyces sp. NPDC050738. NCBI lineage: Bacteria > Bacillati > Actinomycetota > Actinomycetes > Kitasatosporales > Streptomycetaceae > Streptomyces > Streptomyces sp. NPDC050738. The sequence continues at coordinate 115,772 of NZ_JBFAHN010000007.1, read as the reverse complement.
GCCCGTGAGCGTATGGCGGCTGCGCACCGATCTGCGCATCGGCCCCGACCGCGCCACACAGATCCGCGACCAGCTCCTCGCCCACCACCCCAACCAACCGACTACCGCTCTTGTGACCAGCACCGATCCCACCGAATGAGCCGATCGGAGCGATCTGTTCGACCCGCTTGACTTGCCGCGCAAGCAGAGCGTCCATGGTGGTCGGCCCCCAGCGGCAACGGAACACCAGATCGCACACCCCGTACGCGGGCGGGCCGAAACCGATCGGGACCAACGCGGTGCGCACGCGCCCGATCGACCCGTGCAGCACGCCCCGCGTGCCGCACCCCCGGCCGGGGACCTCACCCACCCCACGCTCCACGGAAGTTGAGGCCCCACCATGTCCGACACCGCCACACCCACCCGCACGCTCCAAGCCGTACCCGACCCCGCACCCAAACCCCTCGCCGGGCTGTCGGACACACCCGCCACGATCTACACCGAACTGGCCACCACCCCCGGCGCCACCGCAGCCGAACTCGCCCTGGCCACCGGCCTGGGCCGCTCCACCGCCAGCAAAGCCCTCACCCTCCTCGAAGAACACGGCCTCGCTCACCGCACCCCGGGCGAAAAGACGAAGGGACGCCGCACCCCCGACCGCTGGACCGCCACGCCCGTACCCACCCCGGAAGAAGCCGTTCCTCCGGCCGATGGTTCACACGCCAGTGACCCCAAACCTAAGCCGGAGCCCGAGGCCGTCACAGCTGAAGCCGCCCCGCAGGGCGATATTCCCCACGCACAGGAGCCCGATCCGGTACCTGCCGAAGTGATGACGGCGTCCGACACGACCCCGGCCATCACAGCAACCACACCCGACGTCGCTTCAGCACCTCCTGCCGCCCCCGCGCCCGGCGCAGTGGGCGGGACCAAGGTGCGGCTCGCGCCGGGCGGGTTGCGCCAGCTGGTCATCGCGCACCTCACCGCCCACCCCGACGAAGCGTTCACGGCGACCGGCATCAGCCGCCGCATCGAGAAATCTTCAGGGGCGATCGCCAACGCGCTGGTGACGCTCACAGGCCAGGGCATTGCCGAGCAGGTCTCCGAGCGGCCCCGTACCTATCAACTCGCCCCCTCTGCTCTGGAGCCCGGCCAGAAGTAGCCCACGGACATCTATGAGCCCGAGTGCTGGGTCACGCCAACGTGGCGTGACCCAGCATCGTCTCGTCCGCGCGAAGCAGCTTCGCGTAGGACCGGGGCAACGGCACGGGCTGGTGGCCTACCGCTTGACCCTGCGCCCAGATGATCACCTCGGCGCCCACTCACCTCCGGCGATGTTGCGCATTGCAACGCTCAACCAGTTCCGGTCGGCCGTGCAGTGGCGCCTCGAACCACCGCGCACAGTTCACGCGACGCACCGCAGAAGACGTACGTCACCAGCCGGGGCGTCCGCAGGACCGAGGCCCGGGCTGACTTCACTGGGTCGCGTTGCCTGTCACGGCGTCCTCGATGTTGGTCAGCCACAGACGCAGCGAGGCTCCGTCGGGAGGCAGGACCGCGAGCCCGAGTGCGCGAGCGGCTTCTTTGAGCTCTGTGGCCGACTTGTTCACGACCACGAACTCTTCGATTTCCGTGCAGAGTTGTTGAACCTCAGCGGCAGATGAGTCTGCGAGCCAGTCATCGATAGCTTCGCTGTGGTTGGCGTATTCGAGGTTGAAGTCCTGATGGAAATAGGCCCCGAAGAGATGCCGGAGGCCGGGAAACGTCTCGCGCCACTCCCATGAGGTTTCCGGACGAACCGACTGGCCTGAATCCTGCGCTTCCGTGAAGCGCACCAGGTGCTGCCTGATGAGGCGTAGCGATTCTTCAACGCTGAGGCCCTTGGTGGGGGTGATGTGTGGCAGGAGTTCGACGTCGTCAGCGATCTGGTCGCTGAAGAGCCCGACCGCCAGAAGGTCATCGATCTCATTCAGTACAGCTTGCACCCGCGCCGGGTCGCGCCCCGCAGAGCGTTGATACGCGCGCAGCGCCGCCCCGGCGCGGTCCGGTGTGTCGTCGAACGTGTTCCCTGTGACCTCATACGAGGCGAGAAGCTGCCGGAGCTCCTTGAAGCGATCATTCAACGCCATGGTCCTTGTCATGCTCGTTCGCTACTTCGGTATGGGGTACGAGGTGAGTATCCGGTAGCCGGACTCTGCCGCCGGATCTCGCTTGAGGACTACTTGCACCCCATGGACCCATTCTGCCGGGAGCCCGTTGCGAAAGTTTCCTCTGGTGAGGCTCATGCCCGTCGGATCATCGAAGTGCACGGGTGCCAACTCCAACTTGCGTTTGGATCCTGCGAGCCACGCCTCGATAGATCTCTGCTGCTTCAGCATGGCCGCGTCGGTGAACTTCTGCGCAGACGCTTCGTCGACGTAGCGTGAGACCACGTCGAGGTTGGGCTCCGCTCGAAGGCGGGTGCGCAGATCCCGGGTGGTGACCTCGGCGTGCCTCGCCAGCGTGTGGGAACCGTTCTTGCCTTCGTCGCCGGCAACGTCGGCTCTATGTTTGGGCTGGGTGGGGCCCTTGCGCTTTGCCCGTGGCCAGGCGTTGGTCTCGCCCTCACGGAGCAGTGGGCCCGGGAACGGCATTCCGGATCCGGCAAGGGCGAATTGCGGTTCACCGACGTTGATGACAACGCCCTTGAAGAGGTACGGAATGCCACCGGCGTTCCTGATCGCCTGGTAAGCCGCGCCCGTGCCACCCAGCCCACCGCCCATCATGGCGCCGGCGATCGCCGCATGGCGGGCCTCGTCGAGGTTGATGCCCGTCTGTAGCCCGGCCGCCATCCGCATCGGCTGGGCGACAGCGAGATCGACGGTGACCGCTTCGATGCCGCCGATCGCCGCGGTGGCCAGCACCGTTCCGGCGATGGTGGCCACCTCCGCGCTCACCGCCACCCCGAGGGTGCCGGCCAAGTCGAGGATAGTGACCGTCGCAGCGCCAGCGGCGACCTCAGTCACCCCAGCGGTGAAGAAAGCCAGGCCAGTGCCCACCACGATGGTGGCACCAACGATTTCCAGCTCGTGCTCCAATTTCTTCTTGGCATCCGCAACGGAATCCGCGTACTTGTCCAGTCCACTGCCCATGTCACGGGCACCGTCGCTGAGGTCCTTCAGCCAGCCCCGACCATCGTGGTAGTAGCGGCGCCAGAACACATCGAACGCCTCGATGGACTCGCCCTTGTTGTGCTCGATCACCGAACGGGCCGCGTTGTTGGTGAGACCGGTGAGCTTCTCCACCGCATCCGCGAATGTCCGCCACGCCCGGGCAGCATCGCGCAGCTTGCCCTCGTCGGCGTCCGGCCACCACATACCCGTGAGGTCCTGGACAATCTCCCGGGTCTTGTCGCTGACCCCGCTCACTTCGCGTCGCCCTCGTGTTCGCGCTTGATCTTGGCGAACATCGAGCGGACCAGCTCTTCGTTGTCGATATGACCGTCAGCCATATCGACCATCCCGAGGTAAATGCTCGTCAGACCCGTGGTCAGGATCTCGGAGGACCCTTCGATCTGCTTGAGGTGCGGAGCATAGGCGGCACTGAAGGCGGCACCCTGTTCGTCATCTCCCCACGGCTCACCCGCATCCGCGAGGGACCCACGCAATACAGTCAGCGCCTCGGCCAGAGCCGTGCTCTGATCCTCGAACTTCGGAGCCGCCGACTTCAAATCCTCAGTCGATATGTTGAGTACCTTGCCGTTGTCGCTCATGGCTGCCGCACGACCCCCTCCGTCACCCCCGTTGAGCCTTCGACCCTATCTACGAACAACCGTTCGCTTGCGCGAAGATCGGAAAGAGTAGGCAAAGTTCTGCTTCAACGTTGGAGCAACTTGGGGTGCACCGGGGGCGCGCTAGCAGCAGAAGCATGGACACTCGGCATGCGCCATGTGCGGCCAACTCGCCTAGCTCATGTTCGCGGGCGATGTCAGTCGCACGTCACGCTCGCGTGCTGACAGTGCACGAGGCCTGCCAGGAGTAGGACATCCCGTTCTCTGTGCCGGTGCCGGTGCCGTACCGACGCGCGGACGTGAGGGAGCGGATCGGCAAGGCACTCCCCGAGGGATGGGTCACGGACAAGAACTGCATACACCCTCGGCAACGGCAGATTCGAGGGCTCGGCAGGTACGGCTCCAGAGCGACCTACTCGGCCTGGCAGGCGAGCCTCTTGAACAAGACTTAGTACAGGGGGCGTACCGGCTGCGCCCTTTATCCACGTCTCGGCTGAAAGGTAGGCCGGCCTCGGGGCTGGACGATGTCGTGCGCGGAGCAGCTGTGCGCGGGATTGCCGGCCCCTATCCGTTGTGGCGGTAGTCGTTCGTACGGGCCCACTGTCGGATCGCCGTGGTGTCCTCGCTGAGCCGCATGCTGAGGGTGCGGCACGTGGCCTGGAGTTCCTCGTCGTTCTCGATGCTTGCGAAACGCCCTCCACGGCGCGTCTGCTCGAGTTCCGCTCGGATCCGGCGCGCGGCCGGCATCGCCGCCAGATCCATCCGGTCAAGGCAAGCCACGACATGGTTCGCCGTGGCACCGTTCTCCTCCCAGGCCGCGAGCAGCGTCTCCAGCACGAGCTCGGCCTCGGGCTCTCCGCCGATGTCCCACAGGGCTGCGGCTGCGTGCACGCGCGTCCATTCGTACCCGGCCCTCAAGAGCTCCCGTAGGCGTGGCAGGACCACGGCCGCGTCCGGTCCGATGCGCCCCAGGACATCTGCCGCCGCCTCCTTTCGGTGCGTGCCGAGCAGAGCGTGCAGGAGCGGGATCGCTTCCTGTGTCGCGCCGCCGGCCGCCCATAGCGCGGCCGCAGCCGCGACGCGCACGTCCGGATCGTCGGCTCCGGTCAGCGTCCGGACCACGTCCAGGACGGGCCCGGCCGCGGGCCCGAATCCGGCGAGTACGTCCAGGGCCGCGGCCACGGTAGTCCACTGCTCATGGTGCACCGCGGCGGTGAGCGCGGCGGTGACCGTGGGGACGGCGGCCGGGTCGCCGATCTTGCCGAGCGCGGACAGCAGGGCCCGTGCACTCATCTGCGGCCACTCCTCGGAGTGGTCCACCCGCTCAAGGTGGGTCCGCAGCCGCGGCACCAACTCGGCTGCCGCCTGGGGCAGATGGCCGGCGACCTGCACAGCCCGCCAGGCATCCACCCCGCTGTCCAGTGCGGTCAACAGCCCTGGCAGGGCGCGCACATCGCCGAGGCGGGCCAGTGCGAGGACCGCCTCCTGATGGGCTCGGCGCAGCAGCGGCCTGCCGGTGGCCCACACCTCGGGCCCATGCGTCGTACGGTGCGCGCTCACGTAGGCGGCAAGGTGTTCGCGAACGGGCTGCGCGATGACGTGGCATGTACCAAGGACTTCGGCCACCTCCGCGGCGGTGTACGGATCGCAGGACGCCAACTGCTCGGCTACCAGGCGCAGCAGCATGGTGTGGTCCCCGCGGCGGGAGCGTACGAGCTCGCCGCTCATCCGGACCGCATCGAGGCGGGCGCCAGGATCCGGGCTGCGCAACTGCTCGACGAGCAGCGCGGTTCGCCCGGGCACCCGGCCCTCCAGCACCTCGTGCAGGGTCCGGAGCATGGGCGTGATCGGCGCGTGGATGCGATGGTGCCGGTCGAGATCTGCGAACGCGGCCGCGATCTGCGGCGGCACACCCACCGCGCCCTCCGAGGTTCCCGCCTCTGCCTCCTCCTCGTCGCATGTGCACTCCCCCGAGCAACGTGTCTCACCGACCGGCCCGACTTTGCGGGCAATCTTCTGCAGCAAGTCCACAGCCTCCGGCACGACCTCCTCACCCACGTCCCCCGGGGTGGAGCGGCAGCCGTGGACGAGGGCAGCGAGACGGAGCGCGGGATCGTTCGCCGCGTCTTGGGCCACGCCGGTCAGCCACGTCGTCGCATCATCCAGTGCGGCCGACAAGCGCAGACCCAGCGTGGCCATCGTCTCCACCACCAGCAACTGCTCGAGGAGCCCCTCCTCGGCCACCAGCCGTGCGCGCAGCAGTTGCGCTGCCCGGCTCGCATCATCGAGGAACAGGGCCAGTCCGGGGATCGCCGCCCGGCGCACCAGGAGCTCGGCGTCCAACGCGTACGCAACGAGGTCTTCCGCGCGTTCACGCATCACGAGCGCGCTTCCCGTGTAGTCCGGGCCGTCACCGTCGTCGTAATACTCCTGGTCGGACCGCTCGACGGCGACCTCGCCGATGCTCACCAGCAGGCCAACTATCGACGCCCGGTCGGGATGTGTGGCATCTCCGGCCATGGAGAAAAGAAACGGCAGGCTCGCCGTGGTGCACCGGTAGACGTCGCCCTGATGGTGGGCGGCACCGTAGAAGTCGCTGAGCGCCTGGGACCGCACCTCGGCGTCGGCAGACGTCATGGCCTGCAGCCACATCGGGACATCGTCGGCTGGACCGTACGCATGGTTCATCGAAGACCAGTCGATGCCATCAAGATTCTTGATCATGCGGGGAACTATGCACGGGACCACTGACAACGCCCCCATGTCCCGTCCGGCCAAGGTCCACAGCGCTCAGCGTCGCAGGGCACCGAACACCATCCGGTGTCTCCTGGAGGTAACCATCGCCGCTGCGCGGTTCCGACGTGGACGTCGTCTCCGACTCCGCCGAGATTCTTGAGGTGGGGAACCCCGAGCGACGGCGAAGTAGCTCACAGCCTGGGTCGTCCACCCGCCTGCACGCACCCTCGCCGCCGCCTTCAACCAGGCCGAAGCCGCGACCTCGGCCACTCACGCACCCGGGTCATCCTTGTGGCCGGTGCCCGCCACCAACTCGACCTCATGCACGCCGAGGCGTGCCGGCGCCACGTCACGGTGCAGGTCCTACTCGACTTCGTGCACGTCAGCGAGTACGTCTGGACCGCGGCACATGCCTTCCACCCGATCGGCACCGCCGAAGCCTGGGGCTCCGGCCACCTCACCACCATCCTCCACGGCCAGGCCAGCCGCGCCGCCGTCGAGTTGACCGTGCAGGCCGTCGGGGCCCGCCTGCGCGGAGCCAACCGCGAGGCCTCCTGCGTCCGCCACCTCACCGGCCACCTCGACCAACTCGGCTACGACACCGCCCTCGCGGCCGGCTGGCCGATCGCCACCGACGCGATCGAGGGCGCCTGCCGCCACCTGATCGGCCACCGCGTTGACATCACCGGAGCCCGCTGGGGGCTTGCCGGCGCCGAAGCCATCCTCACCCTCGGCGCCCTGAACGACAACGGGGACCTCGACACCCACTGGAACTATCACCTGCAGCGCGAACACCAGCGTCTGTATCCCAGCGTCAACCAGAAGGAATACGGCCTCACGGCCTGAAGTGGAGTGGCCCGGAGACGCTTGTCAGACAGAAATCCAGGAGTAGAGGCGGTGTCGTTGCTCGACTGCCCGGCGCGCCAGGTCAGCCGCCTGGCCAAGGAAGCCGGCAAGGCCGTCCGGGTCCGGCGGCGTGTCGAAGACGTCGGATCCGGCCCAGACACGGGCAACACCGTGTAGTGCAGCCCGATCGGCAGCGGCGAGTGCGTCACGCAGAGCGTCTGTCAGTGACAGACACAGGACCTCGCCCTCGCCGATCATCGCGATCAAATGACCATGCCTCGGGTCGGCTTCAGTGACCTCGGCCGCCCGGCCCGTGATGAGTACTTCAGCAGGTAGCAGGGCAACGACCGGGTCCATCGCGTTGACATCAAACCCGTCGTAGCCCGTCGCTATCGGCGCGTCGTCCTCGCGCACCACGGCTCGGACCGCGTCGTCATCGTCAGCAGCGGCAAAGTAGCCATAGAGAACTCCCATGCCGCGATCTTGGCATCCGCCACGGACAACCGCTCGTGACGACCGAAAGCGCCAAGAGGCATCCGCATTCGTCTGGGCTCAGATCACACACGGCGAGCCCCTCTTCGCGCCGCGCACGATCGAAGAAGAACGGCCCGAAGCACTGCGCAGAACGTGGCTCGACCAGCGCAGCAGCACCTGGGGAAGCTCGCCAGGCCAGGCCGGATCCACTTCACCGCGCTACGCGGACTCCTGATCCAGCACGCCGAGCATCTCGTCCGAAAGATCGACAGTGTTCAGGGCGACTCCGGGTCCGGCCGCGGATAGCCGATCTCGGAGATGTCCTGGGCTAGGTCCGCCAAGCTGACCTCAGGGTTCAGCAAGGATACGAGTTCTTGGTTCAGCGGCTGCAAGGCATGAACCTGGCTCACCGCTGCCAGGTCGATGGAGACCTCGTAGTAGTCCTCGGCGAAACGCTGGAACGCTTCCGGAGAACGGTCGACCAGGAGGCCGAACAGGCTCGTCGCGCCGTCAGGATCGACAGCGCCCTCGGGGAAGTCGATCGTCCCGTGGTGCCACCGTTCGTCCGTCAGTCCCCGCCACAGGCAGGCCGTTACGACGGGCACGCCGTCCTGATCGGTGAACGCCGACTCCTCGACGAAGGGCATGAAGAGCTCGGGGACCTCGTCAACGACTCCTGGCCAGGGCTCGCCATCGTTGCCGAAGGGGCTCATCGGCGATTCGTGATCGAAGCCCCGCACATAGGCCCCCGCCGCCGAGAACACGATCGAGTACTCGTCTCCCGACCCGTTGCGCATCGAGGCCATTTCCTCGCCGTCGGCCCAACTGGCGTTGAAGGAGTAATACCGGCTCTCCCAGTCCGGGCTCAGGATCGCATCGAGCATCGCCAATGAACGGCACAGGTCCCGCAGGTCGGCGATGGCGGGGAGCTGGCGGGCTACGTCATAGACAGTCACCAGCTCATCCAACCCGATGCCTCCGACACTCAGGCCCGCCAGGGGTGTCGTGACCCCCAGCTCCAACATGCGTGGCCAGGTTCCAACTATCGTGTCTCGGCTCAATGATGACAGCCCACCGAACTGGCGCGGGTGACAGATATCTCGACCAGTCACGGCGCGTACGGACGAAGCGCGCGGAGCTTGGCCTATTATTCGAACATGTGTTCTTCTGTGGGGTATGGAGCGCCACCCTTTCCCCCGTGACCTCCTCCAGGCCCAGACCGCGTTCTACGTCACGTATGTCCAGCTAGCGGCGAGGCCGTCGTCCGAGGCAACCGCAGGGCGCCAGCGTCTGCTGCAGCTCTCCCAGCTGATCGATGCGCATCCGTACTGGCGCACCCCGGCGGGTACGCCGGCGGCCCGGGTGGCGCTCAGGGAAGCTGCCCGCGCCGGAGCTCAGTCGTGATCGCCGAAAGCCCGCGACGGGGACTGCGCAGTTCGCGGGCGTACGTCGTCCGGGAAGGCGAGCTCGCGTCGGTGCGTGCTCCTGCGGACGCGACCGGGCTCAGCACACCGACGGTCTTCTTCCCTTGGCGGCGGCTGCGCGAGCAGGGCGAGACGGTCGGCCCCCGGGGTCGACCGAGCACGCGGTGCCCGAGCTGTGGGCGGTCAGTGGTGCGGGGCTGAGAGGGAGCGTTTCGCTCCCCGCGGTCGATCTGCCGCTCGATTGGGCGAGGCGGGCCGCAGGCGGGTTGATCGGGCCCGTGGACGGCACTCACGACCGACCCCCGCAGCCAGCATGTCCGCACCCACCGCATTGCCCCCCGTGGGCGCACGCGCACGGGCACCCTCCGACCGCGGCTTGGCGGGTCGGGGCCGCCAGGGCGCGAGCGCGCCTCGGGGTAGAGGCGGCGGGCGGCGCGGTGCTCGGCAAGGGGGCAGGGGCCGCGTCGTGGGCCGCAGAGGCAAGGAAGCTGCGTTGTCCGGCTTCGGGGACGCGGTTGAGGCGGGCGAGGCGCTCGTCGAGGCGGGGGTCGGTGGGTCCGGTGACGGCTGTTCCAGCGGCGGCCAGGAGGTATACGGCGGTCTCCGCCGTGATCCAGTGCAGCAACACCTCACCCTCGCCGCCTTGTTGGGTTGTGAGGACGGCGCGGGCGCTGTGGTGCAGCCGCTCGGCCAGCGTTGCGTAGGGGGCTTCGCGCTGCCAGGCGGTGCGGGTGTGGTTGAGGACTTGGTGGACCAGGTCTCGGTGGGAGGCAACGCTGATGATCACGGGGTGGCTCCTTGTCTGCTACGGGACGTGTTCGTCGTCTGGTCGGCGGCAGCCGTGGTGCGCCGCTGAGGCCCGCCTTCCCGCATGCGCCCTAGGGTGGGGGGCCGTGCGGGAAGGCGGGTTCGGGGCTACGGGCTGGGGCGCGTGGCGGCCCGGTAGGCGGTCAGGACGTCGATGAGGTGCTGGTGTTGCTGGGAGAGGCGGGCGGCGGTCAGGGTGGCGGCGTGGCCGGAGTGCTGCTCGATGGAGGCTGCCTGGACCAGGACGTCCCAGGCCCCGGGATGTACGGAGTCGCTTAGGGCTTCGGTGTAGCGGTCTCGGGCTTGGGCGGCGTGGCGGCGCAGCTGGCGGTGCAGGCGTACCGCCTCGGTGGTGGCGTGCCACAGCAGGGCGGCGAGTTCGCCCAGTGCTCCGCCTGCCTGCGCGCGGTGGGCGCGCAGTTGGACGAAGGCGTCGTCGCCCAATTCGGTGCGCAGCCATACCTCGGACGGGGTCGGGAAGACCGCTGCGACGTGGGTTGTGGGTGCTGAACTCGGCGGGTGCGGTGGGGTGTTGTCGGGTCCGGTGGTGTCGGCGGGGCGGCGGGTGGGCTGGTCGGTCATGGCGGGGCTCCCTGGATGTGCGGGTGGGGTGGGTGGCCGGGGCCCGGGGGTGTGTGCCGCCCCGGGCCCCGGGGTGGGGCTAGGGGATGTCGGCGTGCGGGCAGTCGGTGTGGTGGCCGGGGTCGCGGTAGAAGGTGTCGGGCACCCGGCTGGGGTGTGTGTGCAGTTCGGCTGCGGTGAGTGGGGGCCTGGCGAGGTAGTCGCCGAGGTCGGCGAGGTGGCGCACTTCGGCGCGCGGTACGGGGTGGTGGCAGTCGGGGCAGGGGGCTAGGAGCTCGAACGGTTCGTCGGTGCACATCGGGCTGCGGGCCAGGAAGGTGTAGGTCTCCCCGGTGGTGGTGCAGGTGGCGGTGGCGAGTGCCGGCTCGCCGGGGATGGTGCGTCGGCGCAGGGTGTCGGGGGTGGTGGTGATCTTGTCGAGGCCCAGGTTCAGGGCGGCGGACAGGCGTACGGCGGTGCGCGCCAGGTCCTCGCCCCGGTAGGGGCCGTAGAGGGAGCGCTCGGCCTGGTGGCGGATGAACAGGGCGGCGGCCTGGGCACGTTCAGCGAGTCCGGTCATAGCGGGGTGCCTCTCCTTCGGGTGGGCCGGGCCTCTCGCGGCCCGGCGGCGGGGTGGTGCGGGTGCGTAGGTATGGAGGTTTTCTGGGCCGTTCGTGCCAACTCCGGCCCCGGGCGGGCTGCTCGCCCGCCCGGGCGCCTCGAGGGCGGTCAGGTGGTGGCGAGGGCGGTGGTCGCGGCGGCGGCAATCGCCGGGGCCGCCTGAGCGGGGTCGGTGAGTTCCAGGAAGGTGGCTCCGGGCAGCGGGCGGGCGTCGGGCTCGAAGGCCAGCCACAGGACCGCGCATCCGGCGGCCCGCAACTCGGTGATCCGCTGGTAGGCGTGCAGGGCCTCGGAGGGGGCGTAGTAGCCGTCGGAGGAGATCACCAGGAGGCGTCCCGTTCCGGGCCGGTCCAGGGTCAGGGCGGTGTTCAGGGCCTCGATCGCGTGGCCGAGGCTGTGGCCCATCCCGCTGGCCTCGAACTCGGTGACCTGGGCGGGCGGTTTGCCGGGGGCGTTCAGCGCGGTCAGGGCCCGGTCGTAGGCGATGGTCGCGGACATCGAGTCCGGGTCGGTCAGCGCCACCGCCCGGGCCATGATCCAGGCGGCCGAGGCCATCGGCGCCGTGGCCTGGGACATGGACCCGGAGACGTCGACCGCGATCCCCACCCGCAGCGGTGGCATCGGGGTGGGGCGGCGCTCGGTGCGGGTGAACGGCGTTGCGGTCGGGGTGGCCCCGGCGGCCTGCTGCGCTTCCCGGGCGAGGGCCTGGCGCATGTTCAACCGGCCCGGTGGCATCGCCGAGTGCGTCACCGTGGTGGTGCGCTCCCGGTAGGCGGCGGCCTTGAGGGCGCGCGCCAGCCTTCCGGCCGCCGCCCGCTCCGCCCCGCTCGGTTGGCGCTTGCGTGTGACCGGGCTGTCCGCCCGCTGTTCGCCTTTGCGACGGCGGGGCTGGTGCGGGCGACCGGTCGGGTTGAACACCGCCTTGGTCAACACCTCCGCCCGGCGGTCCTGTTCGGCCCGCGCGGCCCGGGCCTCCTTGCGCTCCCTGCGAGAGGTGTCGGCACGGCTCTGCAGGTCTTCCTCGGCGGCGATCGCCTCCATCGCCTGGGCCACCGCCTGCGCCACACTGCTGCTGCCGTCTTCCTCCCCGGTCCCCGTGGGCGGGGGCGGGGGGCTCTCCGGGTCGGTGTTCAGGGCATTGCACCAGGCGTCGGCGTGCACGAGCATCCCCGCCTCGTCGTCGTCCGCGCAGTGCTGGACCGCCTGCCAGATCGATTCAAGTTCCCCGAAGACCGTCTCGCCGAGCAGGGTGCGCACCGCCGCATCCAGGGGTGCGGTCTCCTCGGCGTGCAGGATGCCCGCATCGCGTCGGGCCAGGAGGAGTCCGGCGGCCATGGCGGCCGAACTCCGATCGCTCCCTAGCGTGGTGAAGCCGGGGAAGATCACGCCGAGGGTGCAGGCCCGCAGATACCTGCGGTCCTGCGGGCGGGCTCGTACCTGCGCGCCCTCCGCCCGCGCCTCCTCCAGCATTTCGGCCGCCTCGCCCAGCGCGGTGCCGTGCACGGGGGTGGGGATGTTCCAGTGGGTGTGGGCGGCATGGGCGGCCTCGTGCACGAACGCGCCCCAGGCGATGGGGTAGCGCTCCTCATCCCCCGGGCGGGCGGGGCGGATGAAGACCGGGGAGAGCGGGGCGAACAGCTCGGCGTCGACCTCCAGGCGGGCCACCGTCGGGTAGAACGCCGCCGGGGCCCCGGACCGGGTGCCGGGGGTGCAGGTGACGATCACGTCGTCGCGGCCCGCCAACTCCTTCAGCCGCACCCCGAGTTCACCGGAGATCCGCAGCCAGTGCTGGGCGGACCGGTTGGGGGTGACCTCGTGGAGGGGGCCGCCGTCGTCCTCCCAGCGCAGTGCGGTGAGTTCGTCTGCGGTCAGTGGGGGCGGTCCGTGGTGAACATGGGTCAGGGTGTGTGCAGGCATGGCGAATCGGTGTCCCTTCCAGGAGCGTTCGTACGAGGCGGGGTGGGGGCGGGCCCGGGTGCGGGGGCGGGCCGCCGGGAGGGGGTTAGAGCTGGTTGCCCAGGGCCAGCGCGGTGACCGGGCGTCCGAGGGCTTGGGTGACGAGGTCGGCGACCGTTTCCCGGTCTTCCAGGGGCGCTACGCCGACCAGGTTGGCGAAGGCGCTGTCCACACCGAGGACTCCGGCGATCTTCTGGAAGGCGATCAACTCGCGGAGTTGCGGGGCCCAGCCGACCTCGCCAGCCTGCTGGGCGATGGCCAGGTTGCGGGCGATCCGCACCGCCTTCGGGTTGATCTTCAGGTGGGTGGCGAGGTCGTAGTCGGAGCTCACCTGGATCTGCACACTGAACCGGGAGGCCAACGCTTCGGAGAGGATCGCGCCGTGTACTCCGGGGTTGTGTCCGGCGATCACGTAGAACCCGTCCTCGGCGGTGATCGTCTCGCCTTTGTGGGCCTTGACCTGGATCTGCTTGCGCCCGTCCATCGCCGGGTACAGGGCGGCCAGGACCTTCGGGGAGATCAACGTGGCGTCGTCGAGGAGGAGGGCGCGGCCCTCCTGCATAGCGGTGATCAGCGGCCCGTAGATGAAGGTGTAACCGCCGCCGGGGTCCTGGGTGTACTCGCCGATCAGGTCGCCGACCGTGGTGTCGCCGTCCCCGGCCACCGTGATCAGGTCCGGGAAGGCCGCCTCGATCAGCGAAGTCTTCCCGGTGCCCGGCGGCCCGTACAGAAGGGCGGGAACGCCCGCCTGCCGCAGGAGGCGCAGCGCTTCCACATCCGGGAGTTTCGCCAACGCCCGGGGGTGATAAGCCTGCCCGTTCGGGCGGATCACCGGGCTCGGTCGCCCGCCCGCAGGCGGCGGGGGCGAGGGTGGCGGGGCCGAGGGCGAGGTCGGCCTCGGCAAGGGCGAAGCCTGCGGCGGAGTGGGGTGCTGGGCGGCGGCCGTGGTGGTGGAAGTTGCCTGATAGGTGCGGGGCTTGAGGCCCGCCCGCAGCGCCTCACCCCGGGTCACCAGGGTCTCGCAGGCGTTGCCGACCGCCCCGCCCGAATGCCCCAGCCGCTTGGCGAGTTCGGTCACCGTGAACAGGCCGTTCGGGCTGGTCGCGAGGATCATCGCGATCCGGGCCCGGAGTTCGCCCGGGCGGGCCTTGCCGTTACCGGAGGGCGCGGGAGTGCTCGGCTGCGAGATCGCGGCGGTGGTCGAGGCGGGGGTGGGCGGCGGGGCGGCGGGTGTGGTCATCATGAACGCCTTTCTCGACCGTGCGATATGCATTCGAATTCAGCCCACCTTTAGGCACACTCCACCCGTCAACGAATATCGGGGGCTAATGCGAATGTGCTCACGTGGCGGGATTTCCGGCCCCCGGGCCTTTCCGGGAACAATTTAAATATAGCTCGACTCCCGCACCACCTGAAGCCCCATTCCGCCTTGATAATGCTGGAATATCTCGTAATTCACGACGTGAATTCAGGGGGATTCAATTGCACGCGACGCCTTGCGTCGCCGCACCCGCCGACCGCGACCGATTCGAAGGCGCGAAAAAACGCCGGCACACGCACCGATTCGAGTCGGTGTGCGAATCACCGGCACGGCCCCGGCGGCACGGCCCCGGCGGCACGGCCCCGGCGGCACGGCCCCGGCGGCACGGCCCCGGCGGCACGGCCCCGGCGGCACGGCGGCCTCCTCGCCCAGCTCGAGGCCGCCTCCACCCAAGCCTGCGCCGGGGCGCCTGCAGGCCTGGGGGCCGGCAGGCAGGACGAGGCAGGGGAGAGAGGTACAGGGGGAGACAGGTATGAGGAGTAGTTGGCGAGGGTGAGCAGAGGGCGTAAGGAAGTACGAGGAGGCGGGGCGGGGCCGATGCGCTGTGTAGATCGGGATGCTTTTACGCACCGATATACGGTCGCCCTCGATGGCTCGGCCGCTCTTACCCCTGTGACCTGCGCTGATTCCCGTGGCGGGGTGTCGTATCCAAGGACGGCATCCGCCTCGACGCCCCCTGGTAACCCTGGAGCGACACCCTCAAGACCACCGAGCCACCGGCCGCTGACCTGCGGATTCACACGCAGGCCGCCCCGCTGGTCTATCCGCGGTGGCGGGTACCTGCCGGGTCGCGCAGAAGGGCGCGAGTGGTGGCGGCCGGAGTGTGGCCCAATGCTTTGAGGTGGTGGGCCAGGAGGTCGTAGGTACGCTGTGCGGCGTCCTCGCGCCCGGCGTCGAGCTGGATGCGGATGGTGCGCTGGTAGAGAAGTTCGTCGGTGGGGCTGGCGGTGATCGCCTCGTCCAGCAGGTGCAGCGCTCCGTCGATGTCGCCGCTCCGCGCGGTGTACTCCGCGAGGCGCGCTGCCGCGTCAGCCGCTTTGCGGTGCAGTGCTTCGCGGATGCCTTCGCTCCACGGGTAGTCGCTGCCGTCCGCGAACGGTCCCGCATAGCATCCCAGCGCGGTACGCAGATGCAGCATACGGCGACTCTCATCGGATTCTTGCGCCGCTTTTTGAAGTGCTTTCTGGAATTCTCCGATGTCCGTGCTGATGAGGTTCGGTGCGAGCTTGTGGTATTCGGCGTTCAGCTGGATGAATTCCGCGTCGCTTTCAGTCGCCGGCCGCAGCGCACGCCGTACGGCGCGGCGCATGTTCTTCAGGTCTGCGAGCGCACGCTGGGGATCGTCCGGCAGGCGCAGGTGGAGAGCGATCTCCTCGGCACGAAGGCCGGTGGGGTGGGCCGCGAGCAGGGCAAGGAGTTCCCTGACTTCCTCCCGCAGGCCAGTTGCGATCAGCTCGCCGGTGTCGGCGCGGACCAACGTGAGCGGACCCAGAACCCGTAGGCCTACCGGCGCGCGGTCGGCTTCAGGCGCGTGCCCCGGCCCCGGCGCAGGCCCAGGGGCCGGGGCCGGGGCCGACTGCATGATGGCGGTGGGCGGAGTCCGTTCGGCGGGCGGGGTGAGGTCGTGTGCGGCGTACAAGACGCCCAGGACATCCCTGACGGCATCTTGCGTGATGGTGAACAGGCTCTCGGGCATTGGGTCGTCGGCGTCGAACGTGCAGGAACCCATCGTGTCGACGGTGAGCACGGTGGCCTTGGGGAGGCGCTCGCCGAGGGTGATGACGGTCAGCCGACCCGGGGCGCACCGGGCGGCAATGGCGGCCACATGGCCGTTCGTCGCGGCATCCGGCTGTACCAGTACCACCAGGTCACCTGGCGCTGACGACGTGCTGTCGGAGCTTTGGTCGGCGGTGTTCTCGCTGTGCCGCAGGTGCTGCAACAAATGCGTTTCAACCGATCCGATCACTTCACCGATGTCGGCAGGGCACAACAGCGCGGGAAGGCGGTCGGGGACCTCACCGAGCAGCGCGTACGCCAGGCCGGCGGACAGGCACAACCGGGTGTGCGGGATGGCGAGTTGGGTGCGTTCGGCCGCCGTGAGAACGCCAAGGACCAGAGCGCGGGCCGCACCCTGCGCGCCGGGACCGGCCAGGTGAATCCCGCCGGGCCGAGCAAGCTCCTCCAGGAGACTCTCCTGGCCGTCCCGGGTCCCGATGGTGACCGTGCCCGGCGCCCCCGGTTGCTTGGGAGTCACCCGCTCGATCCGCTCATCGCCCGCATCTACCGACACGCTGCCACCATCGGCGGGTTCGGGTTGGTGGGCGGCGCGGTCAGCGAACAGCGCGGTGCGCAGCGTACTGGCGAGCGCGGGCAGCTCCGCGTCCACGGCCGTGTCCGTGGCCGCTCCGGCCAGGGTGCGGCGCTGACGGACGCGCAGCAGAGCAAGCGCTGCGGCGATCCCCGCCGCTGTGGTGATCCCGATGACGCTGGCCGTGCCGATACTGATCGCGACCGGCTCACGCTGCCCGCGGGCCCAGTCGTGTCTGGGGAGTTTCGTCTCCTTCTCCCTCTCCTGCGCTCGCGCAGACGCCGGTGGCGTCTCTTCCGGCCTTCCGTGCCCCGGCGGTGACGGTTCGGCGCCACCCTCGGCTCTCCCGTCTGGGAGCTGCACAGAGGGCGCGGGCCTTTCATGTGCTGGAGGAGGCGGCAGCAGGCACTGCTGCGATGGGCTTCCCGCGGCCACGGGGATCCTCAGTCGCCATCCGGGAAGAATCAGGTCAGGGTCCTCCAACCGTGAACCGTCCGCCTGCACCCGGCTCTTGTTGAGCGCGTAGATCCTGGGCCAGCGGATCGGATCGCCCAGATGAGCCGCAGCGATGTCCCACAGCGTGTCACCGCGTACGACGGTGTACTCCACGCAGCGCGGCACTTCCATCCCCACCGAGCCCTCCGTATCCCCATCTGCACGGGCGGAATGCAGGGGTGCGGTAGTGGTCACAGCGGCACGATCACTCAGGCTGGCGTTGTACGGCGTCGAGGCGGCAACTGGCTGCGGGCACCACAGCGCAACCAGCGCGACGATCAGGGTGCCGACGCACAGGGCGGCCAGGGAGCGCCGTACGGTCAGGGCCTCGAGGTGGCGGGTGTGCAAGCCGCGGTCGCGGTAGAGCTGCGGCAGGCGGGTGACGTACCAGGCGGCTTCGTAAAGAAGTGAGAGAGTGAAAGCGGCCCAGGCGCACCACGCGACTGCAGCGAGCAGTTGGACCAGAAGCGGATCGCCGACAGGGGTCATCAGCCGGTCTACGAGGTCACTGGCCGACTGGACACGATCCGGCCAGGGAACACCCGCGATCTGCCACAGCAGGTAGGGCACCACGGCGACCATGGCGAGAGTCGCTGCCCCGCTCACCAGGGCGAGCACCGCGGCCTGTGCCCGCTGCCCGACCACCGACATTTTCAGCATCGCGGATCACTTCTCGTTGTGGCCGGCAAGAGCGGCCCGCTGGGCGCGCACACTGGCGTCGGCGCTCACGGTCAGTTCGCTCACGCCGATGAGTTGGAGGACTTGGGTGGGCTGGCGGTGTGTGACCCGTACGGTGACCCGGTCGCCTCGTACGGTGGCCGATCCCTTATCCCTGGTGCCTGCCACGTACGTCATGGCGGCCTGCTCCGCCTTGCCTTGGAGGAGGCGGACGCGGTCGCTCTCCCGCAGCCGTCCCACGTCCAGTTGTTGAGCTCCGGTGCGGGCTGCTTCCTGGGCGACATCGAGTGCTCTCGCCTTGCTCGCCAGGGCGAGTCCGCCGTCCACGACGATGCCGGCCAGCAGCCACAGACCGGCCACGGCGATGACGACAAACGCGGTGACCTGCCCCCGGTCGTCCTCACCCGCCCGGCGCACACGGTTCACCAGGCGCCGTAGACCATTCATGGCGAGCTCCTATAGGTATCGACAGGTGAGTACGCCTCGGCCGACAAGGTCATCGTTCCGGGCAGACCCGTATGAGAGAGATCACCGAGGGAAGCCGTGCAGGTCACCGTCGCCTGGACCACCGAACCCGGGGCAGGATTCCCGGCTTTCACCGTGGCAGTCGTCCGCGTACAGGCCACGCCGGTGCCCTTCAGCGCCTGCGTGGCAGCCTGCTTCCCCTCGGCTTGTGCCGAGGGTTCGGTACGGGCGAGCGAGGCGGCTCGTGCGGCTTGGTGGGCGGCGTCGTTCACCATCATCTGTGCGTCGACCAGCCGCCCCAGCGCGACCACGACGAGGAGGATCAGCACGAGCAGTGGAGTGGCTACCACCAGCTCCAGCGTGGCCGAGCCTCTGTCCAGGTCATGGGCTGGGCGGGCGGTCATGGAGTGCCTTTCGGAGTCGTGACCCTCTCCACGGGCCCTGCCGCCTGTCCGGCAACCGCCAGCCGCAGCCCCGGCACCACGGCCATCGCCTCGCCGCGCACGCGGACGGTGACCGTGGTCGGGGTGCGTTGCACGCGCACGCTCGGTTCGGACAGGAGGCGGCGCCCCAGGGCGGCGATGGTCTGCTCGCCCTGCGCCTGGCCCATCGCCGCGCTGCCGCTCTGGGTTCGGGCGGTCGCCAGGGCGCGCGAGGCTGCGGCCTGGGCGATGTGCTGGGCGTGCCAGACGAGGGCGAACTGGACGATCAGGAGCAGCATCAGGAGCAGGACGGGGACGACCAGGGTGAGTTGTACGGTGGCCGATCCCCGGTCCTCGTCATCCTTGGCGGATGCGCTCTCGTCGGTGAGGTGGGGTTGCATGGGTGGTCAGCCGCCGAGGTCGATGCCGTTGGCCTTGGCCATGACCTTGGCGGCAATGATGCCGATGACGGTCAGCCCGAGAATGGCGAGCAAGGCGGTGATGATGACCGTCTCGGTGCTGTATCCCGCATCCCCGGTGGCACGGTTGCGTTCGCGCAGACGCGTCGCGCAGGTGCGTACCGCTGTGACGGCCCGGTCGAGACGTTGGTAGGACATGGCTGGCTCCAATGTGCTGTCGATAGAGCTCTGTTCACGCTTCGGTTGCCGCGAACGCGTGGGGCTTTCAAACGGCCTGAAGGACGTGGGAGAGGGCGGGGTACCCGAGGAAGATCAGGAATCCCGCGAAGAGCAGCACCACGGGCAGTGCCATCTGTTCGGTGGCTGACTGCGCCAGTCCGTCGGCTTCGGCGAGGCGTCGCCGTCGCATGGCGCGGGCTTTCGCCGCCAGCGAGGCCCGGACCTTGGCGCCTTCGGTACCCGCCAGGGTGAGGGTCGCGGCGAGTTCTGTGAGGTCGCTGACGTCGATTTTCTGTCCGAGATCGCGCAGGTGGGGCCACGGGCTGGTGCGGGTGACCTGGGCGACGTTGAGTGCGGATCGCAGTCGGGTGGCCGCCCACCCGCGGGGGCCCGAGGTGGCGTCGGTAAGTGCCTGGTTGATTCCCGCGCCGCCGGCCAGTGCGATCACGGTGAGGTCCAGGACGAGCGCGAGGGTGTGCCGCATTTCGTCACGCCGCGCGGCGGCCTTGGCCCGGACGGCGAAGTCCGGGACGAAGAACAGCAGCACGCCGACGACCACTCCTCCGGCAGCGGGCATCCACCAGCCGGTGGGCATATCGGCTCCGAACGTCAGCAGCGCGCTCATCAGCCAAGGGGCGAAGAGGCCGGCCATCGCGCAGGTCGCCTTGCCCGCCAGGTGCGCTTCCGCGTCGGTTTCGGTCGCCGCGAGGTCAGCCCGCAGAGCGGCAGTGGGGAATCCCAGGGACCGGACAAGCGGAACTGCCCGTCGCCCCAGCCGAGTTGCCCACTCATCGTCCGGACCGCCACGACCGGACCTGCTCTCCGGCCCGGCTGGCGCCTCCTTGTCCAGCGCGAGCATCTGGGCAAGTGCCGGCTGCCTTGGCCTGATTCCGCAGATCAGAAGGATGAGGCCGCAGCCAAGCAGTGCGCCGGAAAGGACCGGGAGAAGCATCATCATCGGGTACTCGCTTCCCGCTCCCGCGCCACTCCGTCAGCCGGGACTGGTGCCAGGAGCCGTACGGGCTCTTTGATCTTCGCGATGGCCTGGAGCCAGGTGAACGAGGCGGCGAACAGGACGCCCACCACTGCCAGCACGATCTGTCCGGTCGGTGAGTCGAAGGGGTCGAGGTAGGGGCGGTTGAGGACGACGAGTCCGAGCGCCATCCCGAGGGTGACCGTGACGGTGACCCGTACCCCGGTGCGGGTGCTGGCGCGTCCTGCGTCGATGCGCTGGCGCATCGCCACCTGTTCCCGTACGGCTTCGGCAAGTTCACCCAGGAGGGCGGCGAGTTGCTTGGCCTGGCGTTCAGCGGCCATGACGAGGGCGGCGACGACGGTGTCGGCGAGCGGGTCGTCGGCCTCGGCTGCGAAGGCGCGCAGCGCGGCGGGCAGTGGCTGCCCGGAGCGGATCGCGCTGGCCAGGTGGGCGGTTTCGCGGCTCAGCGCCGGTGGGGTGACGTCGGCGGTGGCCAGGATCGCCTGTTCGAGACCGGCTGCGGCGGACAGGGTGTCGCGCAGCAGTTCCGTCCACAGGGCGAGTGCTTCCATCCGCTCGGTGCGCCGGGCCGCGGACTTGTCCGGGCCGAGCAGTCCCGGCAGAGTAAGCAGGCCAAGGGTGGTCAGGACGGCGGCGACCGGCCAGCCGGTCAGGGCTCCGGCGGCCACGCCCAGCAGCGCGCATACGGACACCCGCCGCCGGTCCCAACTTGCGGGTACGCGCTCCAGGATGCGCCTGCGCCATTGCTCTTCGCTCGCTACTTCCTGCACGCGGCGCCGGGCTCCGGTGACGGCCAAGAGGAGTCCCGCCCCGCAGAACGCGCCCAGTACGGCTGCGGTCGACACCGTGCTCTGGCCGATCAACGGCAGATGAAAGCTCATGCTGTCCCCCACCATTGACTGCGTACGGCCTGGGGATCGAGGCCAGCCTCGATCAGCTTGTCCAGGGTCTCCGTGCGCAGCGGCGTCGCCGCCACGGCCTGCCCCGAGGGCCCGGGCCGGTAGATCTCGTTGGAGATCACCTGGGTGCCGTCCGCGTCCACGACCTCCCGAACGGAGGCGACCACCCGCTTGCCCTCACTGTCCTTGCCGAGGTGGATGACGAAATGCACCGCGCTGGCGACCATGAGGTTGGTGGCCTCCATCGACAGCCTCTCCGGCGACTGCGCGGAGTAGGAGGCCAGCTTGGTGAACACACCGCGCGATGACGAGCTGTGGATCGTGGAGAGCGAGCCATCGTTGCCCTGCGACATGGCATTGCACATCGGGACGACCTCGCTGCCGCGGATCTCACCGACGATGACCCGGTCCGGACTCATCCGCAGCGCCCAGCGCACCAACTCGGCTTGATCGATGGCTCCTTCGCCTTCGATATTCGGTTCGCGCGCTTGCATCGCCACCACGTCGGGGTGCGCGGTGCGGTTCTTGTGCAGGCCGAGTTCGAAGGTGTCCTCGATGGTGACCAGACGGTCCTCGGGCGGGATCGCGGCGCACAGGCCGCGGGTGAAGGTGGTCTTGCCGATCCCGGTGCCGCCGGAGGTGACGATGTTGAATCGGGCCCTGACCATGGCCTCGAACACCGCCGCCTGTTCCTTCGTACACACTCCGAGTCGTACGAGGTCGTCCAGGCTGATCTGCGGGAAGCGGTGCCTGCGGATCGAGACGGACACCCGGTGGGCCACTGACATGACCGCGAGCATCCGCGAGCCGTCGGGAAGTTCCAGGTTCAGGCGGGGCACGCCCCGGTCGAATCGCCGCTCCTCCTCCCCCGAGCGCGCGGCCAAAGTCCGGATCAGCTCGACGAGTTCGCTGTCCGAGGCCGCCACCGGTTCACCGCGCCGCTTCGTTCCGTCGGCGTCCTTGAGCCAGACGTTCTCGGCCCCGTTGATCGAGATGTTCTCGATCCGCTTGTCCGCCAGCAGCCGCTCCAGCCCTCCCGCGCCGAAGAGGGTGTCCATAACCTCCTGGGCCAGGTGCTGTTCGCTCGCCTCGTCGAGTCCCCGGCCGCCTGCCTGAAGCTGGGCACGGGTCTGGGTGGCAAGTTCCTCTTCGAGCAGCCGTCCCACCAACTTCCGGCGGCTTGCTTCGTCTTGTACGGGCAGCCCGGCCCGCTCGCGTTCATCGGTGTGCTCGGCCAGCCGTGCGGCGACCCGCTGCCGGACGAGGTCCACGGCACTCGCCACGGTTCCATTCGCTACCGCACTGCTCATCGCCCGTCGCCTCCTTCACCTTTTTCCAGCTCGCCCATCTCTCCGGAGCGGAGCGGTGGCAGGGAGCGCAGGCCGGCCTGGGTCAGGTGCTTGGACAGGCCCTCGCCCATCCAGGCGTCCTGCGCCGTGAGCCGGCCCGCGACCTTCCCCGCCGCCCGCAACAGCCGGTGCGACCGCAGGCCGTCACGGCGCAGCGGCCCGCGGGAGCGCCCCGCGAGGATCCGTGCGGCAGCCGCGTCCCAGGGCAGGAACATCACCCTGCCCACCCCGACAGCGCTGGCGATCTCCTCCGCCCGGTAGCCACACGGCCCGATCACCAGCAGCGTGATCAGCTGCGCCTTCGTCCCCTGCTCGTCGCAGTGCGCGAAGACGTGCGACAGGGAGTCCACGCCGCCGCGCGCGACCAGGACCATGCTGTCAGCGGCCTCCACCAGCCCCTCCGCGTGCGGCCCCAGACGCCCGACGTCGACGAAGACGGTGCCCTCCTCGCCCTCTCCCCCGGCCAGCGCCTCGGGGTGATCGCCAAGGATCCGTACGGCCTCACCGCACTGCCCCAGCCCGGACGGGGTGGCCACCACCCGCACCCCGAACGGCAGCTCCTGCGTCGCCCCCAGTAACGAGCCGGGCTGCGGCCGGCGCGCGGAGGCGGCGACGTCGAGGAGCCCCGGCGTATAAGCGAGGGCAAAGCGGGTGGCGATGTCGCCGCCGTACGCCTCCGCTTCCACCACGACCGGCCTCACTCCACCGTCGACGGCCACCGGCCAGACCGAGGCGAGAGCGAGCGCCGTCGTAGTGACTCCCGGTGTGCCCTTCGCCGAACCCAGCACAACAAGCCGCCTCACGGGGCCTCCCTCCCCTCCGACGGCAACACCACAACGCGCGGCTGCTGCATCTGCGTGGCCCGTCGGACCGTAGAGGTCTCCGCCAGCATCGTCAGCACCCGCGGACCACCCGTCGCCACCGGCTCCTTCACCCCTGCCACGGTCCCCACAACCACGGGCGCGCTCTTCTCGTCCGCCGCCTGACCACCCCCGGCGGCAGAGCCGTGTTCCGCTCCCTCCAGTACAGCGATTCGTTCCCCCGGCTCGAGCCGCGGCGGCGCACTCCCCGCTTCCACCGCGAACGACAGCACCGAAAACCCCTTGGGCGGGTACTCCTTCTGCGTCCCGAACTCCCCCGGCGCCAGCAGCGACCCCGCCACCAGCGGCCCCGTCGCCCGCTTCCCCAACACCTGCGCCTGCCGCCCGGCCGGCACCACTCCACGATCGGCCGCGACCTGCACAACCCGCAGGTCACCCACGCCCAACACACGCCCGGCGGGTACGTCCCTGGCCACCATCAGTACCGGTGTCCGATCACCCGCGTACGCCGTGATCCACGCGAAGCCCGCAGCGGGCAGCGCGACCAGCACCACCCCAGCCCAGATACGTCTCGGCCGCCGCTTCAATCCGCCCGTTGGCGTGATCGGACTGCCCTCCGGACCCGTACGACGGGCCCCCGGAATCCAGCCCTTCACCGATGGAGACAAGGATGTACCCACGTTTCACCCCGCTCAAAGAAATGAAAGATCCACTCCGCACACCGGCCCGCATCTCGCGGACCAGCTCCTGCTGCCGCCCCTACCGCATGACGATGGCCTGCACCTCATCAACGACCAACTGCTGCTCTGCCGTAACCACCTGCCCCGGAACTTGCCCGGCCTGCCCGCCGCCCTCCCACGTCACATCCCAGCTGACCGTGACCGAGACGGTGAACTTCCGCCCCTTCGCATCGAGCGACGCCATGGCATAGGTGTATCCACAGTCCGGAGAAGCCTGATCAGGCCGGTACTTCGACGAGTACGGTGTCCCCGCTCCCTCGCACACCACCCTCCCGCCCTCTCCCATCACCCACACGGCTCGACGCGGGCGGGCTGTCGCCGTCACCGACACGCCCGGTACCTTGGCCGTCTTCGAGACCGGATTCCAGGCCACCTGATCAACCCACATCCACGTCGGGACATGAACGACCTGAACGAAGTTCTCACTCGGACTGGTATGGATCACTGGTTTGGGCAACTCCAGCTGCTTGACGGCCTGTTCGGCGACAACCTCGACAGGTATCTGCTTCGCCTCGCCTTTGGGGCCTGGCTTGGCACCCTTGGGCGTAAAGTCGGGCAGAATCCCCATCCCGCCGCCTAGGTCGTACTCCCACCCCGTCGCTTCGATGACCGGAGGTCCCGAAGAACCGCCCCTTCCGCCCCCACCGCTCCCTGAACTCCCGGGTCGTCCAGCCCGACCGCCTGCCGCTGGAGACGGTGGTTCCTGATGCTTCTGCCGTCCCGCATGCACATCACACCTGCCACTAGCGCAGTCAGTCCCCGCAGTGGTGTCGAACTGGCCGTCCCCACCACCCTCCGGTCTCTGCTGCACACCCGTCAGGCATGCAATCACCATCAGAACGCCAACAGCCGCCCTACGCCCGCTCAGCATGTGCCCGATGCGTACGTGTAGAGCTTGGTCACCATCCACTTGCCGCCGCCGTAGGTCACCGTGGCTTCCGCCTTCCCATGTCCTCCGACCGCGTCAGCGTCTGGCCGACTTCCACGCTCGTGCCGAAGCCAGTCAGTACCGTCCACACAGTCCACGACCTCGACGGACGTAGGGGCGCCAGAGGGCGAAACTTTCGAGACCTGCGGATAGACCCGAGGCTCCCCAGAGGCGACCAGCCCCGCGCGGCGCGACTTGTCGAGCCCGTACTTCACCAGCGCAAGGGCGTCGCCTCGCGCGTGATCGGCGAGCTGCGGACTCCCGGAGTCAGCCGTATGCGAAGCGGCTGCGTAGTCTCCCCACATCGCCCGGTAGGCGGCGAGCGCCTCAGCTCGGGCTCCTCTCTCGACAGGCGTCGAGGATCTCGGAGTCACTGCCGTGGGCTGGCCAGGGTTGCCTTCCGCGTCCTGGCTGCCGCCACCCTCCGTACAACCGCTCACGCCCATCGCGATTGCCACCGCGAGAACGCCAATTACCCCATGCCCACGCGATACCCGGATCATCCACATCACCCACGCCCCCACCAGCCATGTATCACTCATGGCGACCAAACATCACGCTTCGTGGTGACTGTCCTGCCCTCGAATCCGGAGTGGACAAACACGATTCGAAAGAGGGTCTTCCTCTGCGCTCTCACGGTGCGCCCGTTTCCGTGCACGCCCGGCGGAGACCGCCTTCAAACCACCTGATCAGGTGATCGCCTGAAACCCGCGCCGCGTATCACCAACACACCCCCACGCGCGTCAGCGAGATGCCAGGTCACCTGACGGGTAGCGGCAACGCAAGCCAGGAGAATTTCGTGGCTGCCGATCGCCGGGTGAATCCCCATGCACCATGGGAGAGTTCGTGCACGATGTGGAATCCGCGCCCGCGCTCGGAGAGCAGGGCCACCAACGCGTCCAGACCACCACCACGGTCTTCCTCGACCGGCGTGAAGGGCGCGGCGGCTGGGAAGTCCGGCATCGTCGGGATGCGCGGGTCGTGATCCTCGATCTCGCAGATGACTGCGCCCGTTGTCCGGCGCACCCTCATCTCGTATGGCCCCACCGCGTGTTCGGTGGCGTTCGCAATCAATTCGGAGACTGCCAGGACCGCATCGCTCATCACCTCCCCGTCGTAGCCGAGCCGATCGAGAGCGCAACGCAACGCGGCACGGGCGCGCGCCGGCCCTTCGGGAGTACAACTCGTCCAGCGCCACACCACATGAGTTGCGTTCTCATCGGGGGTACTTCGACGGGCGCTCATCGCCGCCCTCCCCGTTCGGCGTTACGGCTGCGTGCGCCGCGACGGTGACGGCCGCGCCCTGGCCCGAAATAGACGCACACCCCAACCAAGGTGGGCTGAACGCCCCAGATGAGGAGTAGGGCAGAGAGGATCAAGACGAGCAGACCGGGCAGCATGGCAGCGACCTCCACGGTGATCGTGAACAGGGACGCGACCACGACACCGCAGAGCTCACGAAGAGCGGAACCCTACTCTCACCAGCTCTTTTGGACACTTTTCAGCGCATCGCTGTGGTCGGGTAACCGGATCACAGCTGCCCGCGAGGAGGTCCCAGCTCCTGACGGTGGCAAGCATGCGTTCACTCTGCCCGAACCGACTCTCGCTGCTTGGGGTGAACCAGCCGCTCCGAAGGTTCCACAAAACCCAACGGTGGGCATTGCCCCTGTGCCATCACGTCCCACTTGCACGGAGGTTCCTGTTGCCCACCATCCGGTCCGCAGCCGCCCTGGTCATCAGCACCGCCACCCTGCTCGGCGCCACAGCAACGGTTGCCGTCTCCACCGCCCACGCCACCGCCATCGGTCAGACCCTCCAGGTGGTGCCCGTATCGCCGTCCCCGAACGACGTGTGTGCGCTCGGCCGGATCTACGGCCACTGGCCCGCCCACAGCGACGCCGCCCGGATCTGTCACAGCACGTACGGCGGCTGAAGAACGGCCAACGCCTGACCGAAAGCCGTCAAACGACTCTCCGGTCTGGCTCCTTAGGACATGGACAAGGCCGCGCGCACCATGCGGTCGGTGGAAAAGGGAGCAGAGTTCCCCATCGCTCATCCCTGGTGCTGGCGCGCGTTCGGGCCGCACCCAGACGTATTAGCGACCGGACAGTGTGGGCCTGGCGGGCAGCCTTGTCGCAAGACAGGATCATCCGTATGCACATCCTCCTTCTTGGTGGTACCTGGTTCCTCGGCAGGGCAGTTACGGATACTGCCCGCGAACGGGGCTGGGAGGTGACCACGTTCAACCGAGGCCGCAGCGCACCTGATATGTCTGGAGTGCGACCGGTTCACGGCGACCGCACCCGAGTGAAGGACCTCAATCGGCTGGCCGATCACGGGCCATGGGACCTGGTTGTCGACACGTCAGCCTCGGAAATGTCACCCAGGCAGGTTCTCGACGGTGCGCGAGCACTGGAGCCCGTTGCCCAGAGGTATGTCTACGTCTCCACGGTCAACGCCTACGAGGGCTGGCCCAACGAGTCCCTGACTGAATCCTGCCCGATCTACCAAGCTCTGCCCGACGCGGACCGTGATTACGGGTCCGAGTACGGCACCACGATCCACTACGGCATGCAGAAGGCCGGATGTGAGAGTGCGGTGCGCAGCGTCTTCGGGGAGAACGCGACGCTTTTGCGACCCGGCGTGATCCTCGGCCCCGGTGAGTATGTGGGACGCCTGCCATGGTGGCTGCGCCGATCCGAACGTGGCGGACCGGTTCTGGCACCGGGCCGCGCCGGGCAAACGGTTCAGCCGGTCGACGTCCGTGACGTCGCGGCCTTTGCGCTGGGTGCTCCGTCAGGGGCGTTCAATGTGGCAGCACCGCGCGGCCGAGACACGATGGGCGGCCTTCTGGAAGCGTGCTTGGACGTCACCGGAAACCGCGGACACTTGGTGTGGGCGGATGACGATGTCCTGGCGCGCCACGGCGTACGCGAATGGACGGAGCTCCCGCTGTGGCGTACCGCGCGTGGCACGTGGGCCGTGGAATCCGTCCTCGCTCAGCGAGCGGGGCTCACGTGCCGGCCGCTGGTGGAAACGGTGAGAGATACGTGGGCCTGGCTGCAAGCGGGGAACGAGCCGGTGGCGCACCCCCGCTGGAGTGATCACGGCGTGGATCCGGTCAAGGAAGCGAAGATCCTTGCCGAGGTGTCCGGAGGCTAGCCCTCTATGGCCAGTCGGCTGCCGGGCAGCGGTCGGGCAGCGGCCCGCGCTACGAAGTCCTCGATCTGCTCCGCCAACGAACTGGCCATCGGCGCCGACACGAGCTCCGGGCGGGCGAGTTGGGCCCGTAGTCGGGCGATACGGTCGACGAGGCCGATGGTGCGCCACTCCACTGCGGTGGCGAAGACTGGCGCCAAGGCCTCTCCGGCGCCGTCGAGTTCACCGTGCATCAGGCGTGCGCGTGCCAGATCGACGGTCACCTGCATCTGTACTGGTCGGTCCGCCTGCGGGTCGCCGTCCAGCAGTTGCAGTGCGTGCTTGGCGGAGGATTCGGCTTGGCCTGCGTCGCCCAGGACCAGGTAGGTGGTGGCATGGCTCATCGCGGCGCGGGCCGGCGCGAACGCGAACTCACCGCCCACGTCGTCGTGCAGGTCGTCGCGCAGGTCCGTAGCCGGGGCGAGTGCGGCGCGGATGGCGTGTTCGGTGTCCTGAGGGCGTCCCAGGTGGGCGAGTGCACGGGCCTCGATTGCAGCGAGCCGCGCTTGCCCCACGGCCCCTACCCCTGAGAAACCCCTGGCGATGTTGATATTGCGCAGGGCAGCCGTTGGCCGGCTGCACCAGTACGCCAGGTACGCCAGCGCGCCGTGCGCATACGCCTGCAGCGGGCCGTGCTCGATGGTCTGCCCGTACATCGCGGACGTCCGCGCGAACTGGACGGCGGGACCCAGCATCGCCAGATCAAACGAGGCTACCGACAGCAGCCCGCTGGCCATCCCTGCTGACAGGTACAGGCGCTCCTGCTGGCGGGGACGCTGCGTACGCTCCAGTTTGTCCTGGACGTCGAGCAGCAGGTCCTCCGCCCTGCGGAACGCGGCTACCGGGTCGGTTGTTTCATAGGCCACTGCCAGGGCGCGTACGTCGTCCTCGACTTGGTCGAGAGTCATCTCCGGGAGGTGAGCAGAAGCGGCGTGCCCTGCGTGGGCAGCGGCGTCACGAGCAGTCATGGCAATGTCGCTTTCGTTGAGCGCGGGTTGCAAGTCGGCCGATGCCTGGCAGGCCGGTCTCAGCAGCTCCACCACTGGCCTGCCGAACATGCGCTCCAGAATGCGGGGCGCGGGCGGATTCGGCGGGCGCCGCTGCTGTCCGCTGGTCCACCGCCGCCACGTCGGCTCGGACACGTCTGCGGTGCGGTAGGAGTCGTCGCCCAGCTCATCGCCGAGTTGCCGGCCGTTGCGCCGGTACTCCCTCGCGCCTTCCGCGTACGTCAACGAGCGTGCCAGGACAAGCGCGTGCAGCACGTTGCGGGGCTCTTCCAGCTGCGCCATGTCGGCAGCCTCCTCAAGGGCGGAACGAACCGGGCTCAGGGCAGTCGGTCAGCTCCCTGACTATCTCCTCAACATCCTCCCTGGGAACAGCCGTTGAGAACGTGATACCCAGGCGATCGGTCGCCGATGATCGTGAGACCCAGCTGACACCCCCGGCGCATGGCGCGCTCCCTCGTCACTCGAAATGCTGGTGAACGAAAGGCCAGGTCGCTGACGAGGGGGACTCTTACCCGTGAACACGATCGACACCACGCCCGCTGTACCAGCGGCTGTGTCCTTGGAATGGTCGATGCGCTACACGATGACGCCCAAAGCGCTGGCCCTCATCCGCATTCAAGTACGGCAGAGACTGACCCTGTGGTCGTGGACGGCCGATGACGTGGAGAGCGCCGTGTTCATCGCGAACGAACTCGCGGGCAATGCCGTGCAGCACGCGGCGATGCCCGGTCATCAGGCGCTGATGCGCCTGGCGCTCCTCGAAGACGACAGTCTGCTAATCGATGTGTCCGATCCCGTCGCCGCGTTCCCGGACTTCGGGGCGAGCCGGGCTGTCGGTCCGGAAGCGGAAGAAGGGCGGGGGCTGTCGATGGTCCGGGTGCTCGGCGCGGATCTGTGGTGGTTTCTGCGCCCGAACGTCGGAAAGACCGTCCGAGCTCACCTGCGGGGTTGACCGGGGCGGGCTTGCGTCACCGGCTGCGGATCCACGGCTCCCCGTCTTGCGGCCCGCAGCCGGGCACGGAGGCCCGCCCCCGGACTCTCCGACCGCTCACCGAAAGGAACTCTCATGAAAACCCTTACCATCCCCCTCGCCGCCCGGGCCGCGGGGCCACCGTGCCGGGTCACCTCATCCGTCGTCGGCGTCCGCTTCGATGAGGAACGGCAGATCAACGTGGCTGCCGACGGCACCCCCTGGCACCCCTTGGCACACGCTGCCGCAGGCCGCCTCGACGACCGACACTAACCTCGACGGCCAGGGCGACGACGTCGACGACCCGTACTTCGCACCGGCGTCATGACCACTGCCGCCCGCCCTGTGCTCGTCGTCGCCGAGGAGCTCGATGCGGCAGCCGACATGGTGGTCGACCAGCTCAGCTTGCGCGACGTGCCCGTGATGCGGTTCGACATCGCGCAGTTCCCCACCCAGCTCACCGTTACCGCAACCCACCGGCCGCACCGCCCGGGCCGGGCGGGAATCATCGACGACGGGCGCCGGACGGCGCGCCTGGTCGTCGCGCTCAACGGCCCGGTGCGCGGGAACCTGGGGCGACCGGCCCAGCCGTTGCAGCAGATACGACACTCCGCGGAGGGTGTATTGGTAGCCGAACAATCGGTGGATCGGCTTCGCCACCCTCGCCAGCGTCCACCGCTGGTCCTCGCCCCAGCCATGTGCGGCCGGCCCCGCCTCCAGCTCGACCTGCAGGCGCTCCGTCTGAGCATCGCCGAGTCGACACGGCAAGCTACCCGCCCCATTGGACGCCAGGCCCTCTCGTCCACCCCTGTGCCAGGCAGAGCGCCACGCGGACGCCGTTTTCCGTGTCACCCGTAACCTGCGCGCCACCTCCGGCGGCTGCACCCCTCGCTCGAACATCTCCGCGGCCTCGAAACGCACGGCCTGGCGCCTCGCCCGTCCCGCTGCGGTCAAGCCACCACCATCCGCATATGACCGCGCTCGGGGAAGCGGCCAATGCCCTGACCCAGGACTCGGACGGCATCGAGTCGCCGTCGTACCTGTACTGGATGGACGCAGGGGA
This sequence comes from Streptomyces sp. NPDC050738, assembly GCF_040654175.1. Classification (NCBI taxonomy): domain Bacteria; kingdom Bacillati; phylum Actinomycetota; class Actinomycetes; order Kitasatosporales; family Streptomycetaceae; genus Streptomyces; species Streptomyces sp. NPDC050738. The sequence continues at coordinate 84,303 of NZ_JBFAHN010000007.1, read as the reverse complement.
ACACGTTCCCGAAGTCGCCGAACTGCTGGCATCCTGACCGCGCGGGGATCGGGTTCGGTCTGCTGCTTGTGGTGGGCTCGGTACTCGACGGGCTTGCGCACGGTCTGGTCACTCGGCACGGGAGCGGTCAGCGGTTCGGCGGAGGGCTTGCACTGCGGAGCGGGGGCGGTCTCGGACAGTGCCCTCGGCGGGCCCGGCGATGGAACCCGTAGAGTCGGCCCCCTGGCCGACCCTCTTGCCTGCGAGCCGGCCGTAGGAGGTCGTCGGCGACAACTTGCTCCGTCGGGAGCAAGGGAGTCCCTACCCCACAACTTGCTCCGGCCCCGGTCGGCGCAGGGGTAAGCACCGCTTACCGTACAACTTGCTCCCACCGGGAAGTCAGTCGAACCCCGTCCACGACCTGACGGACCGCTCGCTGCCGACACTCGCGAGGGCCTCGGGTGCTGCCACCGCCCTGGGGCGGTCGGCGACGTCGGGCCACCTCCAGCGGGCCGGGCCCGCCTTGATCTTGATCTTGTAAAGAAAGTTTGGACGCACGCCACCATGGGGGCGCTGTCCGATCTCGGGTCATGCTTACTTGACAGGTGGCTTCGGCCACGGGGCTACTCGGCCATGCTCCACATCGGGGTGGCCACGATCGTGTATCCACGTGGCTCCGTCTCCAGCGCCGGGCCATCAACCTTCTCAACCACGCCCTCAGCAACCTCGCCGAGCACGCCTCCGCGAGGAGCGAGGGCGACGACCCGCCGACTTGTGCAGCCCCGTCCGCTGATGTTGCCGTCAACCACTGCCGTCAAGGTGCTCCAGGGCAGCCGCCGGGATCGAACCCCGGCGACGATTCCAGCGCCGCAGGTCTCGGCCGATGCCTGTACCCGCACTGACGATGCTGCCGCGGATCGGGCTGGCGATGTGGTGTGCTGGCAGCTCATCACTCAAATCAAATCCAGCAAGACCACTGAGTCCACCTCACCGAAGCAGCGCCCCATGCAACCCAAGTCAATCCACATCATTGTCATATTCGCTATGAGGAAGAAGTCCATTCAAAAATGTCGCAAAGTCAGACGCAAGCAGCTTTGGCTCCCTGTCATCCTCGACATATACGACACTAGGCTCCCCGCTGGGGCCACACGTCGAATAATCAAGCATGACTGTATCCGGACCCGCGGCAGGGGTTATGCCGATCACAATGCCGATGTTCGGATAGCCCCACTCCTCAACAAGCTCCGCCGAGACTGCGTCGATTCCAAATTCCCCGCCAATCCCAAACAGGACATCAAGGGAAATATGATCGGGGGCCCAAGTTGTCGACACATTCGTCGGGAAGCACCCGAGCCTCAGGCATCCTCCGTTTTTCTCGCGCAGGACATTGAGATAGCTATCCGGGAACTTGACCCCAAGCACCTCCTCCGCCCTGGCAATCAAGGAATCGTCGAGCGATGGCCCACCATACCGATCTCCCGCGATTTCAAAGTACTGCATAGCATACTCCGATCAGCATATAGAAAATCCACCAGTATGACCCGTCCCCGCATGAACGGCCATATCGACCAATTCCATGAATCCACAGTCCTCGCTGTGATTCCAGGTCCACTTGCTGCGCCTGTAGGCTGCATTAATACCTGCAGCCTTGTCCGCCAAGGCGAAATCCTTGGGCCTATTCCCCGTCAATGCTATGTAGACGTCGGGCGTATTTGGGTCCCTCCAATTAGAAAAGTCGGGATATCCATTGGACTTGAACGGGACTCCAGTCTTCGGATGGACTCCGCCAGCGAGGCGAGCGTTTACCGGACCTACCGGCGTTCCTCCACTGGCACACGTGCAGGATGGATCGTGGCCCCCCATCGAACCGCCACAGTTGTGAACAAGTACGGAGGCCCCAGCTGCCAGCACATAGTACGTGTGGAGTTGGTCGACGGTGAGGTTGTGCATGTCGGCTGCGCCGGGCGCGATGCGGACGGTGGCGACGGAGACGTGGTCGTCGGTAGCGGTGTTGAGCGCGTGCCCCGGGGGGAGTTTGGCTGCGGGTACCCAGGTGTGGGTGGTGTCGTCCCAGAAGGGGTGCTTGGAGGTGGTGTGAAGGGTGGAGGTGTGGCCGTTCTTGTCCCGGATCGTCAGGTCGATGAGGTCGTTGTCGTGGTTGATCCAGGTAGCCGTGACGGTGCGCGGGCCCTTGTGACGGCCCGTCTCGGGGTCCGCCGCCTCGACCTTGTCCCCGGGTCTGATTTTGGCGATGGCCTTCGTGGCGCCGCCGGCCATGAGAACCGGTGTGGTGGGGCTGAAGCTCAGCTTGCCGCATCCAAGGAGCGCACCGAGTTCACCGGCCTGTGCGCCGAGCACGCCGCTTGCTGCGCCGTTGATGGCACCGGCGGTCATGTCTTTCAGGGCACCTGTGGTGCTGTGGTCGGCGTCCGGGGTGAGGGCGTTGGAGACGGCTGAGCCTGCCGCGCCTGCGATCGCTCCACATCCTGCGGCCAGCGCCAGGCTGGCGCCTCCGGTCTCTACTGCGCCGGCGCCCGCTGCCCCGTAGCAGGCGGCACCGACCGCGACTTCGGTGACGGTTTGGGCGATGGCAGCCCTGTTCTCCGAGACCCAGTCGGTGGTGCTTCCCCAAGCCTTGCCCAGACCGCATCGGGAATGCCAGCTGCAGCTCTTGCCGCCACTGTTGTGGGTACCGCTCTTACCAGAGCTGCCCGTTGACGCACTGCCGACACTTCCGCGCAGGCAGTCGGGATCGTGGTGGCATTCGCTGGAACCAGTGGTGGATCGATCGCTGTCGCGGTTGTGGGATCCGTCGTTGTTCCAGTCGTCGGCGTAGCAGGCGCCGCCACCCTCGCCGCACATCTGTGCAAGGCCTGTGGGGTCGGAGGTCGATGTGGGATTGGCCCCTGAGTAGCTGTAGCCGTTGAGTTCTTGCAGGCTGCCTTGTTCGAAAACGGGGTCGAGGCTGATGAAGACGCCCTGGGTGGGGTCGTATTGGCGGGCGCCGAGAAGGGTCAGGCCGCTATTGGTATTGGTGGGCGCGTTCAGGAAGCCACGATTGTCGAGCCACGAGACTTCCGCGCCGCGGGCGCCGCCGTAAGGAGTGAACTGCCGCCAGGTCGGGGTCTGGCAGGTGTTGTCCAGGAACAGGGAGCTGGTGCCGTGCGGGTCGGCGATCTCGAACTTGTAGTTGGTGCCCGTTCCGGTGCGCACCGCGGTGCCGCCGCCCGGCAGGGGAAGGTAGCGGACCCCGGTGGTGGCAGTGCCGGTCAGGGTGAGTTGCTCACCAGGCAAGTACAGGGTGGTGGAGGCGGGGTCGATTTGTGCAAGGACGCTGCCGTCCGCGTTGTAGACGTAGCTCGTGGTGCCCGTTTTGCCGCCGCTGATCTGGGTCAGGTGTCCCGCGTCGTCCCAGATCAGGCTCTGGTTACCGGAGGCGACCGTGTTGCGGGTGAGCGTGTTGCCGCTGGCGTCGTACGTCGCGGACGTCTTGCCGGTGCTGGCGCCGGAGTCCTGGGTACTGGTGAGGGTGTGCGGCTGGTTCTTGCCGTTGCCGTCGTAGGCGTAGTTGGTGGTGGTGTCGGTACCGCCGGTGGTGGAGTGGTCGGTCTGGGTCTTGCGCTGGCCCAGGGTGTTGAGGTCCCAGCTGGTCCAGTACGCGGTGCCTCCGGCGAGGGGGTCGCCGACCGTTGCGTGGCTGGCGGCGGTGGGGGTGGCGGCGCAGGCGTCGGTGGCGGTCCAGGCTTGGGTGAGGCGGTCGAGGCCGTCGTACTGGTAGCACTGCGTCTCGGTGGCGGTGGTGGCGTCGAGTCGGGTGCTGACCTGCCGGGTGACGTTGCCGGCCTTGTCGTAGTCGTAGGCCTGCTCGTCGACCTTGGCCGGGGTGGTCGTGCGGGTGACCAACTGGTCCTTGAGCGACCCGGTATGCGGGTCGTAGGTGTTGGTCAGATAGGCCAGGTTGGTACCCATGCCCAGGGTTTCCTGCCCGACCTGGCCGTAGGCGGTGTAGGTCGTGTTCTGGGCGTAGCCGTAGCTGGTGGAGCCGAGCCCGTTGGCGAGGTCGAGGGCGGTGGAGTAGGTGTGGGTGATGATCTCGTTGGGCAGCCCGCCGCCGAGCGGGTAGTTGTCGGTGTACAGCAGACCGGTGTCGGCGCTGTAGTTGTGCTTGAAGGTGTAGCTCTTTCCGCCGAGGGCACCGAGCGCGGCGGGGACGGTGACGGTCTGGCCCGTGGATTCACCGAAGGCGTTGAAGTTCAGTTGCTGGGTGGTGTACGCATTGCCGCCCTGGTAGGAGGTGACGGTGGTGGTCTGCCCGATCGCGTGCGTCACCCCCGATACGGCGTTGTCGTTGTCGAAGACCCATGCCGCCAGCTGGTTTCCGGATGCCCCCGGCACCTGTGCAGCCAGCGTGGAGGCGTACTTGGCGGACTGACGGTTCAGCGCGTCGTAGGTATAGGAGAGGTACTTGTCCCGGGCGTCCTTGGTCTGGGTGAGGTTGCCGTTGGCGTCGTACAGCATCTCGCTGGTGGAGCCGCCGTCCGGGTCGGTCTTGAAGACGACGTGGCCCAGCAGATCGAACGTGGTGGTCCAGGTACTGCCGCCCGCGGTGGTGGTGTTCTGCTGGCCGCGGCTGTCGAAGCCATAGGTGATCGGGGTGCTGGTGCCCCCGGTGACCGAGAAGGTCCCGGTGAAGGTGTTGGCCGGCTTGGTGACGCTGGGGCGGGTGCTGTAGGAGTCGAGTTCTGTGGTGCGGCCGATCGCATCGGTGCGGGTGGTTTTCACCGTCCCGCCGTCCGGCGGGATCACCGTGGTGGAGTCCCCGTTGTAGACGGTGGTCGTCTCCTCCTTGAGTTCCGAGTACTGGAAGGAGTCGACGATCACCGCCCGGCCCAGGCCGTCGAAGGTGTCGACCTCTTGGTTTGGGATCTTCGAGTCTTGGTTGGGGTCTTTCGGGTCCTGCCCGGTAACCAGCGTCAGGGTCGGATTGGCATTGGGGTCCCAGTAGGCGTTGTTCTTCTTGCGGACCCAGCCGTGCGAGTCGTAGAACGACTCAGTGATCATCCGCCCGCCCTGTGGGGTGGGCGCCTGGGTCTGGCGGGCGCGACCCAGCGAGTCGACGATGGTGAAGGACGTCACGTAGCCCAGCGAGTCGTTGAGCTTCTGCGTCGTGGTGCCCGACGAGCCGGTCTTGGACACCGTGTAGGTGTACTTGGCATCGGCCGGTGCGGTGGTGGCCCGGCTGTGTTGCCATACGTCCGTGGTGCGGCCCAGTGCGTCGTAGTGGACGGTGCTCGCGACCGAGTTGGCGTCGGTCGCGGTCAAGGCCAGTCCGCGGGCCGGGGCCAGGGTGGTGCTGTTCGCCTGCTTCTTGGCGTTGGTGACCGTGACGCCGGTCGTGAGTCCGACCGTGTCCAGGGTGTAGTCGGTGGTGGTCTTGTTGTTGTTGGCGTCGAAGGTAGCGGTGATGCGCCCGTAGTCGTCGTACGTGGAGCGGTTCTGGGTCTGCCAAGTGAACGCACCGCCGCTGTATCCGGTGGCCTTGCGGACCATGGTGACCAAGTTGTCACCCGGTGCGGCCGCCTGCGGGAACGTGGTGCTGAAGGTCTCGTCGTCGTAGAAACTCTCCGTGGCCGAGACCACCTGAGCGGGGCGGCTCACGCTGCTCGGTGCGCCCAGGGTGTTGAGGGTCTTGGGGGTGCTGGCGGGAGTGTTCTGGGTGAATCCGGAGCAGGCGACGGCGTCCGACTCTTGCAGGTCGACCAGGCCGACCAGATTCAGACTCGTATTGGGCTTGGCGTAGCTCGTGGTGGTGCACCGGTCCGCGGTGGGGTCGGCGGGGACGGTGTGGGCGTAGACGGCGGTGGGCAGGCCGAAGGTGGCCGAGGTGGGGGTGGCGTCGTAGGTGGTGTCGGTCTCGGTGTTGCGCCAGGTGGTGGCCGGACCGCTGGTGACGGCCTGGCGCTCGAAGGTCTCGGCCGTGGCGGTGGAGTGGGCTGTCAGGGCGGGCAGACCGGTACGGGTGCGGGTCGCGGTCGCCGCGGAGATCCAGTAGGAGGTGATGGTGGAGTGATCGACGGGCCCACCGGCCCCCTTGTATGTGGTGGATTCCAGGGTTCGGCCGGTGAGTTGGTCGCTGTCGGTGTGGGTGGCGCCCTGCGAGTCGGTGAGCGCGACGCTGCGGGTGGTGCTGGACGTCAGATAGTCGCCGTCCATGCCCCGGTAGTAGGCGGAGGTGGCGGAGGTTTTCGGATCATTTGCGCCGTCGCCAGTTTGGGTGGTCACGCTGGCGTAGCCGCGGAACTGGCCCCAGGTGCGGTACTTGGCCTTGACCAGCTCGTTGTCGTCGTGGTGCCAGGCCGCGCCGCCGTTGTAGGTGTAGTCGGTCTCCTTGGCGACCGCCCCTCCGGTGGGGTCCTGTTCCAGGACCTGGGTGACCGCGTACTTCTCGAACCAGTCCGTGATCGGTGCGGCGTAGTCCTTGGGGGTCCAGGAGACCGGGTAGCAGGACTTGGTGTTGGTCTTCGGATCCGCCGAGGCCACGTAGGTGGTCGTGCAGGCCGACGGGAGGCTGTAGGTGACGGAGGTCAGCCCGCCGGTCTCGCTGGTGATGGAGGAGATCCGGTTGCGGTACAGGCCCGGGAAGGAGCTGGTGTCGACCCGGTTGGGCAGACTGATCGCGGTGAACGTCACCTCCGGCAAAGACAGGGCCGTGGAGCCACCGGCGGTGGTGTCGTCGCCTTCGTGGGTGATGCCCGCCAGCCACAGTGCGGGCGCGGTGCCGTCCCCGGTCGGCGGCTCGCTCTGGCGCAGCGTGTAGGTGTCCACCGCCTGGTACTTGCTCGCCGATACGCTCCACTGCTGGGCCGTGATCGATTTGAGGCGGAGCGTGGAGTAGAACGACGGCGCGTGGACCGTGCATGTTGTACCGGAGGCACAGTTGAGGTCGTACGGCACGTCCGGGTACTGGCTGGCCGCATTGGTCGACGACAGAGCGTCGCACGTGGCCAGGGTGCAGCGGGGGGCTGTGGTGAACAGGACCTGGTCCGGCACCGTGCCGAAGGCGCCGCCGTCGCGGAAGCCGTAGTCAATCCGCTTCAGATGCGAGTCGCGGACGTAGGAGACGTTGTGCGCTCCGTTGTCCTCGCCGTAGTAGTTGGTGTCCTGGCCGTAGTAGTACGCCATCGCGTTCTTGTGGACGTCCACCACGTAGTCCAGGTGCCACCGGTAGGCCATGGTGCACACCGAGGAGGTGAAACCCGCTGCGTCGTAGCACGGGTCCCCGGAGTGCGCCGAGTACACCGGTTCGCTGTCGACCGAGTTCGTGGTCGCCTTGCCCGCAGACCAGCCGGGCAACTGGTTGCGACCGAACATGTACTGTGTACCGTCGCGCTCGGTGACGATCCAGTAGTCCGCGTTGTAGGTGCCCGAGCCGTTACCGGTGGCGGTTTTGTGCGTGACGATCTCCCCGTTGTCCGCCTGCGGCGTCCAGTCCCCTGCCGCGTTCTTGATCAGGGAACTCGAGGAGCCGTTGAGCGACAGGGTCAGGATCGGCCCGGCATAGCACGAGTCGGCGCTGGAGACGGGGGATGCGGCGCCCTCGGGGCTGTCGGAGCAGGAGGTGAACGTCTGCTCGATGTAGGAGTCGGGAGTGCCCCATCCGTCGCCAGCCCAGGATGCCTGCGCCTGAGTGGCGGAGGTCGCTCCGTCTACGGATCCCGAGTCGTACGACAGGCCCACAGTCGGCTGGAGTTTGCCAGAGGATGCCGCCCCGGAGACGGTGTAGTTGTAGGTGAACGAGCCGTTTGACCCGCCACCCGACCACGAACCCGACGGGGCCAGGGAGGTGGCACCATAATTCCCTGCCGCGCCACCCTCGGTGTCCGCACCCGCGGTGACCGCCAGGACCGTCGTCGCGTCGGCTGCCGTGGAAGCGGACGGCGAGGTGAGACTCGCGGTCCGTGCGTCGGATTTCGTGAACGCCGGCGTGGAAGCCGGTGTGCCGTCCAGCGTCAGCGTGGTCGCGACTTTCTGGGCTGCGGCATCACGAGTGGTGGTCACAGGGGTCTGAGTGCGGCACGCGGTGCGCTGGGGAGTGGTGAGCGCGCAGGCCGGCAGTTTCACCAGGTGCAGACGTGCCGCGTAATTGCCGCCGTACGCATGCGCGAAGGTGCCGTAGTCAAGGCCTACTTGGACCTGACCGCGCCCGTCGGTTCTGGCTCCGGCGCCGACGGTGAACACCACGCCGGACACGCCCAGCTTCGCAGCGTCCTTCCGCGGCAGGACATGCGCGGACACGCTGCGCGGCCCTTGGTAGCTGCCGCTCTTGGGGCTCACCGCACGAACCCATACGGGGGTGCCCGACACCGCGGCGGCGACCCCCTTGCTGGCGCCCCGCGCCGGAGCAGCCACGATGGCGGAGCCCGTCGCGGCCTTGGGCCAACTACTGGCTGGAGCACGGTAGTTGCCCTTGGCCTGATCGCGAACCTTAATCTTCCGCGGGGAGAGGGGTTTCACCCCCGCAACCGACTTGGCCTGCGGCACGGACGGGGCACCTGCCGACTTGGCCGCGGCGGCAGCAGGGCTGGAGGTTCCCAACAGCGCAGCCAGGAGCGTGGAGACGATCAGGCAGGTGACATACCGCCAGGACAGTGCCGTCCGACGCATGCCCCGTCCGAACCGCGCTGCACGAACCGTGATCATGACCGCCCCACCCCAACAATCCACGAAAAGAACGCGGGCACAGCCCACGGCGCAGAGTGATCAACTCATCTACGTGGTGCGGACTATGGCAGGCAAAGACGGGGGGACGGATCCCACCAAGCCGGAAATCTGCCAACAAGATCTTTCCATGGCTTAGCAAAATCTTCACACCATGATTCCGGCAAAGTCACTATTCAAGGGGCAATTGCCCTCAGCGCGGCCGTTCCCAGCGGGTCCACTAGTGGCCTGCCATACGCGCAGGTCACACGCACCCGCCACGAGCCCCAGGGACCGACCCAGCATGAGACCCCATCCGAGACGCCGACTGCTCGGCGCTGTCCTCGCCGGCGCACTCGGCGCACTCACCCTCAACGGCATCGCAACCCCCGCTCATGCCTCCACGACCGAAAGTGCTGCGGCCGACACCGCCCAGAAGACACTGCTGGACGAGGACAGCGCCTCGGCGAAGGCGCAGGCCACCGGTGCGGCGGTTGACGTGGATGCGGCGACCACGCCCACCGAGCAGGAAGTCGCCAATCCCGACGGCACGTTCACACTGACCCAGTCCGTCGCCCCGGTGCGCAAGTACGCGGGCGGCGCCTGGAAGAAGCTGGACGCCACGCTGGTGAAGCGCGGCGACGGCACGATCGGTCCGGCCCTGAGTACGAGCGGTCTGACGCTGTCCGGTGGCGGCGACGGGCCACTGGCCGCGATGAGGGACCTGGGACGATCGCTGTCCCTGGGCGTGCCCGATGCCCTCGGCTCCCTGCCGGCTCCGACGCTGGACGGGCCGACCGCTACGTATGCTGAGGTCCTTCCCTCGGTGGACCTCAAAATCACCGCTGACGCACAGGGCGGCTTCTCCGAAGTCCTCGTGGTCAAGACCGCTCAGGCAGCCGCCAACCCGGCGCTGGCAACCATAGCTTTCCCCGCCGCGGCCAAACACGTGTCCCTGGCCACCGACACCGCCGGGAACTTCACCGCCAAGGACCCGGTCGGCCGGACCATCTTCGCCGCCCCGGCTCCCCTCATGTGGGACTCCGCCACTTCGGCCACGACATCGGCCAGCCGCTCCGCATCTGTCACGGCGGGCTCGGACATGGACGGCAGCTCCACGGGCTCTTCGGAGACAGAGCCGGGCGCCGGAGCGCACGTGGCCCCCGTCGCGGCCTCCTATGGCGACAACGCCATCCAACTCACCCCGGATACAGACCTGCTGACCGGGTCCTCCACCGTCTTCCCCCTCTACATCGACCCCTCCTATACGGCAGCCGGCGGCAAGCTGACCGGCTGGACTTGGGTCAGCTCCTCCACGCCCAACACCAGCAACTGGGGAACCACCGACGCCGCCGGACTGCACGTCGGCTACCAGGGCTGGGAGACCCCCTACCACAAGTCGCGCACCTACGCGCGGCTGTCCGTGGACAGCCGCCTGTACGGCGCGACCGTGTTGTCCTCGACCTTCTACGCCACCGAGACCTACGCCCCCTCGTGCACAGCCACCCCCGTTGCGGTGTATCAGACCGGATCCATCAGCTCCGCCACCACCTGGAACAACCAGCCCAGTTGGTCCAGCACTGCCCTCGACTCGCACAACGCGGCCTACGGCTACTCCTCGACCTGCCCGGCGAAGTCCATCGGCTGGGACGTGAAGTCCGCGATGCAGGGCGTGGCCACCGCCGGGAGCGCCAGCACCATCACCCTGGGCATACGGGCCGGGGAAGATAACGAGGACGACAGGAGAGGGTGGAAGAAATTCGACCACGCGACCATGTCGATGAGCACCACGTATGACCACAAGCCCAAGACGCCCTCCCCGCTGACCACTTCGCCTGCCACCACCTGCACCAGCTCCGTCAAGACCATCGGAAACGGCGATGTCGCCCTCTACGCCAAGGTCGCCGACGCGGACGGCGGCACCCTGAAAACCACCCTGAACATCACCAAGACCTCCGGTGGCACCCAGATCGCCAAACCGGTCGTTACCGCCGCCTCGGGCACCAACGCCGTCTACGTACTGAAGAAATCCGTCCTGCAAGCCGCCGCCGGCAGCTCCGTAATGGGGGTCTCCTGGAACGCTGTCGCCTCCGACGGCACGTACTCCTCAGCCACGTCAGCCACCTGCAAATTCAACTTCGACGCCTCCAAACCAGGCGCCCCACAGATCACCGACAGCGCCTCCTACGACTGCGGCGCCTCCGACAGCACGGCCACATACCAAGTCGGCGTCCCCGCCGCGTTCACCCTGGCACCCAACGACGCGGGCACGGCACCGGCCAGCTATCTCTACCAACTCAACGGCGCCACCCCGACAGCGACCAGCGAGACCAGCATCAGCGTGAAACCCACCCGGGGCACGAACGTCCTGTCCGTCACCGCCGTCTCAACCGGCGGCAACATCGGCGACACCGCCGACTGTGTCATCAACGCCAGCCCGGCAACGACCGCCACGGACGGGGATCTGACCGGCGACGGGCTGCCGGACCTGACAGGGGTCGGCGCACAAGCGAACCTGCCCCACGGCCTGTGGCTCGCCCACGGCGCCGACACCGGTTCCGGCCAGCTCAATGCATCCGCCAGCAATCTCGGCGCGCAGGGAACCGGAGCGAACAGCACCGGCAGCCCCGACGACTGGACCGGCACCCAGGCCATCACCGGGCACTTCAGCACCAGCGCAGGCTTCAACGACATCCTGGACTACGACCCCACCACCAAACGCGGCAGCATCCTCTACGGCAGCGGCGACGGCTCACCCCTGCACCCATTCAGCGGCGACCAAACCAACATCAATACCACCGCGTTCACCGATGAGGGTGGTCACGCAGCCACCTCCATCGCCAACGGCGGCGGCCTGTACAGCCTCCTCAACGGCGAACCAGTCGACGGCTACCCGGGCCTGCTCATGATCAACAACGGGCAGCTGCTCGTCGAAGCCAGCGGTACCACCCCGGGAGCCTTCGGCAGCGTCGACTACTCCATCCCACTCTCGACCACCAACCCCACCGGATCCGGGGACTGGAGTGACTGGAGCATCACCAGCAGTCTCGTAGACGGCCAGCCCGCCCTCTTCGCCCGTTCCAACACCGCCGGCCAGCTCTACTACTACTCGCCCACCGACCTGCAGAACCTCGTCACAGACAAGGCTGTCACCCCGGTCCAGGCCGCGAGCAGCGGCTACACCAGCAGCGCGGTGCCGCTGATCCAGGCCGCCGACATGAACGCCGACGGCACCCCGGACCTGTGGACCACCACCAACAGCGGTGTCACCACCGCGATGCTATTCGACGGCACTTCACTGGCGGGACAGCCCGCACAGGCGCTGGTCACCGACTCCCACACCTGGCCGCTTGCCGACAACACCGACGGCACCGCAACCACTGCCGCCGACACCACCGGCACCACCGCTTTGCCCCTGACCGGGGCCGGAGCGGGCGCGACGTGGGACAGCGACGACGACCTGTACTCACCGAGTCTGACCCTGGACGGCACCAGCACCGGCTCGATGAACGGCAGTGCGCCGCTGTCGGTGTCCTCGGCCTTCACCGTGGCCGCCTGGGCCAAGCCCGCCATGCTCGGCGGCGTCATAGCCTCCCAGGACGGCTCCACCAACGCCGGATTCCTGCTGTACCCGCAGAGCAACGGGCAGTGGTCGTTCTGCCTGGCCACTTCCGACTCCACCCGGGACTACGACTGCATCACCGGCGGCACCGCCGTCGTCGGCCAGTGGGCACACGTGAGCGCCACCTACGATCCGGCCTCCAAGGCCATGACCCTGTATCTGGATGACCGCGCGATCGCCCGCGGCAGCCACACCGCCGTCAGCTCCAGCCTGTTCAAGGGCAAGTTCACCCTCGGCAATGACCTCGCCAACGGTGCCCACACCAACTTCTTCAAGGGCACGCTGTCCAACGTTCAGGCCTGGAACGGCACCGCCCTGACCACCACCCAGATCGCGGTGATGGCCAACGTGGGCCAGGCGAAGAGCCCCTACACCTACACCGATCTGACCGACTTCACCAGCGACGGCAACCCCGACATAGTCGCCGAGGACAGCACCGGCGAGCTGTGGCTCTACCCGGGCAACGGCAACGGCGGCTGGGCCACCGGCCCGCTGCACATCGGAAGTGGCTTCACCGGCTATACCTTCGCGGGCGTCGCCGACTTCAACAAGGACGGCTACGCCGATGTCATCGCCATGGACCCCAGCGGCGGACTCTGGCTCTACCCCGGCAGCGCCGTACATGACCTGAGCCGGCCCCGGATCAAGTTCACCAGCGGATGGAGCGGATACGCCTTCGCCGGAGTAGCCGACTTCAACAAGGACGGCAAGCCCGATCTCATAGCCCGCCACCCGGACGGCACTCTCAAGCTCTTCCCCGGCACCGGTTCGGGGGCCGGTATCGGCGCCGCAGTCCAACTCGGCACCGGCTTCGGCGCCTACACCTTCGCCGGAGTAGCCGACTTCGACAAGGACGGCAACCTCGATGTCATCGCCCGCGACAGCGCAGGTCTGCTGTGGAACTACCCGGGTAACGGCAGCAACGACGTAAGTGGCGGCCCGCAGGTCGGCAGCGGCTGGAACGGCTACACCTTCGCCGGGGTCGCCGACTTCAACACCGACGGCTACGTCGACATCATCGTCCGCGATGACGCCACCGGAGCACTCTGGTTCTACCCGCGCTCCAGCACCGGGTGGGCCACCCGCGTCCAGCTCGGCAACGGCTGGTAACACCCGAACCGGCAACACCTTCTTTCCTGGGGGATCCGCAGCCGCTGCGGATCCCCCAGCGGCGTTCCCTCAAGGACTCGTCACCCTGGCCTTTGCCCCCGGAAGGACGAGATCTGGCTCGCCCCCAAGCTCGGGGCCGAGCCAGCCCCCTCAGGGGACAAGCCATGCCGCATGGGGCAGGTCAGGTGGGAGTTCTGGCATCCATCACGCGACGCCCAGCGCGACCCGAGTCGTGAGTGTTGAGTCTGGCTATAACGAGAAAGCGCGGCCAGGTCAATGCATGAGCGGTCGATCTGACCAGGTGACCGCTCACGGCCTCCTGGAGGCGACCCCCTCGTCGACGATCCGCAGCGGCAGGATCAGTGACGTGCGGGAGTATCGGGACCGACCCCCAGATCAACCGGCACGAGCCGGGAGCGGCCCTTTACACGGGCCACGGGGAGAACCTGCGCCACCATGAGCTGGCCGCCGCCGTGCAGCACGTCTTCGAGGACGTGCTGACGTACCTGCTCGCGGAGCTGCACCAACGGACCGGAATGAGGAGGGTCGCCCTGGGCGGCGGATGCTTCATGAACTCCGTGTTCAACGGGAAGGTCCTCTCCTCGACACCGTTCGACGAGGTCTTCGTCTCGAGCTGCCCGGACGACAGCGGCACATCGATCGGCGCCGCCCTCTACACCCACTGCGTCCTGCTCGGAGAAGAACGCGGCCCGACCATGGCACACAACTACCTGGGCTCGTCCTTCGATCAGGCGTCGATCGACGAGGCGCTCTCCCGGTGCGGGCTCGCAGCGCTCTCGGTGGAGGACCCGGCCGGCTTCGCCGCGCGGGCCTTAGCCGACGGCAAGCTCGTCGGTTGGTTTCAGGGCGCCATGGAGTTCGGCCAGCGCGCACTGGGCAACCGCTCGATCCTCGCCGACCCCCGCAGCCCTGAGATGCGCGACCGCGTGAATGAGGCGGTCAAATTCCGCGAACTATGGCGCCCCTTCGCCCCCTCTGTCCTTGCGGAGGACTTCGCCGTCTACTTCGGACCAGAGCCCGCCGTTCCCTTCATGGAATGCACCCTGCCCGTGCGGGCGGAGGCCCGCGCCCTGATCCCGGCTGCCGTCCACGTCGACGGCACCGCCCGTCCCCAGACCGTGACTGCGGATACCAACCCGCTCTTCCACCGCCTGATCACCAAATTCCGCAACCTCACCGGCGTCGGCGCGCTCCTCAACACCTCCTTCAACCTCGCCGATGAACCGATCGTGTGCACCCCGAACGACGCGATCCGCACCTTCTACTCCTCCGGGCTCGACCTCCTCGTCATCGGAAACCGGGTGCTCGCCAAATGACCGCCGTCCTGGATGAGAGGGAACTGTCCGCCTGCCTCCGCGCGTACGCTCTCCGCCCCCTGGGTACCGTGCGCGCCTTGCCGGGCGGACACGTCGGGACCTCCGCCATGGTGGCCACCGGCCAAGGCCTCGTGGTTGTCAAGCGCCACAGCGCACGCTTCGGCCTCGACCGCATCCAACTGGCCGCCGAGGCACACCGCCACGCGGCGCTGGCCGGTCTGGCACCCCAGCCCTTGACCACAGCGAGCGGGCAACTGACCGCCTTTGTCGACGGCACCTCGTACCTGCTCACGGAGTACATCGAGGCAGCAGAGCCACCCACGCGGAACGACCTGGCCCAGACTTTGGCTGCCCTACACGCCCACTTCGAGTGCCTCCAACCGGCCAGTCGCTGCCCCGACTTCGTGCAGCTCCCCAACCCGCCGACCGCCGGCCTCGAGCGCGTCCTCAAGCACACCACCGCCCCGGCTGTCCGCGAGGCCGTCGTATGGCGCTGGGACATCCTCACGAAGCACGGACTCGCCCCTCGCGTCACCTCCGCCCTACGCCACCACTGGATTCACGGGGACGCCAGCCCCGACAACCTGCTCATGCTCCGTACGCCGGCCCGCCGCTCGTTCATCGACTTCGACCAGGTCTCCCGCTTCCCCCGCCCCTACGAGATCGTGCGCGCCTTCCTCGCCACAGTCGACACCCGGATCTCGCCACCAGAGCTCCGCTCCTCATTCCGCCACTACCTCGACGCCTACCAGGTAGTCCTGCCACTACACGCTGCGGATCGCGCCGTCATGATCGACCTCTACATCACGGTGCAGGCGGCCGAGACTCGTACCTTCACCACCCCTGAGGGTGAGGTTCGCAGGATGCGCGACTTCACTCACGCCCGCCGCCAACGACTGACCTGGCTCATCCGCAACCGGGACCTGTTGCACGACACGGCCGAGGAGGTAACCGCATGACACCGGCGCACTCACTCGCTCTCCACGGCGGGCCCGCCGTGCGCACCCGTCCCTTCTCACCCTGGCCTCAGTTCGGCCAGGAGGAACGCGACGCGCTCCTCGATGTCCTCGAAAGCCGCCGCTGGGGCGGCATCTACCCCGGCTCCCAAGGAGAACTCTTCGAATCCGCACTCGCCGACTACCTCTGCGCACCGCACGCTTTGGTCGTCTCCAGCGGCACCGCCGGCCTCATGATCGCTCTGCGCGCACTGGGAGTCGGCCCAGGCGATGAAATCGTCGTACCCGCAATGACCTATGTGGCCACGGCGACAGCTGTCTCCCTGATCGGCGGAGTCCCTGTCTTCGCCGACATCGACCCCAACACCCACACTCTGTCCGGCTCCGCGCTCGAAGCTGCTCTCAGCGAGAAGACCAAGGCGGTCATCTGCGTCCATCTCGGCGGTCACCCCGCCGACTTGGACAGTCTCCGCTCCGTCACAGCCCCCCGCGGCATTCCCCTGATCGAGGACTGCGCCCAGTCGCTCGGCGCGTCCTGGAAGGGCACCAGGACCGGCGCTCTCGGCGACATAGCCGTCTTCAGCTTCGCCGCCACCAAGAACATCACCGCAGGTGAAGGCGGCGCCGTCGTCACCCACGACCCCGACCTGGCCACCCGCGTCGCCGCTCTCCGCGACCACGGCCGGCCGCCCAACTCCCCGAACGGCCACCACGAGCTCGGCTGGAACCTACGCCTCAGCGAATTCCAGTCCGCGCTTCTCCGTATCCAACTGGAACGCCTCAATCGGCAATTGGCAGCGAAAGAGAGGGGCGCGTCCTTCCTCGCCTCTTCGCTGTCCGACATCCCGGGCCTGCGACTCGTTCCGCCTCCAGCCGCAAGCGACCCACGCGTCACCGCCCACGCGCGTTTCTCCTTCGCGTTCACCCTGGAGACCACGACCATTGGCGACTGCGTCGATGCGATCCCCGTCGGCCTTGTCCGCCGCGCACTGCACGCCGAAGGAATCCCCGTCTCGATGCGTCCCCTCACCGCCTGCCCCGACGAACCGCTCTACGCCGACCCCAACCGCCGCGACCACGCCCCCTCCCGTACCTCCTCCGCCGCCCAGGCTCGCACGGCCTGTTCCACGCTGATCCTGCTCGGCCAACCAGCCGGATCCGGCATGCTCCTAGACGCTCCGGCCGAACTCCTCGACGTCGTACGCGCCCTGGAAAAGATCCACTACAACCGCCTCCGCCTACAGCCACTCGCACCCCCACTCACACGCACACGCTGACAAAGGACGTCCCCATGCCCCGAGCCCCGTTTCAAATCCTCGTCCTCCCCTTCCGCCACGCCGACGACCAGTTTGAGTTCGCCGTCCTCCGCCGCGAGGACATGAACATCTGGCAGGCAGTCGCCGGTGGCGGCGAGAACGATGAGACCCCAGCACAGGCCGCCCTGCGCGAAGCTGCCGAAGAACTCGGCCTCGCCAGGCCGACCCCGCTGTATCCACTGCAGACGACCGCGAGCGTCCCGGCGCGATTTTTTGCCGACCGTGTCCACTGGCCCACCGGCACCTACGTCGTCCCGGAGTACGCCTTCGCCACCGACCTCACCGGCATCGAAATCACCCTCTCTCAGGAGCACACCGCCCTGGAATGGCGGGACTACAAGGCCGCACACGACGCACTCCGCTTTGACAGCAACCGCACCGCACTCGATGAACTGCACGAACGCCTCCTAGCCTCAGACCTCCCCCGCCCGGTCGCATAGCCCGATGGCCGATTCCCCCTCAACAATTCCGTCAGCCCGTCGCACCGCGATACTCGGCCAGGGCTACGTCGGCCTCCCGCTGGCCGTCCAGGCCGTGCGCGCCGGCCACCACGTCATCGGCTTCGACCCTGACGCACAGCGCGTCAAGCGCCTGCGCGCCGCGGAATCACCGACCCCCGATGTCCCGGACGACCAACTCGCCTCCGCCCTGACGTCCGGCGCCTACACCCCAACCACACGCCCAGACGCCCTGGCCGGCTGCGGCATCGCCGTCATCGCGGTACCGACTCCGTTACGCGGCGGCGCACCAGACGTCTCCGCGATCCGGTGCGCCGCCCGCACCCTCGCCCCGCATCTCCGCCCCGGGGCTCTCGTTGTACTGGAATCCACCACCTACCCCGGCACCACCGAGGAGGTGACACGGCCGGCGCGAACCAGCGCGATGGCACACGCCCGGAACTCTGGAGGATAGGGACGAGGCATGACTGCCAACCTTCTGTGAAGGGCGTTCAGTTAGCCACCAGAACTGGAACCTCAAGGGTGGGGCAGGTCAACTTGTCACCCAACCTTGCAGCGGACCCGTTCGTGAAATCCGGCGGTAGAGAGGGTTGACGGCGCAAGGAGCCCACCGTAGGCCGGTGGTAGGAGCCCAACTGCCAGACTGGGGAGTGAAAATGACTTCCCGACGCCTTTGTTCGTCCGCGCAGGCCGCCGGAGGAGGCGGACCGGTTTGATGATGTGTTCGCCACCCTGGCCCAGCGGCGGGGCTTTCGCGAGTGCCTCGCCAGGTCGCTGAGCCCTTGAGCTTCTGGTCAACCAACCCACAACATGATCGATTCCAACAGCCTGTAAAGCAAGCCAGGTTGTACCACCTCGGCGGGCAGCACAGCAAAGCTTTGTGGTCAGCACCGCGGCCGTCCAGTGACCGTCCGGCCACTACGCGCCGTGGGCATCATGGATTGGAGGAATGGCGAGCTCGAGTGGTCTTGCTTGGGTGCTCGCCATGCATGGGTTGCGACAGCCCAGGGCTCGACGGCGCATTTCACCTCGCGGTATTTACGTTCAGATCGCATTCCCCAGGCAGCCAACAGGGTGCAGGAGCAGGCAAGTTGCTGCGACAGGCCGCACCTCCTAGCCTGTCATGCACACGAATTCGGGGGTAGCGATGACAGTCGACGACTTGGACGATCCGCTCAGCGTCAGCGTGCTCGTCCTGGGACCGTCCGGGGCCGGGAAGACGGTGTACCTGGCCAGCATGTTCAAGCACCTGGCCACTCAGGAGCCGGAACTCGGGGTCCTCCTGACCACGAGCTTTCCCGTCAGGAAAGAGTTGAGCGCCCTCTACGCGAAAGTGGCCCGCCCGGGGCCGACATGGCCGTCCTCGACGAACACGGCCGAGGCCAGGGAGTTCATCTTCGACTGCAAGACGCGCCACAACGGCACGAACCATCCCGTCCTGCGCATTCGCTACCTGGACTACGCCGGGGAGCTCCTCACGGACTCGGGGCGGGATGCGCTCGACACCCAGGCCGAGGCGGATCTGCAGGAGCGCATCGAGCAGGCTGACACAGTCCTTTGCCTGCTCGACGGAAACAAACTCCACAAACTCTGCCTCGGCGAGACAGAGGGGATCGAATACTTCAATCAGCATATGGACCCGGTCTTCGGTGTTCTCCAGGAGGTGGAGAAGCCGATCCATTTTGTGATCACCAAATGGGACCTTCTGTACCGCCTGAAGGACTCCGAAGCTGCCAGTCTCGAGCACGCGCGCGACGTACTTCTGGACATCAGGGCCTTCCGGAACCTCGTCGAGAACGCGGTCATGCCACATCAGAACGCACTGCCGGCGATCCGGCTGATTCCCGTAAGTTCGGTCGGGCTGGACTATGTGGAACCGCAGCTCGACGACAGCATGGTCAAACTTCCCGGCCGCATACCGACTCCGCTCCACGTGGAACAACCGCTTCTCGCCATCCTGCCGGATCTCTTCGCCTCGTTCATCGACTCCCTAGACGAGGAGACGCGTCGCCGACTGATCAGGGATGCGTCCAGAGTCGAACGACTCACTCCAACTGAGCGCATGAACTACCTCGTGGGAGTTTTCGGAGACAAGTTCAGCAAGCTGATCTCAGGCACCGTCGGGTCACTCACCGGCAAGCGCTACGAGAAGGTGATCGACGTAACGACCCAATCCGTGACAGCCGCACTGCGCGAGCGCGCGGAGGAGAAGCTCGCCCGCCGGGAAGCAGCGCTACTACAGGTGGGGGCACTCACCGAGGAAGCTGCGGTGGCGCGGAGAATCGCGCTCCACCAGATGCGTTCCTCCTTGCGCAGATTCGAACAGGTCATGCCTGCGTCGATACTCCGCAGCGAGCAGCTGTGAGCCCGGGGTGGCCGTTCCTCGTCGCACGAGGTCGGAGAGTCGGACAACGCACCATCCTTGCCCCTGAGTTCCTGGTGGAGAAAGAACTTCACGGGCTGCTCCGGCACGCCGTCACGTCGGGTGGCAGCACGCCGGGACAGGTCTTGGTCACCGAACTGCGGGATGGCCGGGTAGGGGTGCTTACGGTCAGCTACTGCACCACCCATATTCGCACGGATGAGGTGCACACCGCCCCGGAGGCTATGACGCGGGACCTTCTGCTCGACGACGCCGGTCGCCCCATCAACTTCACCTACGGGTTGGTCCAGCGCACACCCGCACCGTCTGGGTACGTACCGGACCCAGACGCAATGGAACTGGCCCGTGAGGCGGCGCTGAGCGCCTATCGGGGCTTCGCCCTGGACCTGGAAGACCAGCGGGAACCACAACTGTCGGAACCTGTAGCGGGCACTGCGGCCGATCCCGCGGGCCCGGGTGACGAATCCGGGGAAGGGAATCCAGCACCACCCCACGGCTGGCTCTCCTCCATGGTGAACGGCTTGCGGAACGCCTTCCGCGTCTGACGCCCCAGCCGATGCACAACCATGCACAATCAGGTCGGCCAAGCCGCTGTTCATCATGGGTTGGACACTCGCGATCTTCGAGTCCTTCCGGAGCACGTACACAGCCCGGCCGAGGGACTGGGACTCCAGCCACTTGACCGATCCGACGAAGTGCACCTTGCCCGCTACTGACCGCATCCACAGTCACCACGGCCCCAGGCCCGGGACTCCACAACTCTCAGCACATTTCAGAGTCCGGGTCAGGTCAAGGCGACCGGCAGTACGTCGGGTGACAGCGAGCGACTCTGTCGGGGATCTTCGAATGGCGGGTCACTTTCCTTGTCGCCACCGCAGTGGGCGAGGGAAGTCGTGGGATTCGAGGTACTGCTGGAGCGCTGTCGGTCGGCGAGGCCGGTAGATGGTGTCCCGGGGGTCTTGCCCGGTGAGACGTTCGATGTTTACGGCGATGGCGGTCATGGCGTGCTGGACGTGGGTCTTGGACAGCCCGTGGTAGCGACAGCGGCGCGCCCGGTGGCCGAGGGCCAGCTCGGCGATGGTGCCTTCGGCGCCGGAGCAAGGCGCGTCGAGCTTGCGTCAGGCGGGATCTTGTTGATCCGCACGGTTACGTGCCTGGAGTTCGTGCAGGTGTTGAGGGAGAAAGTAGACCGACCGGGCTGCCCGCCCGCGGGTGCACGACGAGCAAGCCGGGCAGGGATCACCCTGGCGCGGACAGAAATGGGCGGCGATGTACGGGGCCATTGCGGGGGCCTGGCCCCCGCCGGTGGTCGTCTCGTCGCGAGGGCAGGTGACCTGCCGGTTGGTGCAGTCGATGATGAAGTCATCGCGGGCGAAGCCGGTCTGTTCCTTGTGCTGCCACTGCCCGCTGGCCTTGACCGGTCCGACGAGGGTGATCCCGTACTCGCGCTCGGCCTGGTTGAGCAGGGCCACTGAGACGTAGCCGCCGTACAACAGGTGCTCGGTGGGCAGCAGGTGCCGCCTGGCGAGGCGGGCGTGGATGCCGGGGATGGCAGCGGTATCCCGGGTGGGAACGGTGGTGGCCACATCCGTGATGACGTTCGGGCCGTCGACGTCGCACGTTTCAGTGACATGCAGCAGAGAGCCGCTCCAGCGGGTGTTCCCTCGTATCGCGAAGCGGGTGTCGAGGTCGTCGGGCGAGCGGATCTGTAAGGAGCCGGGCGGGAAGCCGTCCTTGTCGGTGCGCGGCCGCAGCCGCCCACGAACATCCGCGACGAACTACTGCACCAAGATCTGCCGCAGCCCCTAAAGTGCGGGCACCGCGGCCCGGTCGGGCGCGTGGGCGGCGACCGCGGTGAGCAGAGCATGCGCGTCGCCGCCGGCATGGGTGAGCCGGGAGACCGGGTGGCGGGGCTGGGAGCACAGAAGCACCGGACGTCCGTAACGTTCGGCCCATTCGGCAGTGACCAACGGCTCGAGCAACTTCGGTGTGGCCAAATCGAGTTCCTCCAACACGGCCCGAACCGCTTCCAGCACCAGCTCCAGGCGCGTCAGCTCCCGGGCAGCGGCCAGGACATGGTGGAGTCGGTGCGCTGTCGTCCCCGCTGCTTGACCAGCCCGGCCGCCGTCAGACGTGCCAGAGCAAGGCCGAGTAGTTGGTCGGCACGGTCGTCCTGAGCCAGGCGGTCGCGGAGATCGCCCGGCACACTGTGGTGGAAGTCCGGATCGTCCAGCTCCAGAGCCAAGGCGTACTTGAAATCCAGGCGGCACCGCACCGCCTCACTGATCTGACGGTCGGACAGATTAATCAGGAACTACAGCACACAGACCGTGGCCAACTGTGCGGGCGAGAGTCCTGGCCGTCCGTCACGGGGATAGCAGGCCGCGAAGTCCTCATCGCGCCGCAGGCCATCAAGCCGATCGCGCACCCACATCGCTGTCGTGCCCTGCGGGTTACTCGCCCGCGCCACACGGACGGTCATCGACGGAATCTGCGCTCCAGAACAGGGACGTACGAACATCGAGCACCTCGACAGGAACAGCGACGAACACAACACTCCGAGCGTGCCCGGTGATCACTCAGCCGTCCGGCACGCGCTCGGCGAAGGCATCCGTTCACGCATCGGGCGGCCCACGAAGGCGAAACTTAACGCACACACGACACTCAATGCGTTGACAACGTCAACACCACTGCGTCATGCTTGCCTGTAGGTGAAGATGTACGCTCCTGCGGAGATGTACCCACCTTCCACGTGAGCGGCGAAACAGGGGAGGGCCAGTGAGCCTGGAGACGGTCGACGGACGGTTCCGGATCACCGGGATCGTAGGGCGCGGGAACATGGGCGAGGTACACCGCGCCGAGGACCTCCAGGCCGCCCCGGACTCCCCACGCCGCGAAGTCGCGATCAAGACCGTGTTGCGTGGCCGGACCGGCGTCGCGGTCGACGCCTCGGGACCTGGCAAGGAGGTGGACCGCTTCCGCCGCGAGGTGCGGATCATGCGCATGCTCTCCCAGGGACATCCGAACCTCACCCTGTTGATCGACGGCGGTGTGGACACGACGCCGGGCGGGATCGGCCTGCCATACCTGGCCATGGAACTACTGGACGGCCATCCGCTGGCGGACCTCATCGACGAAGAGCCCCAGCTCCCGGTTTCCTGGGTCGCCGCGATCGGAGCGCAGATCGCCGCCGGTCTCGCCGCCGCACACACCGCCGGAGTCGTCCACCGCGACCTCAAGCCGGCCAACGTCATGCTCACCAACAACGGCACCCTCAAGGTCCTCGACTTCGGTATGGGATCGATCGTCGACGACCCCGACCAGACGCGACTGACCAGCACGGGCGTCAGCGTCGGCACTGCCCGCTATATGGCACCCGAACAGTTCCGTGCCGAGCGGGTCTCCGCCTCAGCGGACCTCTATGCACTCGGCTGCATCCTGTACGAGCTGCTGATCGGACGGCCGCCGTTCTCTGCCAAGACACCCTTCGAGCTTTCTGAGCAGCACCTGCGCGAGCGGCCACCGCAGCTGACGTTGGTCCGCCCGGACCTGCCCGCCAAGCTGGTCCGGTTGCTGGACCGCCTTCTGGAAAAGGACGCCGAGCTCCGCCCCGAGAACGCCGCCATGGTTCGTGAAGCGCTGGTGCCTCTCGCGCTAGCACCGGATGATACGGCCGCCCTGCTCGCCCCGCACTGGCAGGTCATGGACCCGGTGGCACGGCTTCGCACCCTGCTCCCCGAGCCTGTTCCCGCCGCGCCGACGCCGGTGCCGCGCCGGCAGCCGCGCTTGCCGGAGGCGATGGATGTCTTCGGTATTCACGCCGGCCTGATCGATGAGTACAAGAGCTTCACCAAGAGCGCTACAGTGATCCGAGACGCCCGGATCGGCGGCTTTGTCGAGGACGACTTGGCTGCGAAATCGCAGTGGCCCGACCCGTGGCTCTCGCTGAATCCGTTCTTCGCCGACGGCGGACAGGTCACTGACTTGGCGCGTGACGGGGTCCTGCACCCCAAGTGCGCAGAGATCTTCCAAGCCGGCAAGAAGGAGACTTCCCCGCGTCCGGACGGCCGGCCGCTGACCTTCCACCTTCACCAGCGGCAGGCGATCGAGGCCGCGCAGGCGGGCGACTCCTACGTACTGACCACGGGCACCGGCTCCGGCAAGTCGCTGGCGTACATCGTCCCCATCGTGGACCGGGTACTGAAGGAGCGTCAGGCGGCAGGGCCTGACGCGGGGGGCCGGGTGCGCGCGATCGTCGTCTACCCGATGAACGCGCTGGCCAACTCTCAGTTGGGGGAACTGGAGAAGTACCTGAGCCATGGTTTCGGCACGGGTCGAGAGCCGGTTACCTTCGCCCGCTACACCGGCCAAGAGTCCGACGAGCGGCGCCGGGAGCTGCGTAAGAACCCTCCGGACATCCTGCTGACCAACTACGTGATGCTGGAGCTGATGCTGACCCGGCCGGACGACCGGTCCAGCCTGATCCGCATGGCCGAGGGGCTGCAGTTTCTCGTCTTCGACGAGCTGCATACCTACCGGGGGCGGCAGGGCGCGGACGTGGCGTTCCTGATCCGCCGGGTCCGCGAGGCATGCCGGGCGTCCGCGATGCTCCAGTGCATCGGCACCTCGGCGACCATGTCCACCGAGGGCTCCTGGGAGGACCAGCAGCGTGAGGTCGCCAAGGTTGCAGGAAGGCTGTTCGGTACGACGGTGCTACCGAAGCGCGTCATCGGCGAGACGCTCGTCCGGGCGACCCAGGAGGCCCCCGCGACCGTGCCCGCCGAGCGGTTGCGGGTGCCGGCGGCGCCCCGCTCGTACGAGGCGCTGACGAAGGACTCCCTGGCCTGCTGGGTGGAGTCCCGGTTCGGCCTGGAGCGCGAGGACGGTACGGGGCGGTTGGGCCGCTGTGCGCCGGGGACGGTAGAGGCGGCAGCGGCCGAGCTCGCCACACAGTCCGGGGTGGCCGAGGAGAGCGTGCGCGAGGCGATCCGGATGACCCTGGAGGCGGGTGCGCAGGCGAAACATCCGGTGACGGAGCGGCCACTGTTCGCGTTCCGGCTGCACCAGTTCCTCTCCAAGGGCGACACCGTCTTTACGACGCTTGACGATCCGCTCACCCGGCCGTTGACCCGCACCTATCAGCTGGAACAGCCGGACAGCAATGGCAAGCCGCTGTTCCCGCTGGCGTTCTGCCGCGAGTGCGGCCAGGAGTACCTGACCGTCTGGCGCACCGAGGAGAGCGGCGCGTTCCGCTACGAGCCGCGCCGGAACACCTCCGCCTCCGGGGGCCGCGACGGCGAGGGCTATCTGTACTTGGGCATGCCCGGCCAGGACTACGAGTGGCCGGCCGATCCGCAGAAGGCCGTGGACGACCGTCGACTCCCGGAGTCATGGCTGGAGTCCGACGCGCAGGGCATGACGGTCGTCAAGAAGTCCTACCGGCCCCGCCTGCCCAAGCGCGTTGTCGTGGACCCGTTCGGAAACGAGTCACCCGCGGGCGAAGGCACGGGAGTGGTCGCGGCGTTCGTCCCGGCACCGTTCCTGTTCTGCGTGCACTGCCAGGTCTCCTACGAGCAGACCCGCGGCCGGGACTTCGCCAAACTCGCCACACTCGACCAGGAGGGGCGCTCCTCGGCTACCTCCCTGATCTCCGCGTCGATCGTGAAGTCCCTGCGGGCGGTGCCCGAGGAGAGCCTCGACAAGGAGGCGCGCAAGCTCCTCACCTTCGTCGACAACCGGCAGGACGCCTCCCTCCAGGCCGGCCATTTCAACGACTTCGCTCAGGTGACGCAGTTGCGCGGTGCCCTGTACCAGGCGGCGCTCGCCGCTGGTGAGGAGGGGCTGCGCCACGACACCCTCGCCGAGGCCGTCACCGGAGTAATGGGCCTCGCTCCCCGCGAATTCGCGGCCGGCGCGAACTTGGCCCCGTCCATGGAACGCCGGGCCGTGAAGGCATTCCAGGACGTCGTCGGCTACCGCCTCTATCGCGACCTGGAACGCGGCTGGCGGATCACTATGCCGAACCTGGAGCAGGCGGGTCTACTGCGGATCGACTACGAGGACCTGGACTGGCTCGCGAGGCAGGCCGATCGCTGGCAGTCCACGCACGCCGTACTGCGCGACGCAGATCCGGCGCTGCGCGAGGAGATGGCCTGTACGCTGCTCGACTTCATGCGGCGTGCCCTTGCCATCGATGTGCAGTACTTCCGCGACGACTTCGACACCCTCCAGCGCGCGAGCGAGGAGCGCCTGACGGGCCCGTGGGTCCTGGGCGAGAGCGACCAGCCGACCATCGGCACCGCCTACCCGTACGGCTCGCGGCCGGGCATGGAACGCTCTGCACTGTTCCTGTCGGCCCGCGGAAAGTTCGGCAAGTACCTACGACGCAACATGCCCGACCTTCGTGCTCTTCCCCTGGATGACGTTCAGTTGGTCATCGAGGACCTGCTGAAGGTGCTGCGGGACGCAGACCTGGTACGCGAGGTGGAAGCAGCCCCCGAGAACTCCGGTCCGGCCTACCGCCGCCGCGCAGCGGACAAGCGCCTCGGTTACCGGGTCTCAGCCGCTGCCCTGATCTGGCGGGCCGGGAACGGCGAGCGGGGCGCGGTCGACCCCCTGGCCCGCACGTACAACAGCGGTGAGAGCCCGCGCGTCAACCCGTTCTTCCGCGACCTGTACCAGACCGCGGCGGCCGAGCTGGCCGGCATGTTCGCACGAGAGCACACCGCGCAGGTCACTCCCGAGGACCGCCTGGAGCGCGAGCGTCAGTTCCGTACAGCCGAACTGCCGCTGCTGTACTGCTCGCCGACGATGGAACTAGGCGTGGACATCTCTTCGCTCAACGCCGTACTGATGCGCAATGTGCCGCCGACACCGGCGAATTACGCGCAGCGCTCCGGCAGGGCGGGCCGCAGCGGTCAGCCGGCGCTGGTGACCACATACTGCGCGACGGGCAACAGCCACGACCAGTACTACTTCCGCCGCTCCCAGGACATGGTGTCCGGACAGGTCGCCCCGCCGCGCCTGGACCTCGCCAACGAGGACCTGGTCCGCTCCCACCTTCAGGGCATCTGGCTGGCGGAGACCGGCATGAAGCTCGGCGCCACGGTCCCGGACGTCGTGGACGTCGCGTACGACCCTGACGGCGGCGATCGCCCCGACCCCAAGATGCAGCTGCCGCTCCGCTCCCACATCCGTGACCTGTCCCTGGACGAGGACGCCCGCAGGCGCGCGGTCGCCGCCGCCCGCACCGTCCTCGCACCGCTGATCGCGGACTTCGAGGCCACCACCTGGTGGTACGACGAGTGGATCGAGGACCGGATCGAGCGGGCCCCGGAGACGTTCGACGCGTCCTTCGACCGGTGGCGCCAGCTGTTCCGGGCGGCCGTCATGGATCAGTACGAGCAGAACAAGCGCGTCGTCGACCACACCCTCACTTCGGGCGAGCAGATCCGGGCGCGCACCCGTCGCCGCGAGGCCGAGACACAGACAAACCTGCTCCTGAACCGCTCCACCGACAGCAAGTCGATGATGAGCGACTTCAATCCGTACCGCTATCTGGCCTCCGAGGGGTTCCTGCCGGGCTACAGCTTTCCGCGGCTTCCGCTGGCCGCGTACATCCCGCGCTCCGGTAACCGCCGCAACGCCGACGGAGACTATCTGCAGCGCCCCCGCTTCCTCGCGATCCGCGAGTTCGGCCCCGGCGCGCTTATCTACCACGAGGGAGCCCGCTACCAGGTCACCCGAGTCCAGCTGCCGCCGGACGCCTCGGGCGACTTGGCGACGGCGGAAGCCAGGCGGTGCGACAGCTGCGGGTACCACTCCGCCGTCAAGCCCGGCTCCGACAAGTGCACGATGTGCGGCGAGGACCTTAAGAGCAAGCGCACCGGCCTGCTCCACCTGCACACCGTCTACACCACGCCGCGCGAGCGGATCTCCTCGGATGAGGAGGAGCGCCGCCGGGCCGGCTTCCGCCTGGAGACGTCGTACGCGTTCCAGGACCACGGCACCCGCAAGGGACGCCTCACCTCGCATGTCACCGACGCCCACAGCGCGCCCGTCCTCGACCTGGATTACGGCGACTCGGCGACGGTCCGCATCACCAACCTCGGCCGCGTCCGCGACAAGCAGGACGAGCCGGACGGCTACTGGCTGGATCTGGGCGACGGCCGCTGGCTCAACGACCGGGCCGCTGCGGACGCCATCGAGGGCACCGGCATGCCGGTGGTTGATGACGACGGCAACGAGAAGCGCCGCAAGAAGCGGGTCCTGCCCTACGTGGAGGACCGCCGCAACATCCTCGTGGTCACCCTGGACGAGCCGCAACCGGAGCCTGTGGCCCTGTCGTTCCTGTACGCGCTGGAGCGGGGTATCGAGGCGGCGTTCGAGCTGGAGGACTCCGAGCTCACCGCGGAACTGCTGCCCCCGGACGACGGCCCGCACCGCCGCCTGCTGTTCACCGAGGCCGCCGAGGGCGGCGCCGGTGTGCTGCGTCGGATTCAGCACGACAAGGATGCCCTCTCCAAGGCCGCCCGCACCGCCCTGGAGATCTGCCACTTCGACCCGGAGACCGGCGAGGATCTGGGCGGGCCGACGGCCGAGGAGAAGTGCGCCCGCGGCTGCTACGCCTGCCTGCTGACGTACGCCAACCAGACGCACCACCGCCGTCTGAGCCGGCACACCGCCCGCCCGCTGCTGCTGCGGCTGGCCGGTGCCGGCACCGAGCGGGAGGACCGTGGCGAGTCCCGCAGCGAGCAGTTCCGCAGGCTGACCCCGGCGGTAAGCACCGCGCCCGAAGCCTCCCCGTCTCCGTCCCACAGCGCTTCGGCGTCGACGCCGACGTCGCTGGAGGCGGATCTGACAGCCCTCGTCGCGGCGGGCGATCTGCTCGGCTGGCTCAGGGCGAAGGGCTACCGCCTGCCGGACGAGGTCAACGCCTTCGTCGCAGGCGCGGGGGCATGCCCCGACCTCGCCTTCCACCTGGACGGCGCCCACCTCGCCGTGTTCGTCGACGTACCCGGCCACACGGCCGACTCCACGCGCGATATCGAGGCGGGTTATCGCCTGGAGGAAAACGGCTGGGATGTCCTGCGCTTCCCGACCGACGCGGACTGGGACACCATCGCCAACTACAACGCCGCCTACTTCCACACCCGTTGAGCACCACGCACCCGCTCCCGACCTCAAGGAACCGAGACATCTCATGAGCCTCACGTACACAGCGGGTTCGCTGGTCGCCGCCCGCGGCCGCGAATGGGTGGTGCTGCCCGAGAGCGTCTCCGACATGCTGGTGCTGCGCCCGCTCGGCGGGAGCGAGGATGACATCGCGGCCGTCTTCCCCGCGTTCGAAGACGTACGTCCCGCCGAGTTCGCGGCGCCCAGCCCGGCCGACCTGGGCGACCAGCGCGCCGCGGGGCTGCTGCGCACAGCGCTGCGCATCGGGTTCCGTTCGGGTGCGGGACCGTTTCGCTCCTTGGCGTCGATCGCCGTGGAGCCCCGCGCCTACCAACTGGTCCCGCTCCTCATGGCGTTGCGGCAGCGCACCGTACGGCTGCTGGTCTCGGACGATGTCGGTATCGGCAAGACGATCGAGGCGGGTCTGATCGCCAAGGAGCTCCTCGCGCAGGGCGAGGCGACACGGCTGGCCGTGCTGTGCTCCCCGGCCCTTGCCGAGCAGTGGCAGGGCGAGCTGCGGGAGAAGTTCGGCATCGACGCCGAACTGGTCCTGGCCTCCACGGTGTCGCGCCTGGAGCGCAGTCTGGAACTGGGCCAGTCCCTGTTCGATAAGTACCCGTTCACGATCATCTCGACGGACTTCATCAAGTCGACCCGCCACCGCGAGGACTTCCTATTGCACTGCCCCGAGCTGGTGATCGTCGACGAGGCGCACACCTGCGTAGCCGCCGACGACGCCACGCAGAGCGCCGCCTCCTCGAACCAGCTCCGTTACCAGCTGCTGCGCAAGGTCTCCGCCGACCCTGACCGCCATCTGCTGCTACTGACCGCGACCCCGCACTCCGGCAAGGAGTCCGCGTTCCGCAACCTGCTCGGCCTAGTGCGATCCGACCTGGCAGCCGTGGACCTGGACTCCCCGGCCGGGCGGGCCAGGCTCGCCGAGCACTTCGTGGCCCGTAAGCGCGCCGACGTACGCGAATACCTCACCAAGGAAGACGGCCTCGCCGACGACTCGCTGGTCGAGCGGACCGCCTTCCCGTCCGACCGCTGGACGAAGGACGAGCCGTACCGCCTCTCTCCCGACTACCGGGCCCTCCTCGACGACGCCATCGCCTACGCCGCAGACCGCATCGAGACGGCCGGTGCGCAGGGCAAGCGCGAGGCCCGCATCGCCTGGTGGTCGGTGATCGCACTGCTGCGTTCGATGGTCTCCTCACCTGCGGCAGCCGCGCAGACCCTCAAGACGCGCTCCGAGTCCGCCGCTGCCCGTACCGCGCACGAGGCGGACATCCTCGGCGCTTCGGTGACCCGTGACTCCGTGGACAACGACCGACTTGAGGGCATGGACGTCGTCCCCGGCGCCGCCGAGTCGGAGGAAGCGGGGGCCCGACTGCTTGAACTCGCCGAACGCGCAGGGAAGTTGGCCGGTCCAGCCACGGACGCGAAGCTGAAGGCGCTGACGCGTCACCTCAAGAACTTGATCGCCGAGGGCTACCACCCGATCGTGTTCTGCCGCTACATCCCCACCGCCGAATACCTCGCCGAGCAACTCGAAGGCAAGCTTGGCAAGAAGACGAAGATCGCCGCCGTGACCGGCACGCTTTCTCCGCAGCAACGCCTGGCACGTATTGAGGAGTTGGCCACCGCGGCTGCTGCAGAGGACGGCGACCCGGCCGTCCGCCGCGTCCTGATCGCCACCGACTGCCTCTCCGAAGGCGTCAACCTCCAGCACCACTTCGACGCCGTCGTCCACTACGACCTGGCCTGGAACCCGACCCGTCACGACCAGCGCGAGGGCCGCGTCGACCGCTACGGACAGAAGCGCGACCAGGTCCGCGTCATCACCATGTTCGGCGAGGACAACGGCATCGACGGCAAGGTCCTTGAGGTGCTGTTCAAGAAGCACCGGCAGATCAAGAAGGATCTGGGCATCTCCGTCTCCGTCCCCGACGAGACCGCCTCCGGCGTGACCGACGCCGTCGTCGAATGGCTGCTGGTGCACGGCCGACAGGGCAGCCAGGAAGGCTTGTTCGAGCTCGACGCCCATCAGGAGTCCCTCGACCGCATCGAGCGCGAGTGGAGCTCGGCCGCCGAACGGGAGAAGACCTCCCGCTCCAAGTACGCCCAGCGCGCCATCCACCCGGAGGAGGTGGCGCGTGAGGTCGCCGCCGTACGAGCAGCGCTCGGCGGCGCCGATGAGGTCCGCGACTTCGCCCTGGAGGCACTGCGCGACCTGGACGCCCTGGTACGCGACCCGCGCGACGGCACCGGCGACTTCACCGCCCAAGTCGGCGGCACCCCGGCAGGCCTGCGAGACGCGCTCGCCGCAACGCTAGGCGGCCGGCTCGTTGAGGAGGACCGCAAGATCCCGTTCCACAGCTCCCCCGCTATCGCCCGCGGCGAGGTCGCCCTGGTCCGCACCGACCCGGCGATCGGCGCCCTCGCCTCGTACGTCCTGGACTCGGCACTCGACGCGAGTGCGCTGGGTCCCCGCCCGGCCCGCCGCTGCGGTGTGGTGACCACCGACGCGGTCACCACCCGCACCACGCTCCTCCTGGTCCGCTACCGATTCCACCTCACCCTGCCGTCCCGCACCGGCGAACGGCAGCTGGTCGCAGAGGACGCCCGCCTGCTCGCATTCGAGGGCATGCCGTCGCGCGCACGCTGGCTGGACGAAGAAGCGGCCGCCGCTCTCCTCTCTGCCCACGCCTCCGCCAACACGCACGAACAGCTGGCCCGCAACCAGATCACCCGCACCCTGGACGGCCTGCCGGACCTCTCCGCACACCTCACGGAATACGGCACAAGCCTGGCCGCCGAACTCGACGCCTCGCACCGCCGGGTCCGTAAGGCCAACGAGGAGATCGTCCGCGGCCTGAAGGTCGTCGCACAGGAGCCCGCCGACGTACTCGGCGTGTACGTCTACCTGCCGCAGCAGCCCGCCACCGCAGCGTCCGCCTCTACTGTGTCCGGAGCCGAAGCCTGATGTCCGCCGCCACCCGCACCGCACTGGCCTTCACCGCCATCACCACGGTCGGCGGGCTGCTCCCCGTCGACATGCTGCTGCGCATCGCCGACGCACGGAACCTGCCGGGCACCAAGTCCACCGACTACGGCCTGCCCGCCTCGGTGCCCGTCCGCGACGAGGCCGAGCGTGCCTGGGAGTACCTCAAGCCGCTCTGGCGCGACCTGCGCGCGGCCCTGCCCGCCGACCCCATCACCGGCGCACCCGCCGCCGACCCGACGGGCCGGGCCGGCACGGACTGGCTCGCCCAGCTCTTCCGCAAGCTGGACTTCGGCGCGCTCACCGAGGTCGGCCCGGCGGGCATCACCGACCACTCCGACCCAGACAAGCACTTCCCGGTCTCCCACCGCCACGGAGCCGCCCTGGTTCACCTCCTGCCCTGGAATCAGGAGTTGGACAAGCGCCCGGCCCCCGGCCAGGTCCCTCCACAGTCCATGCTCCAGGACTGCCTCAACCGCACAGAGGCCCACCTGTGGGCGGTCCTCACCAACGGCCGCCACGTGCGCCTGCTGCGCGACTCGTCGTCCTTCGCGACGGCCGCGTACGTCGAGTTCGACCTGGAAGCCATCTTCGACGGCGAACTGTTCAGCGAGTTCGTCCTGCTGTACGCCGTCCTGCACGCGTCCCGCTTCACGGTGCCGGAGGGGACGGCGGCTTCGGGGTGCTGGCTGGAGAAGTGGCGCGCAGAAGCCGTCACCTCCGGCGCCCGGGCCCTGGACCAGCTGCGCCTCGGGGTACAGAACGCCCTGACCGCCCTCGGCACGGGATTTCTGCGCCACCCGGAAAACGTCCGCCTCCGCGAGAACACCGACCCGAAGGCGCTCCAAGCGGCATTGCTCCGGCTCGTCTATCGCCTGCTGTTCCTGTTCGTCGCCGAGGACCGCGAGGCCCTGCTCGACCCGAAGGCCGACGAGCAAAAGCATGAGGCGTACGAGAAGTACTTCTCAACGGCGCGCCTGCGGGCCCGCGCCCGCCGCCGTCAAGGCACCGCGCACGGCGACCAGTACGAAGCGCTGCGCATCATCCTCACTGCCCTGGGCACCGAAGGCGGCCGCCCCGAACTCGCCCTGCCCGGCCTCGGCGGTCTGTTCTCCCGAACGGACGCCGACTCGCCGCTGGACGGCCTGAAGCTGTCCAACGAGTCACTGCTGACCGCCGTACGCCACCTCGCTCAGGTCCGCGACCCAGGTGCCCGGCGCTGGCGCACCATTGACTACCGCCACCTGGACGCCGAAGAGCTGGGCTCGGTCTACGAGTCCCTCCTCGAACTGGAGCCGAAGCACTCGGCCACGGACCGTTCCTTCGAGCTGATCGAGGTAGCCGGCAACAGCCGTAAGACGACGGGGAGTTACTACACCCCGTCCTCGCTCATCGAGTGCCTCCTCGACACCACTCTCGACCCGGTGATCGACGACGCGGTGAAGCGCGGCGAGCAGCGTGCCACCAAGGCCGGCCACCCCGACCCGGCCGACGACATCGTCGCCGAACTGCTCTCACTGACGGTCTGCGACCCCGCCTGCGGCTCCGGCCACTTCCTCGTCGCCTCGGCCCGCCGTATCGCCAAGCGCGTCGCGTCAGTGCGCGAGCGCAATCCGGAGCCGACGGTCGATGCGGTACGCCACGCCCTGCACGAGGTCGTCGCCCGCTGCATCTACGGCGTCGACCTCAACCCGATGGCGGTGGAACTGGCGAAGGTCTCGCTTTGGTTGGAGGCCCTGGAGCCAGGCAAGCCGCTCGGCTTCCTGGACGCGCACGTCAAGCATGGCAACGCATTGCTCGGTGCCACGCCGTCGCTTCTGGCGAGTGGCGTGCCGGAGGACGCCTTCGACGCGATCGAGGGAGACGACAAGAAGTACGCAGCCGCGCTGAAGAAGCGCAACAAGGCTCAGCGGAGCGGCCAAGGCTCCCTGTTCGGCGAGGCCGACGTCCTCGTCCCCTCCAACCGACGCCACGCCGCGCATCTCGAACGCATCACCAACGCCCCGGCCGACTTCCTAGGCCAGGTCCGCGCCCAAGAGAACGCCTACCGCACGTACGTCGAATCATCCGCTTACACCCGCGACCGCGAGGCCGCCGACGCCTGGTGCGCCGCGTTCGTGTGGCCGAAATACACTGGCGCCCCGGACGCACCGACCCACGATGTCGTACGGGGCCTACTCGGCGGCGACACGTCGGCGGCAAGCGACGCGACGCTGGCGGAGGTGCTGGCACTGAGCGAGCAATACCACTTCTTCCACTGGCACTTGGAGTTCCCAGAGGTGTTCGCGGTCCCGGAGACGGGGGCCGGGCCCGATGCGGCGACGGGGTGGGTTGGCGGGTTCGACGCGGTGCTGGGCAATCCGCCATGGGACAGTGTGAACTTCCCCGAGACAGAGTTCTTCTCTGTCCGCGCGCCAGAGATCGCGGCGACCAATAACACGGCTGCCCGCAAGAAGAAGATCCAAGCGCTCAACGACTCACCCGAGACCGTTCAGCTGTACACGGAGTATGAGGCTGCCAAGCGTCGTGTCTACGGCGAGAGCCACTTCCTGCGCATCTCCGGCCGCTATCCCCTAACCGGCCAGGGAAATCTCAACCTGTACGCATTGTTCGCGGAGGACGACCGCATTCTCACGGCCGGTCGTGGCCGGACTGGCGTGATCGTCCCCACTGGCATCGCAACGGATGCGCGTACGCAGTACTTCTTCAAGGATTTGGTGTCAGCGGGATCGCTCACGGCGCTGTTCGACTTCGAGAACCGCAACGGGCTGTTCCCGGCAGTCGACTCGCGCATGAAGTTCTGCGTACTGTCCCTCGCTGGCCGCTCGCTGCGCGAACCAGCCGCCCGCTTCGCCTTCTTCGTCCACGACCCGGCCGAACTGGAAACCCCTGACAAGGTCTTCACCCTCACCCCCGAAGAGATCACACTCGTTAACCCCAACACGGGCACGTGTCCAGTCTTCCGCTCCCGCCGAGACGCGGAGATCACACTCGGAATCTACCGCCGCGTTCCAGTGCTCCTCAAAGAGTCCGACAAGGCGAACGGCAACCCATGGGGCGTCTCGTTCCTGCGCATGTTTGACATGTCCCACGACTCCCACCTCTTCCGCCCCTTCACGGCCAACGGCGAGACGCTGGAGTCGATGCTCGCGGACGGCTGGCACCTTGACGGGAACGTCCTCGTGCGTGGCGGCGAGCGACTCCTGCCGACGTATGAAGCAAAGATGCTCGACTACTTCAACCACCGCGCCGCCGACGTGGTCAAGAGCGAGACTGCCGTCAAGCGGCAGAACCAGCCTGCTTACTTGACATCCAGGGAGTTGGACACGCCCACCCGTCAAGCCACTCCGTCGACTTGGGTTTCTGAACACGACATCCCGACGGACAGGGTTGACAAGCACGGCAAAACGATCAGCGTGGACGGAGTAGCCTCGCGCCTTGCTGCCAAGGCATGGGATCGAGAGTGGCTTCTCGGCTGGCGTGACATCACGAGCGCGACGAACGAACGCACTGCAATCGTCGGGTTTTTCCCAAAGGCTGCGGTGGCCAACAGTCTCCCCGTATCGACATTCGCGGGCGCCGGTCACTCGACCGTCGCGGCGCTGGGAGCCTGTGTTTCGTCCTTTGTCTTTGACTTCACTACCCGTTTCAAGGTGGGCGGCACGCACCTCAACTTCTTCATCACCTACCAGCTCCCAACGCTCACTCCGGCTCAGCTCGCGCTTCACCTCCCCCTCATCACTCCCCGAATTCTCGAACTCACCTACACAGCCCACGACATGACCTCCTTCGCCCGTGACCTCGGCGATACCGGCGCACCCTTCCGCTGGGACGAGGCCCGCCGCACAGCAATCCGCGCCGAGCTCGACGCCCTTTTCTTCCACCTCTACGGCATCACACGCGATGACGTGTCGTACATCCTCGACACGTTCCCGATCGTGAAGCGCAAGGACGAGGCGGCGTACGGCGCGTATCGCACCAAGGACCTGATCCTCGCCGAGTACGACCGCATGGCCACCGCCGGCCTGACCTTGGAAACCCCGCTCACCGAGGGCGAGTCCAGCACCGCGACCTACCGCTCCAGCCTCACCCCGCCCCCGGGCCAGGGCCCCCGCCATACTGCCTGATCACATCGGCAGGAACCTGAATCCAACCAACGCCCTGTCCCCGCCACCATCGCGCCGGGACAGGAGCCGCTCCTCTCTGCACGTGCGTACAACGACTCACCCCGCACCGGAGACCCACCCATGTATCTCGACCAGCTACGCCTGCAAGGATTCCGCACGGCCGCGGACACCACTGTCTCCTTCCAGCCCGACGTCACGGTCATCGTCGGCGAGAACAACGCGGGAAAGTCCAACGTGATGGACGCCATCCGCCTGCTGACGCTTCCCCTCGACGGCAAGGGAAGCGGCATCTATCCGGACCGCGACGATGTTCACCGCGATGGCTGCCCAGACGGCGGGCATACCGAGGGATGCCGCAGGACCATCGAGTTGTCCGCCCGGTACAGATCGAGCGTCCCCGGCGATCTGGATATGTTCAGCCAGGCCTTCGACCGGGACGGAGAGACCGCGAGCTACCACCTCACGATCACTCCCCCGCCGGAGGGATTCCGCCGTGCCACCCAGTCTTGGCGTGCCGGCGAAGGCGCAACCGCCGATCTCGACCCCGAGCCCAAAGCCCGGGAGGGGATCCGTCATCTGTATCTGCCTCCCCTGCGGGATGCACAGCGTGAGCTGGCCTCCAGTAGCGGTGGCCGTATCCAACTCGTCGTCGAGAGGCTACTCAGGGACGACACGGATCGCGAGGAGTTCCTTCGCAAGGTTGGCAAGCAGTTCGAAGCAGTCGGCGAGATCGCTCCGCTGCCCGAAGCCCTTGACGCAGTCGGCAAACGTCTTACCCGGCTCACAGCGGGCGCACTGCCGCAGTCGGTCGACCTCGGGTTCGCCGATGCCTCTGTCAGTTCTCTCGCCCGCAGCCTGCGACTACGCATGGAACAGGCCGGACTCGACCCACGCGACCTGGCCGAATCGGGGCTCGGGTACGCAAACTTGCTGTTCATGGCTACGGTGCTGACCCAGCTCCAGGACGCGGCAGAGGCCGATCTCACCCTCCTCCTGGTCGAGGAGCCAGAAGCGCATCTGCATCCACAGCTCCAATCGATCCTCCTCAACTACCTTGCCGAGGAGGCCCAGAGCAGTGGGCATCAACCCGATTCCAACAGCCCGTGGCGCGGCCGGATCCAGGTAGTCGTCACTACCCACTCGCCCCACGTCGCCACCGCTGTCGCTCCGAAGAACCTCGTCGTCCTGCAGCGCAGAACACGCCATGTTGGCAGCGCCGCCGACAACACCCCAGGCGTGCGCCCGTCGTACCAAACCACAGCAGTCGCGATCGACCGACTGCCGCTGGAAAAGGACGACCACATCAAGCTCCGTAGCTATCTCAACGCAACCCGCAACACGTTCCTCTTCGGGCAGCGCGTCCTCCTCGTCGAAGGCCTGGCGGAGGCCCTGCTTCTACCCCAGTTCGCCCAGATCACACTCGGGCGCGAGCGACTCCAACGCTTCCACGGCACTGCGCTCGTACCGATCGACGGTGTCGACTTCATGCCCTACATGCGTACGCTCCTGGCCGTCGACAGTGTGGGCAAGTGCCGTATCGCCCGGCGTGTAGCAGTCATCACCGATGGCGACGCCGGGACCGGAGCCGAGGAAGCCACCAAGACGCGCCTCGCCGTTCTTGAAGAGATCATCGCGGTGACCGGCTCCAAGGAGCTGGCCCAGGTATTCCGCAATGAATTCACGCTGGAGCCGGAACTCCTGCGCGCGGGCGGTCCCAACCGCGAGATCGTCAGGGATGCCTGGAAGCGGCAGAAGCCCAGCGCGTGGGTCGAGCACTGGGACATGGTAGGGACCGGCTCGCCGGACGAACAGGCCAAGGGACTGGCGCAGTTGATGAGTGGAAGGAGACTCGTCCGCAAGGGCGACCTCGCACAAGACATCCTGAGCGTAATCGCGGAGCGGCCGGCAGAGGTCGCCCCAATGGCGGTACCCCAGTACCTCAAGGACGCCCTTATGTGGGTCACTGAGGAGCCGGGCCATGACACCGTTTGATCTCAGCGCGGCCTCCGACTCCATCACTGTTCTGCGCGCTGAAGCAGTGGCCGCCCAGAGCGAACTGGTGAACCTGGCGACTGTTCCCGGGCGCATCGTTCGGGTGGAGGCATGCCCCGGCTCCGGAAAGACCCGGACCGTTGTAGAGCGTCACCTCACCCTCCCCCTCGGGCCACGCCAGGG
Source organism: Streptomyces sp. NPDC050738 (assembly GCF_040654175.1). Lineage (NCBI taxonomy): Bacteria > Bacillati > Actinomycetota > Actinomycetes > Kitasatosporales > Streptomycetaceae > Streptomyces > Streptomyces sp. NPDC050738. The sequence continues at coordinate 45,965 of NZ_JBFAHN010000007.1, read as the reverse complement.
CCGAGCCCTGGTCTCCTTCACCAAGGTTGCGGGCCGGGAGATTAGGAAGCGGTGCGCCGAGGAAGGGAGGCCTGAGCTGACCCAATTCCCGCACTTCATAGGCACCTTTGACACGTTCGTCTGGCGGCACCTCCTCCGCCCGTACCTGCTGCCGAAACCCGGCAAGATCTGGCAGCGCCTCGAGGAGTGGAGCGATCACCCCCAGGCTCGCCGGGAAGGTGCTTCCCTGGACGACTTCCGTTTCTCCTACGGACGCGAGGCCGTCCGCACCACGGACCCGCAACCGTTGATCCACCGCCTCCCCCCTCGCTTCAGAAGGGATGAAGAGGGCCGCGACAAGCTGACCACCTGGGCCAAATCTGCAATGCCCCGCCTCTGGCAGGAGGGCTATCTGTCGGGAGATCAGCTACGGGACATGGCACTGCGCCTCCTGACAGACCTCGAACGTCGCACGCGCATCGCCCGGGTGCTGCGCACACGCTTCTGTGAAATCGTCATCGACGAGGCCCAAGACTGCTCCGCCGAAGATTTGGCCATCGTCGGTTTGCTGCAGCAGCTTCACCTACCGCTGCTGCTCGTTGGCGACCCGGATCAGAGCATCTACGGTTTCCGGAACTCCGGCTCCGCGGCCACCCAGCGCGCGAACCCGGCGACGGCGCCGGACCACAGGCTCAGCCACAATTGGCGGAGCACACAGACCATTTGCGACCTGGCGCACACGCTGCGCGCGTCCAACGCCCCCTGCGACACCGCCGTGGGCCCTTTCCACGCCGAGAATGCCCCGATCCTGCTACTCCCCACCACCGGGCGCAAAGACATCGACTGGATGGCCGACTTCGACGCAGAGGCGGAACAACTCGGCGCACCCCCACACGAACGCCTCGTCCTCGCACACGGCAATTTGTCTCTGCCCAAGGGACTCACCGGCACACGTCAGCCTCCCTCCTCCGCTCAACTACCCCGACTCATCTGGGCCACGGCCATCCTGCGCACACCAAGCGCGTCAACAAAGCACCAAGAGCGCGCCCACAAGGTACTGCGCGAACTCGTCCTACGGCATTGGTACGGAGAACCCGACACCCCTGAGACCAACTACCTCGCCAAGCAGGGCCTCAGCCCACTCGAACTACAAGTGGTCGAGCAGTCGCTCCTTCGTGCGCTTCCGCCGTTGGACATGCCTGCCGGAGAGTGGAGTCGAGCGGCCCATGCTGCGCTCACAGAAAGAGCCGCCCTGGTCGGCATCGAACCGCAGACCAAGCGGGCATATCCCTGCAAAGCGCACGACAAGGCCGCTTGGCAACTCGTCGGCTTCGGCGCACCCTCTTCATCTCATCCGACGACTGGACGGGCCAGCACGGTGCACGGAGTGAAAGGTGATCAGGCGGAAGCCATATTGATCGTCATTCCCCCCTCCAAGCCGACGGACAGCCGATCCACGGACCTCATCAGGGCCTGGACAAAAGCTAAAGCTCCCGCAACTCATCAGGAGACCAGCGAAGCCCTTCGGGTTCTATACGTCGCTGCCACCCGAGCGCGCCGCCTGCTCGCGTTCGCACTCGAGGACGACCACCTGGCGACCGTCGAGGCGTTCCTCACCAGACAAGGCATCCCGACCCAATCTTCCATCAGCCTCGCGAACCCCCCGGCCGTCCGTGAGGCGCCCTGGGCTCAAGGAGTCGATTCCACCCCGTGATACACCGAAGCCAGACCAGCAACTCTCCCTAGTTGAATTCCAGTTCAACACCGTGCAGACCCGCTACGGTGGCTGCCTCAGCTACAGCACAGGGGGTTCGATGGAAGCGGAGTTGATGGCACTTGCAGCCACAGGCGCTACGGCATTGGTCCAGCAGATGGCGCTGGACTCCTGGACGCAAGCCCGTGACCGGATAGTCTCGTTCTTCGCGCGTCGCGGTAGCGGCGAGGAAGGCGTGATCGAGGGGGAGTTGGAGACCTCGCGCGGAGAACTGGCGGCAGCCTTGCAGGCCGGTGACGAGCAGACCGCCTTGGATGTCCAGGCGGAGTGGCGTACACGGTTGCGACGCACTCTGCTGACCAATCCCGCCGCAGCCTACGAACTACGGGCAATGATCGACGGCTTGGCACCCCCAGAGGGTGATCAACAGATCGTGAATGTCCGCAACACGATCAGTGGCGGCGCACAGCACGGCCCAGTGATTCAGGCAGGCAACGTGGGCTCGCTGAGCTTCGGGGCGCCTCCCGGTCAGGCCTGAACCTGGCGGCAGTACGGGCCCCGCCGATGCCGGCCACGGTACGCCGTTCTTCGGTAAAGGCATGTCACCGCCTAACTCTCTGCCTGATAGCGGTGGTTGACGTAGCTTGTTATGCATGGGGGCATCGCGTGACGACTCCGAGCAGCAGAACGTCGACAACGACATCAGCGGCAGCATCTCCGGCGCGGCAGGGCAGTTCGGCAACGTGTACGGAGACGTACATCTCCACGGTCCCTCGTCGATGCCGCATCGGCCGAAGGACGAGCCCTCAAAGCAAGGTGAAGGCACTACGGGGGCGAAGCGGAAGAAGAAGGACGGAGCCAAATCCAGGCGCAAGAGGCGTGAGGTGGCTGAGCGAGCCAGGCGGCAGCGGAGAGAGGAGGACAGGAAAGCGATCAAAGGGTGCGGTCTTCTTGTGCTCCTTGTGGGCATGTCTGGCTTCGTCGCGCTCGGCTTCTACACCCGGGAGTGGGCTACTGCCGGAGTCCTCATGGGGGTCGTTGCGATCGTCCTGTTCCTTTGGGGTGCCGGCATGGCCTTGCGCGATGGCTAGAGCTCGCCCAACGCCTCCATTGCGCACCTAAACAGCGTCGGCGTATCTTCTGCCTCATGAGTGAACAGCCGTCCATACGTAACGAGTTGAGCGGCAACGTAGCGGGGCACGTCGTACAGTCCGGTGCCATTCACGGCGACGTTGTGTTCACTTCACCCTCCGCGCCGGTGGACCCGAAAGCGGCGGAGACCCAACGACGTTGGAACGAACGCCAGCGGCGCATCCTCGATGAAGAGGCCGCCGTAGAGGAGGCAGGGCAGCGCAGGTTTGAAGCCTACGTCAGGGTCATTCGCAGGAAGCGACGTTGGAACCTGTGGTTGCTGTTGGTTGAGAGTCTGGCCGTGGCGCTGGGATACCTGCGCGCGTTCCCCTCGGCTGTGGTCGTCGGAACCGTGAGCATTCTGTTTGGGCTGATCTCCCTGTTCGGCTGGGCCTACTGCTCCGTGCTGTTGTGGAAGGCCCGGACGGGGCGGACTATCCTGATTCCCCGGCACCGGTGGATGTGGTGAGCAGGTGGCGGCACTCGTGCGCCGTGGAGTGGACGGCGCAGCGCGTCCGTCGGCCACGCTCAGTCACGGTACGAAGTCTCCGTCTCATCTCATCACTGACCGCCCCTGCAGCCCCTCCAGGTGGCCCGGCAGCCGGGTCCCCTGCCACCCCAGGACCAGGCGCTCGCGGGCTCGCGTGATCATGACGTAGTAGGTCATCCGGAGGGCCGCTGACGTGGGGTCAATGGCTGCGTCGGTCTCGGTGTCGGGGATGACGACGGTGTCGAAGTCCAGGCCCTTGGCGCTGGCGCGGTGGACGAGGACGACGCCAGGGCGGGTGAGGTCGAGGTCGCGATAGCGGCCCGACGAGGCCGCCGAGCTGTACAGCTGAGGCTCACGGGCGAGGCCCGCTCGTTCGAGGCTCCGCATCAGATCGGCCGCTGTGCGAAGGGAGTTGACGATCACGCCGATGCGGTGCTGCGGCTGGCGGGCTGCCATCGTGACGATGTCATCGACGAGATCCTTGTTCCCGCTGTAGTGGCGGATGACGGGCAGGGTGCCGCTGCGTACGGGGATGCCAGGGCGGGTTGCGCCGATGCGGAAGTGTTCGGCGAGGGAGACGATCTCGCGGGTGTTGCGGTGGTTGCCGCCGATCTCGACCCGTCCGGTGGAGCGGCCAAGGGCGTCGGTGATCTCGGTGAGGGTGGAGTTTGTCTCGGTGAGGCGCTGGCACTCGTCGGCGAAGACGGTGACGGAGGCGGCAGCGAGGCGTGCCAGCTGGTAGAAGTCCGGCGGCAGGTCCTGGCCTTCGTCGATTACGAGGTGGGGTGTGGACGCGTCGTCCTCGCCGAGGGTGGCGGCCGCTCGGTGCGTGAGGGCCGTCCAGTCGAACCAGCCGTCCTCGGTACGCGGTACGTCGCGGCCGAAGCGGCGCTGGATCCAGCCATGGACGGTGGCGGCCTCGACGGGCGCGCCAGGGACCGTAAGGCCCTGGAGGGTGTCGCGCAGGAGCTGGCGCAGCAGGTTGGAGCGGGACAGCAGCAGGGTAGGCCGGCCCGTCAAGGCGAGGTGCACGGCGCGGTGTGCGGCGAGCAGGCTCTTGCCGCTGCCGGGCGGGCCGCTGACGACGTGGTTGCCCGTGAGCGGCAGCGCTTCGAGGCAGGCGCGCTGGGCGGGGGTGAGGTCGGGGTGGAGTACGGGGGTGTTGGCGATGGTCATGGCGTCATCCCAGGGCGGTGGCGGCCGCGATTTCGCGGCTCGCGGTGAGGACGTCGGTGAAGTAGCCGGGGACGTGGGCGGAGCCGACGACCAGGGCGCGGTCGAGGAGCGTGTTGCCGGTCTGACAGCTCGTCTCGGGCAGCAGTGAACAGGCGTGGCAGGCGGCCCGGTTGAGGTTGCCGAAGCCCTGGCCGGTGTGCTCGGCGCACAGCGGGTCGGCGGAGCACCAGGCAGCCGCTTCCAGCATCCGGATGAGCGTCTCGGCGAAGTGCGGCGCCTCGCCTTGGCGGACCAGGCCGCCGAGGGTGCCTTCCGCATCGCCGGCGGCCGTGTAGATGAGCAGGCCGTGCTGGCCGTATTCGGGGCGGCCGTAGACGCGCTCACGCAGGCTGGCGGTGGTGTATCCGGAGTCAAAGGAGAGCTGGCGGATGAGCAGGTGGGCGAGAGTGTGCAGGAGGAGGAAACGGGGGGAGAGTTCGTCCCCGGCGGTCTCGGCGAGCTGTTCGTCGCGGAACGACGCGTCGAGGTCGGTACGGACTCCGAGGACGTGGGCCTGTACACGGGGGTCGCGTTCCCAGGCGGTCAGGTGCTCCTCCTCGAGGCTGAGGACGATGCCTTCGCCGTACACCTCGGTCGCGGGCAGCCAGCGCAGGCGTCCGCTGGTGTCGGAGGAGACGAAGGTGCTGTTCGGGGAGTGTCGGCGAAATCCAGTCAGCGCCCGCACCTCGCGGAGGCGATCGACGAGGACGACGCCGCCGATGTGCGCGTCAAGAGCGGCCCAGGGCTCTTCCGTTTCACCGTCGAGGCCGAGGCCTCCCTTTCGGACCGCGAATTCCTTTGTTGGCTCTGGGAGTTGAGTAACGTTGAACGCGTTCCACTCGTCGCGGCTCAGGTCCAACTTGCCGGCCTCAGGAAGGGGGGTGGCTAGCGGCGCGAGTGATCCGGATGCCTCGGCAACGAGTTGGTCCATGAGGCTGTCGGGGGCTTCAGTGTCGTCCTTGATCATGTCGCGGAAAGTGTCGGCGCGGGGTGTGCCGAGCGCGGCGAGCAGGATCGACCAGTAGGCGTGGCTGCGGACGGCCTCCGCCACGTCCTGGTCCACTCGCGGTGGTTCGGCGGACTGCGGGATGTCGAGCGCGGAGTAGACGACCGGGTAGTAGACGTTACCGGCGGTGCGCTGCACGATGTGGGACTGCTGACCGCAGGAGGGGTTCCCGGTCCAGCGCTGCCAGGGGTTACGGCCCGAGCAGCGTCCCCCCTGGGGGCCGAGGATATCGAGCAGATCCCGCTGAGCGCCGCACGGCTTGCCGCCCGCCCCACTTGCTCCGCAGCGCACCGAGAGCGCTTCGAGTCCAGAGGCGCGGTCGGCGACGCGGAAGCTGAGTCGGCGTGCTTTCCAGGCCTGATCCGCCTCGGAGCACGCCTTACGTTCTTCGGGCGCGAGCTTGGAATGGGCCCAGTACCACCAGTCGACGTCGTCAAGGTGCCCGTCCGGGCAGATACGAACGAACCGCATCGGGGCAAGGCGGGGTGCGGCGGCACAGGACGTGCAGACCGGCGGCTCTCCAGGCTTCTCGTCCTCCCGGAGGAAGCGGACCATGCTCCTGCAGGCGCCGCAGAACAGCCAGCCGGGGAATCGCACGTAGGGGACGCCGGGGCTGTCCGACTGGTCGTAACGGTCGTTGAGGGTGTGGGGCGCGGCGAAGAAACCGGTCACGCCGAGCCGGGCGGCGAGCCGGTCCGAGGGGATGGGAGTCTTGCCCCGCTGCGGCCAGGTCTCGATACCGGAGGCGACGAAGGACTCGCCCTGAACGTCGAGTACGGCGCCGACGCCAAACGGCAGCACGGTCTGCGCCTGGCGGACCCGGAGTTTGCGCGTCACTGTCCTGCTCCCGTCACGGTGATCTGGCATTCGCGGTCGACGCTGCGCATGGAGTTGAGGGTCTCCCACAGGCCATATCGCTGCTCGAAGACCTTGAGCAGGTTGTGCTGGCCCTTGCCCTGGCTGCGGTAGTAGAGGTCCTTGCCTTCGGCGGCGGCCGTCTCGGCCTGCCGGTACCAGTCGTCCAGGAGGTAGCCCAGTTCCTTGCGTACATCGGCGCGTACCGCCTCGCAGTCAGTTCCTGCGGCTACACGTTCGGCGGTCGCGGCGCGTTCGGCGAGGGAATCGGCGATCTGCTCGACCTCGTCCTTGCGGCCGGTGATCCGTCCGGCCTGATTCTCGGCGGCCAGGCCGAGCCGGTGGCGTACGAGGATGACGAGCGCGGCGTGCAGGGCGCGGCGGCGCGCGGGCAGGGACCATGGGGTGATGCTGGCGGGTTCGACGTAACGGTAGAGGGCCCGGTGGTAGTCCATGAAGGTCTCGTAGTGGGACCGGTCGCGGGGGCGGGTGGCGTTGAAGTAGGTGACGACTAGTCCGGGCACCCGGTGGCGGCCGACGCGGCTGGTGGCCTGGATGTATTCGGCGGTGGTCTTTGGCTGGCCCTGCATGAGGAGGTAGGCGAGCCGCTTCACATCGACGCCGACGGAGAGCATGTTGGTGCACGGCAGGAAGGACACCGACTGCGGGTCCGTCCGGGGCCTTTCGAGGCGGTCGAGGAGGATGGGCTGTTCGGCGCGCGGCAGGTCGCTGGTCAGTGACTGAACGTCGTTACCGCCAAGCACGCGCACCCCTGCGCCCTCGTCGAGGCCCCGGAGCTGGGCAGGAATGTCGTCTCCGGCCGCGGTGAGGGTACGGCCGAGTTCGCGCAGGCTGTGGTGGTAAGCGACGAGGGTCCAGTAGGCGTCGCGGTGTTCCTCGGGGAGCTGATGGACGCCCTGAAGCATGGCCGCCGTGGTGGCGACGGCGCCGCGGCCAGCGGTGTGGCCCTGCGCCATGACGCCGAGGTAGAGGCGGCCTGGACGGCCGGTGTCGGGTACGGCGAAGAAGCTGTCGCGGGCGTCGAGTCCGGACGGTGGGAAGAGCTGGACGTCCTGGTGGTGCAGGGCACGGACCTGTTCAGCGGAGCGGCGGATGGTGGCCGTAGCGGCGACAATCTTGGGCGGGCGGCCGTCCGGTCCCGTGCACAGTTCGAGGATGGCCGCTTCATAGAGGCCGACGGTGGTGCCCAGCGGCCCGGTGAGCAAGTGCAGCTCGTCCTGGATGATCAGCGACGGGGGCGGGTTGTCGGTGCCGGCGCCGAAGAGGCGGCCGGAGCGCGGTTCCCAGGCGAGGCGGGCGAACTTGTCGACGGTGCCCAGGACGATGGTGGGCGGGTCCTGGTAGAGGTGCTGATCGACGACGGAGACCGGCAGAACATCATGAAAAAAGCAGTCGTCACGGGGGCAGAAGAAGGCGAACTCGTCCGTATCCGCACGGACTCCGTAGTCGGAGCGGACGCTGGACCGGTTGGATGGCAGGATGCGCGTGCCGCACCAGGGGCAGCGGTCGAGGATGAAGACGTCCTCGGGATGGGTGGCTTCGCGCTGCTGGTCGAAGGCGTCCTTCGCCTTCTGGTAGCTGTTGGGGGTGGTAGCCTCCCCGACCCACAGTCCGACGGTGATCGGTTCGCTGCCGAGCCCGAGTGCGGGCTCGCTGCGGCGCAGGTGTTCCAAGGCGCAGATCGTGGTGGCAGCGCGCTGGAACTGCTGGGTGGTAAGCAGGCTGAGAGTGTAGCGGCTGAGGACTGCTGTTCCGCCGCCTTCCCCGCGGATCCGGCGCAGGGCGATTGTGAAGGCGGCCAGGAGCAGATACGCCTCAGTCTTGCCGCCTCCGGTGGGGAACCAGATCAGATCTGTGCTCTCGCGGTCGCGGTGGCCAGGGTCGGCTACGCCGTCGAGGGCGAGGAGGAAGAAGGCGAGCTGGAAGGGACGCCAGGTGGCCGCGGGGTCGACGGGCGGGTCGACAGCAACGGGGGCCGAGCGGTGGCGCCGCTGCCCGGCCTGGTCGGGCGCGGAGTGCCGCATCTGCAACAGCATGGCGCGTTGGGCGATACGGAAGGCGGCGAAAAGTTCGGGGCGGTTCGGGTCGCAGAGGGTGCGTACTCCGGCCTCGATACGGGTGACTGCCTGGCCGATGCGGCCAAGGATCCGTTCGGCGGCCTCCTGCCCCCAGGGCGGCACTTGGACGGATCGCTGACCTGCGTACCAGCCGTGGTAGGACGCAGCGAACTCGGCTAGCTCTTCGCGGAGTTGATCGGCGCTGACGGCCGGGTCAGCCAGGTGGGAGATGGTGAGGGCGGGGGCGTCGAGCGGGCCGCCAGCCCGTACGGCAGGCACCTCGGCGCGCGGCAGGGATTCGCAGGCGAGGAGTGCGACGGCGCCGTCCTGGCCGCGATCCTCGCGGACCGCGCAGCCGTGGCCCACAGCGTGGGTGACGACGTGCCGGTACTGCAAGCGCAGCTCGCGCTCCTCGGGATCACGGCTGGCGAGCCGGACACTGGGGTAAGGCAGCACGGCACCGTCGGTGGGGCGGACGGTGAGTCCGCACTGGAACAGCATGTCGTCCCAACTCGGCGCCTTGCCATCGGCGTTGTCGTGGCGGGCGACGTTGACCAGGGCCACGGTGATGAGCGTGCCGTCGCCGTAGGAGCGGCGGCGGAGACGGATCTCCGCGCGGCCGTCGAGGACGGGCACGGTCTCCCGGTCCGGTCCGATCACGTGCGTCTCAGGTGCGAAAGACGTGCGGTGCCACCGTCGCCCGCGTCCGGGTTCACTCTTCAACGTCTCGTAGCGGGCGGCGGTGCACGTCACCTCGACGCTTACCGCATCGGTGTAGAAGCTGATTCCGAGAGATGCGGGGAGCCAGCTGTTGGTCTCAGGCACCGGGTCAGAGGCCGGGTCCACGTCAGGGGCGTCCCGCTCGACACTGGGCGCCTCGGCGTCGTCGCCTGCGAGGGCAAGTTGCCGCTGGAGGTCCGCCTGCTGCGGGTAGAGCGTCCCCATGAGGTACTGCCGGTCGGGCGGTGCGTCGAGCACCTCGTCGTCGCCGCCGGCGGGGCCGACGAGCTGGCGTGCGAGGTAGTCGACAAGCTCCTGGCGTGGGTCCATTCGCGGGTTCCTTCGGATCAGGCGCGGGCGTTGGGAAGGACAGCAGTAGATTTGGCCTGAAGCACTGTCGAGTCAGAGGCGGGACGGCACCAGCTGGTGACGAGCCAGCTCCTCCCGGAACCGTGTTTTGGCCTTCTTTTCGACCTGCCGGATGCCCTCGCGGGTTATGCCGAAAACGGCCCCGATGTCCGCCAGCGTGTCCGGCTCGTCACCGTCGAGACCGGCGCGCCGGATGAGAACATGCCGATCACGCTCAGACAGATGCCACAGAACATGGCGCATCCGCGCCAGAAACTCCTTGCGGATCAACACGAGGGCAGGACCGGGCAGTCGGCTAGGCCCCATGATCAGGTCGCCAAGAGCGGTGTCGACACCGATGATCCGGTCCAGGGAGTCGGTGGATCGGCTGACCCTTCGCACCTCATCCACTTCGGCGAAGGTGAGCCCGCTAACGAAGGCCACATTGTCGACGGTCCTGGCCCGACCTTCACTCAAGAGCTTTCGCTCGGCCTTGGCGACCTTGCTGACCTTTTCGTGAACGTGCACGGGCAGTCGGATCAGGGCGCCTTCGTCGGCGATGCCGCGGGATATGCGCTGCCTGATCCAAGTTGATGCGTAGGTCGAGAACTTGTAGCCCTGAGTGGCGTCGAACCTGCGGACCGCGCGCAGCAGCCCGACATTTCCGTGCTGAACGAGGTCGTCCATCTCAAGTCCGTGCCCTTGGAAACCCTGTGCAACCTTCCACACAAGCCTCTGATTGTGCAGGACGAGGCAGTCGTGAGCGCGTCGACGCTCGCTACCGCTGGGCAGCGCCACAATCTCCTCAACCGGGACGTCCCGGCTGAGTTGGTCGGTGCCGCCGCGGAGGAGCACGGCGAGACCTACCTCTTCGTCCGCCTTCAGTACCCTGACCGACCCCCGACGCCACCGGTCCTCCTCCAAGACGGCGCGGGCAGCGTGGATGGCGCCAGCCGTGGTTGCGACGCTCGCCACCGACGCGGGTGCGGGCACCATGTGGCGGGCTTCACGCCCTTCTACTGCCAGGGCGGGCGCGTGGGGCATGAGAGGGCGGGTGACCGGAAAGTCGGCGGTCAGCTCACGGGCTTCGGCAGGACTAAGCCGGTGAAGCCGGACGACGCCGTCGTGGGCAAGCTTGGTGACAGAGCCGCCGACATCGGTGTAGCGGGCCAGCATCCGCCGGGCCTGGGCCAAGTACGGAGCCGCCTCGGTGGCGGCACACTGGAGTCCGAGGCTGACCGACCGCTGCCCACCGCGCGGGTTTTCGGCCTCGGCACCTCCGGCGGCGGTCGTGGTACTTGATCTCACAGCCGATGCCCGAGTCAGCCGGCGCAAACTCGACGAGTTCGGCATGGTCGACGACGTGACAGTGCTCTGAGTCTCGGACCTCTCGGAGGTGACAGGACTGTGGTTCAGCTGCCCCTGGCTCGTGGACTTCACGTGAATTCCCAGAGATGCAAGCCCGTTGCGGAGCCTTCGCTGCTGCTCCTCGGTCGTGAGTCCGAGCCGGTCCGCTTCCGACGCAAAGGCCTCATGGTTGACGACTCCCGCACGCGACGCACAGCGCTTCAGCCTCTCAATGACAGACCGCAGCTCCGCCACCTCAATCGCGCGCCGCTCGGCCATCACTTCCCCATCCCAGTACCCCAGCGTCAGTGTCGCCTCAAAGAGCCTGACCAACAACTCCACACACTAGAGAAGTCTGTTTACGCCGTCAACGCACAATGGAGTTGTTTACTGATCCTGGCTCGAGCTACAGGCGCACCCAATCCTCACTAACCCGACATCAGATCCGGCCAGGGGGCGGACCTCGCTTCCTTGTGGCTGTTGACCACCGAAGGGATGCCCGGATCTCATGTCGATTGACAGTGTCAACACGTAAGCTCTTCGGTGTCCGCGTAGGCCTCACCCTCTCCGCGAAGGTCACCCATGCCTCAACCCGACCGCCTTCCTAACTCCCCCGACTTCCGCGTCACGCTGCCCAATGGAGGCGGTGAGGCGCGCGGTCATCTGCTCGTCGAGTTCGGCGGCAACGGCACGCACAAGTTCCTCCTGGAGGAAGGGTCTGAGGTCGCCGCCGAGATGTGGCAGGGGCTCGGCGACTATCAGCGGCGGCTCCGCGCGGAGCTGCGCGAGAGCGGGGCGCTGGTCGACGCGCCCGTGGATCCGCAGCGGCCTGGGGCGCCGGCGCGCTGGATGGCAGCCCACGACATCGTGTGCAATTCCTCTTCGGCCGCCGCCTCGCTGGCGTACGGCTACAACGCATCTGGGCCTGAGACCTGGCGCAGCGCCGAGGGACACCCGCTCGCCGATTACCTGTCCACGGGCTGGCGTCCGCCGCACAAGGGCTGGCTGGTGCGCGGCTCCAACGTCTCGGGGCACAACCTGGTGCGGCAGCTGTGGCTGAAGGAGGGCGTCGTCTCGCTCGTGGGCGGACATCTGCCACCGCTGGAGGAGGCCGATCCGACCAAGAGTTCGCTGCGCCGTTTCGTCGAGGAGGGGTACGAGGGGGCGGCCTCGTACAACCAGAAGCGGGGCCTGGTCGACGAGTTGCATGCCTTTCTGACGCAGATGCGCGTCGGCGATACGGTGGCCACCATCGGCGACGGTCGGCTATACCTCGGGGAGATCACGGGGGGCCCTGTACAGGCCGCGTCGCCGGGTGGGCTGTCCAATCTGCGGCGGACCGTCGCCTGGCAGGCGCAGAGCCACGCGTACGAGGAACTGCCGGAGACAGTGCAGCAGAAGTTGTCCGTGCAGCACGATGTCGTCGACCTCACCGGTGTGCTCGACGCCCTGGACGGACTCACTGGGCGTACCGAAGACACAGTCATGGTGGGGCCCGACGACGCCAGCGAGCTGCCCACCGCGGAACGGCCGACACCACGGGAACTGTCTCTGCCGGAAGTCACCGAGGACCTCGCTGCCGACCTCCTCGTCCACGACCGAGCCTGGCTGGACGAGATGCGTGAACTCCTTCTGGATGAGCGACAGTTGGTTCTCTATGGTCCGCCAGGAACTGGAAAGACATACCTGGCGATGAAGCTGGCCGAGTACCTCGGCGGCGGCCCGGAGCAGGTCAAGATCGTGCAGTTCCACCCCTCGTACGCCTACGAGGACTTCTTCGAGGGCTTCCGTCCGGCTGAGGATCCCGAGACACGGGAGGTGGCGTTCCGGCTGACCGCCGGGCCGCTGCGGGAACTCGCCGACCTCGCCTCCCGCGAGGGCAACCGGCATATCCCGCACTTCCTGATCATCGACGAGATCAACCGCGCCAACCTGGCAAAGGTCTTCGGCGAGCTGTACTTCCTGTTGGAGTACCGCACACGATCCGTCCGCCTCACCTACTCGGGCGACGACTTCGCGCTGCCGCCGAACCTTTTCGTCATCGGCACAATGAACACCGCCGACCGGTCGATCGCGCTGGTGGACGCGGCGATGCGGCGCCGCTTTGCGTTCGTGGAACTGTCCCCGCGTACCGAGCCGACCGCCGGACTGCTGGCGCGCTGGCTGAAGCGCGAGGGCAGGGACCCGGAGCCCGCCCACCTCCTGGACGCCCTCAACGCACGGATCGACGACGCCGACTTCGCCATCGGCCCCTCGTACCTGATGAAGCCCGGCGTGTACCGCGACGGCGGGCTGGAGCGGACCTGGCGCACGAAGATCCTGCCGCTACTCGAAGAGCACCACTACGGCGAGGGCCTCGACGTCGCCGCCCGCTACGGGCTCGACGCGCTGCGCGAACAGCGTCCGTCGGCATGAGCACGGATCCGGGCGTGAGCACACCCGTTCCCGTGTCCGAGGTGGTGCTGCGCGAGTACGGACACGCCGTCTCCGTCCCGATCGGCGCCGCGACCGGGCGGGCCCTGGCCGCCTCCGGCATCCTGCAGAGCGCGACCCCCGACCCCGTACGGAGCGGGCACTGGCTGCTACGGGCGGGCAGCCGGGTCGGCGCCGTCCGCACGCCCAACGGCCTGGTCGTACGGATCATGCCCAAGACCCCCGTGACCCGACTGTTCTTCCTGCTCGGCTTCAGCCTCGACCCGGCGCGCGCCTGGCGAGACAGCCGGGAGGGCACCCTCGACACCGGTGCGTACGACGATGTCGTCCCGGCACTCGCGCACGCCGTGGAGCGACAGATCGACGCGGCGCTGCAGCGCGGGGTCCTCCAGGGTTATCGCGAGGTGGAGGAGTCTGCGCTGGTCGTACGCGGGCGGTTGCGCGAGGCCGAGCAGATCCGGCGCCATTTCGGCCGCACACCGCCCGTGGCGATCGTCTACGACGCCTACACCGCCGACACCGCCGAAAACCGTATCCTGCGCACCGCCACAGAGCACCTGCTGCGCCTACCGGGCGTCCCCGGCCCCGTCCGGCGACGCCTCGCCCACCAGCGCGTACGTCTGGCCGACGCTCTACCCCTGGTGCGCGGTCAGGAATTGCCGCACTGGCAGCCCTCGCGCCTCAACACCCGGTACCAGCCCGCGCTGCGGCTCGCCGAGGCAGTCCTGCGCGGCACCTCGCCAGAGCACCGGACCGGGCCCGACACCCTCTCCATGGACGGTTTCCTGCTCGACATGAACAAGCTGTTCGAGGACTTCGTCACCGTCGCCCTGCGCGAGGCCCTGCGGGAACACGACCTGACCGCATGCTTCCAGGACCCGCACCACCTCGACACCGCCGGTCGCGTACGGATGCGCCCCGACCTCGTCGTGCGGACCGGCGACGGGCGCACACCGCTCGCTGTAGTCGACGCCAAGTACAAGATCGAGAAGGCCGACGGGTATCTCAACGCCGATTTGTACCAGGCATTCGCCTACGCCACCGTGCTCGGCCTGAGCGAGGCGCACCTGGTGTACGCGGCCGGACGGCAGCCCGACCGCTTCCATGAGGTACGCGGTACGACAACGGGGCCAGGCGGGCGGGGAGTACGGCTGTACCAACACAGCCTCGACCTCTCCTGCGAACCCGTAGAACTGCTGGCAGCCTTCCGGGGAATCGCCGGGCGGCTGGCTGGAACCACCTCGCATGCGCAAACCGTCCCACATTCGCAATCATGAAACACCACGCGGGAGTTCCCCCTCACCCGAGGATCTCCTCACGGGAATCAGACCGCTGCCAGATGCACAGGCCCGCTCAGGAAGAAAGGTACGGAACCCATGCCCCGGCTCGCCTTCACCCAGAGCTTCTGGGACGGCTTTGACACCCTGGAGAAGCCGGTGCGAACCGGCGTACGCAAGGCCATGGAGAAGTTCCAGACCATGACCGTCGCCGAACTCAACGCGGACAAAGGACTGCACCTTGAGTCCGTCGGCAACGCCCGTGATCGACGGATGCGCACCATTCGCATCACGGACTTCTGGCGGGGTGTCGTCCTCGCCCCCGACGACGGCAGCGACATGTTCCTGCTGGTCAACGTCCTGCCGCACGACGACGCCTACAACTGGGCGGCCAAGCGCCTGTACAGCGCCAACACCGCGACGCGTGCCCTGGAGGTTCGCAACGCCGTCGCCCTGGACGAGCTGACACCGCTATACGAGACAGCCGCTCGCACAGCGCCCCGGCTGCTGTTCGCGAATGTCTCCGACGGCACGCTGCGCGAGCTCGGCATCGATGACCAGGTTCTGCGCGCCGCCCGTTCTCTGGGGGACAAGGCTCAACTGGAGGCGTTCTCCACACTCCTGCCGGAGGATCAGCTGGAGGTGCTGCAATACCTCGCCGAGGGCTTCAGCCCGGAAGAGGTCTACCGGGACGTCGTCGCCGTGCGCCGACCCGCCGATGCACCCGCCGAGCCAGTGGAGGACCTGGCCACAGTGATCGCCAACACCCCCGCACGCATCCGCCTGGTCACCGGTCCGCAAGAGCTGGAGGAGATCCTGGAAAAGCCGTTCGCGGCCTGGCGGATCTTTCTCCACCCTTCCCAGCGCCGCGTCGCCTACCGCACCTCGTACGGGGGCCCTGTCCAGGTCACCGGCGGTCCCGGAACCGGCAAGACGGTGGCCGCGCTGCACCGGGTCAAACACCTGCTCGGCCACTCCGACGACGACCGCATCCTGCTCACCACGTACACGAACGCGCTCGCCACCGGACTTCGCGAGATGCTCGGCCTTCTCCTTGACGAGGACGAGAGTCTGCTGGCCCGTGTCGACGTGACAACGGTCGACGCCTACGCGAACAGCATCGTGCGCGCGAAATCGACGGCCACACCAAATCCAATCGGCGACCGGGAGCAGCGGCAGCTGTGGGGGAAGGTCGTCAAGCAGCTCGAATTGCCGTTCACCGCCCAGTTCCTGGCCCAGGAGTACCGGCACGTGGTGCTCGGCCAGGACCTCCGCGATCTCGACGCTTACCTCGGCGCGAGCCGCCGCGGCCGCGGCACCGGTCTCGGACCCGCGCGCCGCAGCCTGGTGTGGAGCGGCGTGGAACGGTTCGAACAGCTCCTGCGCGATCTCGGCGAAACCACCCACCTGCACGTCTGCACCCGCGCCGCCGATCTCCTCGCCGCCGAGCCGGCCCCGTACGCCCATGTCGTCGTCGATGAGGCGCAGGACCTGCACCCCGCCCAATGGCGTGTGCTGCGCGCCGCTGTCTCCTCCGGTCCCGACGACGTGTTCCTCACCGGCGACCCGCACCAGCGGATCTATGACTCCCGAGTGTCACTCGGTTCCCTGCGCATCGCCACGGCCGGCCGCAGCTTTCGGCTGCGTGTCAACTACCGCTCTACAGAGGAAATCCTCACCTGGTCGGCCCGGCTTATCGCGCCCGTGACCATCGAAGCGCTGGAGGGCGAGGGAACGGACTCGCTGACTGGATACCGGTCCCTGCTCCACGGGCGCCGCCCCCAGGCACAGGGGTATGCGACCCAGCAGGGGGAGTCCGAAGCCCTGGTCGATCGAGTCCGGGCGCTGCTCGCCGAGGGCCTCGCACCGCACGAGATCGGCGTGTGCGCACGCTTCAGCCTCGCCCTGGACACAGCCGAGGAAAAACTGAAGGCCGCCGGCATCCCAGCGCTACGAGTCAAAGGACAGATCGCACCGGGGGCCGAAGGCGTGCGGCTGGCGACGATGCACGCGATGAAGGGCCTCGAGTTCCGGGCAGTGTCCGTGCTCGGCGTTCGCGAAGGCGCCGTCCCCTTCACCCGAGAAGTCACCTCGCGCGAGGCAGACCCTCTGCAACACGACGCCGATCTCCTCCGGGAGCGCTGTCTGCTCTTTGTCGCATGCACGCGCGCCCGCGAGGCGCTGAGTGTGACGTGGAGCGGAATTCCCAGTTCGTTCCTGCCACCCGCCGGGTAACCGACCGCCCAGTTCGGACGTGTGCGGGGCGCCTACGCGCCTGCCCCGCACGGGGCCATCACTCCTCCGGCACCAGAGCGCCCGTGGCGAGACCTTCACGGGCGACTTCGGCGATTTTCCGGCTCAGCTCCTCCACCTTCCGCATTTCTTCCTCGAACGCGGACACGGACTGGAAGGCGGATCCGTACCGACGCTGCTCGTCGATGCCCATGCGGGGGATTCGTGAGCCCCTTCCGTCCATCCGAAAAGTCCCGCTGGCACTCGTGGAGCGGCGGACATTGACGGAGCTGCGCAGGAATCCCTGCAGATAGTCCGTGTCGAGCCGATCGCTGACGGAGACCGGCTCCGGGCCGTCGTACGCGACGAGTCCGGCGCGCGCAAGATCCGCGACGCTGGTGGTGGCGCCGCCCAGTGAGCCCGGACCGTCGCCCTGCACAAGCTCGGGAAGGAACGCGGCGAGTTGACGGAGCTGCTCCTCCAACTCTTGGCGCAGGGCCGCGTATTCACCGGGGTAGTCACGATGCCGATCCCGCAGGTGGCTACTGGGGGTCAAGTCGACTGTTTCGTCGAGGAGTTCGATCAGCGGCACGTCGGCGACCTGGTCGGGACGTGGCTCCAGACTTCCGTCGGGACTGTTCCCGGTCAGATCGACCATGCGTACGGTGTGGCGCGTATCCGTACCCTCCGCGCCTTCGGGACGGCGCAGGCACCACAGGTGGATGGGCAGGGCATGAGAGGTCGCCGTCCCCGGGGGCAAGGCGACAACTTGACGCACGATGCCCCGGCGTACGAGTTCCGCGCGGATGCGGCGGCCAGCCTTGCGGTACGCGACTGAGGCGGGCATCACCATGAGGACCTGTCCGCCGGGCTCAGTGTGCGCATAGGCGTGCTGAAGCCACGCGAGCTCCCCCTCGGCCTTGGACGGTGTGCCGAGTTCCCAGCGCGAGTCGAGGAGGAGTTCCTCACGCCCCCACTCCGTCACTCCGGCCGGCGGATCACAGACGACCAAATCGGCTTTGCGGTCCGGCCATTCATCAGCGCGCAGGGAATCACCCGCCATGATCTGTACGCCTGACCGCCCCGTGAGGTCGGCGCGGAGCTGTGCAAAACGGGCGCTGTCGGCGTCCAACTCCTGGCCACAGCAGCGCATGTCTGCCTCGGAGGCAACAGCCAGGAGCAGCACCCCGATTCCGCAGGCGGGATCGAAGACCACGGCGTCAGGCGACAGGACAGGGGCGAAGTGGCATACGGCACGCACTACGCGCTCGGAGGTTACCTGGTCCGATCCCGCGCGCCGGGCGGAATCCATGAACCGTTCAGTCAGACCGTTCACGAGGTCGAGGGGCGATTCAGTCCGGGCGAGCCCGCGCACACGCGCGGCGACGTCATCCGGCGGCCGCGGCTCTTGCTCTCCGCTCAGTAGCCCGGCCACCTCTGCCAAGCCCGTGACTATCTGATCCCCGTACGCGGTCCGCATGGCCTGCCACAGCTCGACCTCAGGTGATACGTCCTGACCCTTGCGTTGCTTGTCCAGCCACGCCTGCACCTCGGCGAGTGCATAGAGCGGACTGTTCGCGGCACCGCCCGCCGGTGCGGGAAAGTCCTCGTAGCGCCGACGCCAGTTGGAGACAGCGGCCCGAGTGACCCCAGCCAGTCGAGCGATCTCGGAACCGGTGACAAGGGGCCCGACCGGTGAAGCGGCACTGTCAGTCATTCCCCCAGCGTACACGGGGCGCTATAGCCATTCCAGGCTCGGGCGCGTTGACGACGTTCACGCGCCAGTGCCTGACGTGTACCCGGCTCCCTTGAGCCCACGCGCCGCGGCCCCCTTGCCCGACAGTGGCTACTCACCCCGATCGTCCACAAAAAACTCGCTGCACGTGACCGCAGTCGGAAGCCGTGACAGCGAGCGTCCCCGTGCGTCACCGGGCACGGGGTGAGCAGCGGCTGCCCTCACTGCGCTGCCCTCCTTCACCGGGCCGCGCATCGTCATCCTCATCGGCGACTACGACATCCTCACCACCGCAGGCCAACAGCTCCTCGCCGCGTTCCTGCCCTACATCTCCTCCCCCCAGGACATCGGCCTGCACTTCGTCTTGACCCGCCGCGTCGCCGGATCCTCTCGCGCCCTGTTTGAGCCCTTCCTGATGACTCTGCGTGAATCAGGCACTGCGGCCCTGTTGATGACCGGAGATCGCACCGAAGGCCAGCTCTTCCCCGGCCTCTACGCCAGCGCCCAACCCGCCGGCCGCGGCACGTTGATCCACCGCGGGCGCCGCCACCAGCTCATCCAAACCGCCCTCGCCCCCACCCACCCGGAAGACGCCGCGTGACCAAGGACGTGATCGCCCTCACCCCGAACATGCCCGACGCCTGGGCAATTACGGCCGGTCTGCACGCGGGCGACCCCGACCTCAACGTGGCCACCAGCAAAGATGGCGCGGTCATCCAACTCTGCGGCCCCGGCGGACACCCCCTGGTCTCCATCGAAGCCCCCATGCTGATTCATACCCCGGGCGAGACCCAGCGCCTGCTGAACACCCCGGCCGCCGCAGGGCCGGTGTGGTGGACGGAGGTACGCGCCTCCACCGCCGTCCCAGAAGCCCACCCCCTCGCGGCCTCTTTCGCCGGCCGCCTCAGCGCCCTCCTCGGCGGCACCACCTGGCCCCCGAACGCCAAGGCCATCAAAGTCGTCCCGCTCAGCACGGACGTCACCGCGCTCCCGGCCCCCGACGAGGCGCTGCCCGCCGTCGACGTCCTCACCGACTCCACCGCCGTCGTCCTGACCGACCGGCCCGTCCTCGCTCTGACGACCTGGCTCGCCGACATCCTGCGCACCACGGCCGCAACTGACCGCGCGCTGCAGATCGTCACTCCACCTCACGTACGCCTCACCCAGCCCCTGCGCACCGCGCTGACCGGCGCACCCAACCGCTGGGTGATCCAGGACCCCGAATGCGGCTACTGCGACGGGCTCTCCGGCGCCGTACTCCGCTGGCAGAACGGCACCTTCGCCCCCGCCTCCGGTACGGCGGGCACCACGCCGGTCGCCCCCGCCTTCACAGCAGCACCCTCAGCCACTGGCGAGCGCCAGCTGATCCTCAGCTTCCGTACGCACCACACCGTCGATGACCATCTCATCCTCGGCCAGGCACTCGAAACAACCTGGCGGAGCCTCACCGGAGCCCCGCCGGTCGGCTGGGGCAGCGCCGAGCCCATCAACCTGCCCTGGTCCACCCGCCAGTTGACCGACCTGGCCCGCAGTCGCGCCCCCAAACCCAGCCTCCTGACCGCCATCGGGAACCCCGAGCGCCCCGCGATCGCCACCCTGCGCATCACCCGCACCACAACGGGCATCGAAGAGGACGCCACCCTCGCCCTGGGCTACACCGCAGACGAAACCCCGCCATTGGAAGCGATCGAGCCGCTGGCCAACACCCTCGTCACCCGGTTCGGGCTGACCTCGATGCTCGCCCAACTCCGCACCGCCCGCCGCGATCTCACCACCCCACCCCACCTCGAAGCGCCCCCGATCCCCGTCTCCTTCACCCTTGGCCCGCAATCCGTCACGGCTATCGGCCTCACCCACGCCCGACGCCCACCCCTCACCCTGCGCCCCATCCAACTCGGGCACACCAACCGCCCCGCCCTGCACTACCCCTTTGGAAACGGCACCAACGCCCACGCCTGGAACGATCTCCAACAGCTCACCGCTCACCTCGGCGCAGCCCAGGAAGAGCCTCGCGCATAGGGAGTCAGGGCGCGATCTTGCTCGCGCAGAGGTCCTGATACGCCTGGGAGATGTCCACGAAGCGCACGGTGGTGACCTCCTCGCGGCTGGGCGTTCCGGAGGTCCCGTGCAGTTCGAACACGCGCAGATCGCGTAACGCACCTGCCTTGCGGCAGAGTTCGCGGGCGAAGCGGCCATTGCCCAGTTGGTCGACAAGGCGATCGTCGACCGCGCGCCTGCAGCTTGCCTCCAGCACGGTGACCGCGTCCTCATCGAGGACATCGCCCTGCTGCTCTAGGAAGCTGTGCGCGATCCGCACCAACTCCTCGGCCGAGTACGACGGGAAATCCACGTGTGTGGTGAACCTGGACGCGAGCCCGGGATTGGTCGCGAGAAGTTCGGTGATCTCGTCCGGATAGCCGGCCAGGATGACGACGAGCCGGTCCCGGTCATCCTCGGCACGCTTGAGCAGGACCTGGAGCGCCTCGTCGCCGAACGCGTCCCCGCCGGAGTAGCCGGTGTTGGACAGCGAGTACGCTTCGTCGATGAACAGGACGCCGTCGAGCGCCGAGTCGATCAATTTGCTCGTCTTGATGGCAGTCTCGCCGAGGTGCTGGCCAACCAGGTCGACTCGTTGCGCTTCGATGACCTGGCCTCGTTCGAGCAGTCCAAGTCCGGTGAACACCTTGCCGACAACGCGGGCCACCGTGGTCTTCCCTGTGCCTGGCGGGCCGGTGAACACAAAATGCTGCGGCGCCGAAGTCGAAGGAAGCCCCTGCTCTCTGCGTACGGCAGCCATACGCAACTGTGCGACGAGCGTTCGCAGTTGTCGCTTGACCGGCTCCAGCCCCACCATCCCGTCCAGCAGCGCCATGGCCTCCTTGAGTTGTACCTCCGGAGGCACGGTTTCAGCGGAGGCTGTCGGCGTGGGTGGTGTCTGACGGGCCGGAGTCGCTGTGGCCGGGACAGTCACGGCCTGGGCGCGTTCGGCGACATCCGCGAGGGTGGGGAAGCAGCGGAAGGCGTACTGGAAATGCCGCAGGGCGACGTCCATTTGCCCGAGCCCCTCGTAGGCGAGACCCCGCGCGTAGGCAACTTCACCATCGAACCGGCCTTCCTTCTCCAGCTTCTTCGGGAGCGGGGTAAGGGCATTGAGCGCCTCATGGAACACTTGCTGCTCGATGAGGGCGCGGCCCACGTA
This sequence comes from Streptomyces sp. NPDC050738, assembly GCF_040654175.1. Taxonomy (NCBI): domain Bacteria; kingdom Bacillati; phylum Actinomycetota; class Actinomycetes; order Kitasatosporales; family Streptomycetaceae; genus Streptomyces; species Streptomyces sp. NPDC050738. The sequence continues at coordinate 24,206 of NZ_JBFAHN010000007.1, read as the reverse complement.
CAACTGGGTCTCATCACGAAGGAACGCGTCGGCGACGTTGCGTGAAAAGTGCAGCGTGAGGTTCCAGTCCTGCTTCAAGAAGGCGTACCGGGTGCACGCGAAACGCGTCTCGTCGCAGTCCAGATACGCCTCCGACAGGGACTGCCACGCCTCGTCGAGCCGCCGCGCATCGAGGAGTTTCGCAACCGCGGCGAGCCAGGCATCGCGTGCGGTCTCGAGACGCAATGAGACGTAGGTACCGAGGTCGAAACGCGACTTGAGCGGCGTGACAAGCTTGCTGCGCAGGGCACCGAAGGAGCGGAGATTGTGCGCCATCGCATCAACAGCCTCTGCCTGGCGACGCCCTGCCGCATGGAGGCCCAACCACGCATCAGCAGCCGAAGGATCATGCTGGATGGCCTCTTCGAAGCAACTCGCGGCCCAGTCCGGCCTCCCCTGCCGCAGGAACTCGACCCCCTTCACCCACGCGCGCTCACACCGCTTGGTCGAGTACCGCGGCGCAGACGCTCCCGGCATCGTTCCCCCTCTTCCCCTGAACAACGACCGCATACGACGACATCCCAGAGCAGGATTGTTCCACCTTGCACTCCCCTGCACTCACAGCCCACCGCTGAAAGGGGATTGGCACTCGCTACCCGAGTACTCGAACCCTTCCGACGTCCGCCACCTGCCCGGCGCGTGCGGCCAAGCGCGACAGCCACCCGCCGAGACAGGCCATCGACCGCCCGTACCGGCGAATGCGGCACCGTCGCGCCCACGCCAAGGGGCGAACGCCTGCTGGCCCCGACCGGCCCGCACGGGCGCGCACAACCCCGCCCAGCTGGCGTCATCCGCGTGGAGAGCGACGGGCGATATCAGGTGGCGAGCCGTCAGCGCATCTCGCCGCGTGGGCGGCCGGGGTAGGGCGGGGCTTGGAGCGCGGAGGTGGGGCAGGGCGTGGGGGGCGGACAGACCATGATCGTTGCACAACCGCGCGGGAACACCCGGGAACACCGCAGGTCAGCGGGGTAAACGGCTCTGGATGCAAAACGACCCCACCCCGGGGAAAACCCCAGGTCAGGGCCGTAAATGCGGACGAGTCAGCCTGTACGCCGGGGTACTGTCCCACCGCCAGACGGCCTGCACGCCCCATCCACAAGTGGCGGACACCGAGAACCATTTCGCGTTCCAGCAGAGCTTGGTCGGCACGCAGGATTCCGATCCAGCGACCTTCACAGGGCATCCATTAGACGCGCGGCCGCGACGCCGAACTGCTCTGCGTCTACGACGTGACGGGTGGTCGGCGTTCGCGTGGTGCATCGAACCGTCGCCCGTAGACGCGATCGGACGGCAAACGACTCCCCTGGCTGCTCATGTCCCCGTAGTGCATTGGACCGCTCCCACCCGCGTTCAACATCTGAATGCAGCCCACAACACCCATTGCCCAAAAACATGCATATCACCCATCCGGAATCGGAAATGGGGTCACGAATTCGCATGGCCCCACATCACGGTTTCCGGGTGTGGGGTCTTCGATCCCGACCCCACTCCCAGTGGGAGCGGATGGGAGCGCACATGAGCTGCGGGAAGAGCGGAAGCGCATATCCGGAACGTCACCCGATCGAGGGGAGTTGCGGGTTACAGAACGGGCTCGGATGTGAACGGGTGTGCAAGGAAACGAATATGTGCACATGGGGGTGAGTGGGAGCAAAACGATGTGGGGTCGGTGGGAGCGGGCTCCCGCTCCCATGCTCCCAGGTGGGAGCATGGGAGCAACAGAAAAAGGGCCGTTCGAAAACGGCCCTTCACCTGCGACGTTCGATCGTTCGAACTGTCGGGACGACAGGATTTGAACCTGCGACCCCTTGACCCCCAGTCAAGTGCGCTACCAAGCTGCGCCACGTCCCGGTGCCCGTCTGACCTGGTGTTTCCCCTGGCCTGACCTGCATGAGAACCATACATCAATCCGCGCACGCGACTCACTGCACCTGCACACGCGACAATCACCGGATGAACGACAAGCGGGACAGGGACGAAGAGGGGCGAGCACGCAATGCGCGTCCGCGCGACGGTCTTGGGCGGCCTCTGCCGTATGGGACGGCCGGCGTCGAGCGGCAGCCCGAGGGGGTGGCGCGCCGGCCCGAGGAGACGGTGCGCGAGGCGCAGCGGCTGCTGGACGCCGGGATGCCGTTCCATGCGCATGAAGTCTTCGAGGACGCTTGGAAGTCCGGGCCGGATGAGGAGCGCGCCCTGTGGCGCGGGCTGGCCCAACTCGCCGTCGGGCTCACCCATGGCGCGCGGGGCAACACGGCGGGCGGAGCGCGGCTTCTGCGGAGAGGGGCGGGCTGGGTGGACGCGTACGGGGAGCGCGTGCCGTACGGCATCGATCTCGATGCGCTCTCCGCCTGGGCGCGGGCACTTGCCGGGCGCCTCGAATCGGCGGACGGCGCCCGGGTCGTCGACGCCGAGGAGGAGGCTCCCCGGCTGCTGGGAAGTTAGCTGTCGGGGTCGGGGCTTACGAGGATGACGTCGAGGGTGCGGGGGCCGTGGACGCCTTCGACGCGGTCGAGTTCGATGTCGCTGGTGGCGGAGGGGCCTGAGATCCAGGTTTGGGGGCGGGTGGGGTCGAGGCGGGGCAGGGCGTGGGGGAGGGACGCGACGATCTGGTCTTGGGTGCGGACGATGCAGATGTGGTGGTCGGGGATGAGGGTGATGCGTCGTCGGCCCTGGTCGGGGCCGGCGTCCAGGACGATCGTGCCGGTCTCGGCGATCGCCAGCGCACACCCGGTCACCACGCTGTCGACCGTGTCGAGGTCGGCGGGGGTGCTGGTCGAACTGTCCGGGATCTGTTGCGTGTTCGCTTCCTCCAGCCAGGCGGCCGGTAGGCCCGGTGGGATGAGCACCGTGTGGGATCCGTGTGCGGTCAGGAGGCGGGCGATCAGGTCGGGGAGACTGTCGTGGTGGGTGTGGTGGACGTGGGCGCGGTAGTCGGTGAGGTGGTGGGCGAGGAGGTCGGTGAGGGTTTGGGGGGTGTTGGGGGTGTGGGTGGTTTGGTAGGTGCGGGTGGGTTCGGGGGCCTGGGGGGCGTCGGCGACCGCCGTGCGGATGCGGGCCAGGATCGTGTCGCGGGTGTTCATGTGCGGTTCTTCTTCCACCAGTCACGGAACGGCTCTGCGGGCAGCGTGGGCAGGTCACGCCGGTCGGTCCACGCCGATGCCCCGGGGACCTTCTTCGGGTGCACGGCCCGGGTTTTGGCGGCGAGGCGCTCGATGGTGGTCAGGGCGGCGGGGTGGTTGAGGATCCAGCCGGCCGCCTTCATCGTCGTCTTCTCCAGGCGGTGGCCGGATCCGGGCTGGTCGGTGACCTGTTCGCGCAGGTGGACCAGGACCTCGGGGATGTCGATGGCGACGGGGCACACCTCGTAGCAGGCCCCGCACAGGGTGGAGGCGTAGGGCAGGGAGGCGTCGATGGCGGACTGGGTGCCGCGCAGTTGCGGGGAGAGGATCGCGCCGATGGGGCCCGGATAGACCGAGCCGTATGCGTGGCCGCCGGCCCGTTCGTAGACCGGGCACACGTTCAGACAGGCCGAGCAGCGGATACAGCGCAGCGCCTGGCGCCCGACTTCGTCGGCCAGGGTGGTGGTGCGTCCGTTGTCGAGGAGGATGAGGTGGAAGGTGTGGGGGCCGTCCTGGTCGGTGGTGCCGGTCCAGGTGCTGGTGTAGGGGTTCATCCGCTCCGCCGTCGAGGAGCGGGGCAGGGTTTGGAGGAAGACTTCCAGGTCCTGCCAGGCGGGGATGACCTTTTCGATACCGACCACCGAGATCAGGGTCTCGGGCAGGGTCAGGCACATGCGTCCGTTGCCCTCCGATTCCAGGACGACCATCGTCCCCGTTTCGGCGATCATGAAGTTGGCCCCGGAGACGGCGACCTTCGCGCGCAGGAACTTCTCCCGCAGATGCAGCCGGGCCGCCTCCGCCAACTCCGCGGGGCTGTCGGTGAGATGGTCGGGGGCCGGGCGGCCCCAGTCGCCCATGGTGCGGGCGAAGATCTCCCGGATCTCGCCGCGGTTGCGGTGGATGGCGGGCACCAGGATGTGCGAGGGGCGGTCCTCGCCCAACTGCACGATCAACTCCGCCAGGTCGGTTTCGTAAGCGGCGATGCCTTCCGCCTCCAGGGCCTCGTTGAGACCGATCTCCTGGGTGGCCATCGACTTGACCTTCACCACCTCCGACTCACCGGTCGCCTTCACCAGATCGATCACGATCCGGTTCGCCTCATCCGCGTCGGCCGCCCAGTGCACGATCCCGCCGGCCGCGGTGACCCTCTCCTCCAACTCGATGAGGTAGGTGTCCAGATACCGCAGCGTCCGGTCCTTGATCTCCTTCCCGGCCTGCCGCAACTGCGCCCAGTCCGACAGCTCACCCACCGCCACCGCACGCTTCGCCCGGATCGTGTGCGTGGCATGACGCAGATTCCCCCGCAGCACCGGATCGTTCACCGCCGCACGCGCCGCCACCGGAAACGACGGCATCCCCACAAACGTCCCACTCATCCCAACGGCTCCTTCTCCGTACTCGCCAAAATCTCCGCCAGGTGCAGCGCTCGCTGTGGTGCTTCCTGGCGGTGCAGGAGGCCGCCGAGGTGCATCAGGCAGGAGTTGTCGGCTCCGCATAGCACTTCGGCTCCGGTCGAGGCGGCGTTGCGGACCTTGTCCTCACCCATCGCCACGGAAACATCGGAGTTCTTCATCGCGAAGGTTCCGCCGAAACCGCAGCACTCCTCCGACCCGGGCAGCTCGCGCAGTTCGAGTCCCTTCACTGCTTCGAGCAGCTTGCGCGGCCGCTCCCCGAGTCCCAGCATCCGCAGGCCGTGACACGAGGGGTGGTAGGTGACCGTGTGCGGGAAGTACGCGCCCACGTCCGTCACACCCAGCACATCCACCAGGAACTCCGTCAGCTCGTACATCCGCGGCACCAGCGCGTCCGAGACTCGCTGAAGCTGCGGGTCAGAGCCCTTGCGGGCGATCCGTGGGTAGTTGTCGCGCACCATCGCCGCGCAGGAACCTGAGGGGGTCACCACGTGGTCGTAACCCTCGAAGACCCGGCCCATCCGCCGTACCAGCGGCTCGGTCTCGCGCCGGTAGCCCGTGTTGAACTGCGGCTGTCCGCAACAGGTCTGGCCGGGTGGGAAGTCCACCTCCACCCCGAGCCGTTCCAGGAGTTTGACGACGGCGATACCCGTGGACGGATACACCGCGTCATTGACGCAGGTGACGAAGAGTGCGACACGCATAGGTCGGAGGATATGCCGTCGGCGGCGGCCCCCGTAAGGGGCTGGATGACCATGGTGCAGACTCGGTGCGGTGAGAAAGATCTATGTCATCGGCATCGGGGCGGGCGACCCTGACCATCTGACCCTTCAGGCGGTCAAGGCGCTGAACCGGACGGATGTCTTCTTCCTGCTCGACAAGGGAGAGGAGAAGTCCGATCTGATCCGGTTGCGCCACGAGATCCTGCAGCAGCACATCCAGGACCGCGAGTACCGCCTCGTCGAGGCCCGCGACCCGGACCGGGACCGCAGGACCGGTGGCGCGGGCTACTCCCCCGCCGTCGACGACTGGCGCCGTGCGCGTGCCGACATCTACGAGCGGATGATCACCGACGAGCTGGGCGACGACGAGTGCGGCGCCTTTCTCGTCTGGGGCGATCCCGCCCTGTACGACTCCACGCTGGGCATCCTGGAGGAGATCCTGGAGCGCGGTGCGGTCAGCTTCGACCACGAGGTGATCCCCGGCATCAGCAGCGTCTCCGCCCTGGTCGCCAAGCACCGCACCGGACTCAACCGGGTGGCCCGGCCCGTCCAGATCACCACAGGACGGCGGCTGGCGGAGGGGTGGCCCGAGGGGGTGGACGACGTCGTCGTGATGCTGGACGCGCACCAGTCCTTCCGGCACCACATCGATCAGGACCCGGTCATCTACTGGGGCGCCTATGTGGGGACGTCCGACGAGATCCTGGTGTCCGGGCGACTGTCGGAGGTCGCTGAACGCATCGAGGAAGTACGGGCCGAGGCGCGCGCCCGCAAGGGCTGGATCATGGACACGTATCTGCTGCGCCGGGACTGAGACGGTGCAGCACCTCTGACACGTCCTGCGCCAGGGGCACCCCCGCGGGCGCGGGCGGGCGGCGTACGACCACGACGGGCAGGCCCAGTTCGCGGGCAGCAGTCAGTTTGGCGGCGGTCGCCGGGCCGCCGCTGTCCTTGGTGACCAGTACTTCGATCGCTTGGGTACGGAGCAGGTCCCGCTCGCCCTCGACGGTGTACGGGCCCCGGTCGAGCAGGATCTCGCAATGGCGGGGCAGCGGCGGGTCCGGGGCTTCCACCGACCGTACGAGGAAGTGGAGTTCGTCCAGATCCGTGAAGGCCGCCAGGCCCAGGCGCCCGGTGGTCAGGAAGATCCGGCGGCCGAGCGCGGGCAGTCTGGCGGCCGCGTCGGCCAGGTCCGTCGCCGCGTGCCAGCGGTCGCCGGGGACCGCCTCCCAGCCGGGGCGGCGCAAGGCGATCAGCGGGACACCCGTGGCCTGCGCGGCAGCCGCCGCGTTGGTGCTGATGGTGGCGGCGAAAGGGTGCGTCGCGTCCACCACGGCGTCCGGCCTGTGCTCGTGGAGCCATTCCACGAGACCCGCGACCCCGCCGAAACCGCCGATCCGCACCTCCCCTGCCGGGAGTCTGGGGCGTGCGACGCGGCCTGCCAGGGAGGTGGTCACGCGCAGGCGGGGGCGGCGGTCGAGCTCGGCGGCCAGTTGCCGGGCCTCCGCCGTTCCGCCGAGGATCAGGACGTGCATGGGGCGAGGGTACGTGCAGGCCAGGTGCAGGGCAGCCGGTGCCCGGTGGATCAGCGTCGGGCGGGACTCCTTCAGCCGGGCTTCCGCGAGCCGCGGCCCGGGCGGGTGGTCGGGCGAACAGGGCAACGTTGAAGTGGAGTTGTTCGCGTGTGAGGTGCGCCGGACCGTCGCGGCGCATCTGTCGACACGATCGGTCTCATGCGTTTTTCACGCAGCGCGTCTACCGTGACGCCGTGACCCAGACAAGCCCGCCCGGCTGGCACGCAGACCCCGGGCACACAGGTGCAGGACCCCTCCAGGAGCGCTGGTGGGACGGCGAGCAGTGGACCGACGCGCTCCGCCCGATGCAGAACCCTCCCCACTCGCTCACCCGCCGCCGGGTGCGCATGGGGATCGCCGTCGTCGCGGGAGCCGCGGTGGTGGCAGCCATCGCCGGCGGCGTCTACCTGCTGACGAACGACTCCGGGAACGGCGGCGGATCGTCGGACACGGCAGGCTCCGCGCCCTCGACCGCCCCTTCGCGGCCCGGCGGTCCCGGCGGGCAGGAGGGGCAGGGAGGACAGGGCGGACAGAACGGGCAGGGCGGTCCGGACGGCGGCGAGAGCCAGGCTCCCGAACAACAGCAACCGCAGACCGAGGCCGGATACGCCACCGATCTGGCCAGCGGGATCAGCATCCCCGTGCCCGACGGCTGGAAGGGACAGTCCGGCACCGTCGGCGCCGGGGTCTCCACGGGCACGTACAAGTGCCCCGGTGACGCCACTGCGCAATGCTCGCGCGGCGGGGTCTTCTCCGCTCCCGCGCTCGCCTGGAAGAACCAGGCCACCTCGGCCAAGGCGGCCGCGGAGAAGGACATCTCCCCCAACGCCAAGGAGTCGTACGGCGGGAAGAGCTACGGGGCGATCACCTCGCACCAGCAGCTCAAGTCCGAAGCCGTCACGGTTGCCGGGCAGCAGGGCTACCTGGTCCGCTGGAAGGTGGTGACGAAGACCGGCGAGGACGGATACGTGCAGTCCCTGGCCTTCCCCTCCCCCGTCGACTCGAAGACCCTGGTCGTCGTACGGTCCGGATTCGATGTCAGCAGCAAGGCGCCCTCCCTGTCCGTGATGGACACCATCACCAAGGGCATCAAGGCAGCGGCCCAGGACGGGTCCGGCGCGGGCAAGACGGCCTGAGTCAGGGAAGTACGAGCCAGTCGGCGGCCACCGCGGCGACCAGCCCGGCACCGAGCAACCAGCTCGCGAGCCGGGTTCGGCCGCTGCGGCTGAGCTCGATCACCACTCCGCAGAGGATCAGGGCGAGGCCGTAGTCGGCGACGACCAGCAGCGACGCACGGCTGGCGAGCCGCACCCAGAGGACCACGGCCATGGCGACCATCAGCACGGACGCCACGGCGATCCGCAGGCGCCGCGCCTGACGCGGAGTCATCCCCTGCCGCTCGGGCCCCGCCTCGGGGTCGGGCGCGGGATCGAACTCGGGCTCCGGCTCGGTTATCGCTTCGTCCACGGCCTGGCTCTGGTCAGATGCGCTCATGGGGCGGAATCGTACCGGCCCGCTCAGCTTGTCATGCTCAGCATTGAGTACGAACGGCTCACCGCCCCCGTCCCGATGGCGGCCGCTGATCAGCGCGGCGCGCGTTTCGCGGCGCGGCTGACGATGGCCGTCTCGACTTGGGTGATCCCCAGACCGACCAGGTCGCGCGAGAGAAAGCCGTACAGGGCGGTCAGGTCGGGGAAGTACGCGGCCGCATGCAGATTCGACGGCCCCGACGTCGCGAACGCGCCGTGCACCGAGGGATGGTCGGCCATCGCCCGGCCGGCGGCCGCCAGATGGTCGGGGGCCACGTGCAGCAGGAGTTTGGCCTCGATGGGCAGTCCGAGCTTGCGGGGGTCGATCAGGACCTGGGTGATCAGGCGTGCCTGGGCGGCCAGTTGGGCGATGCGCCGGCGCACCGTGGTCTCCGGGTGGCCGGTGCGTGCGGCCACGGTTGCGGCGGGCAGGCGCGCGTCAGGGGTGAGCGCGTCGATCAGGGACTGCTCCAGGGGGTCGGTGTCGATTCCGTACGGGCCCGAGGTGCCGGAGGCCGACGGCTCGGGCGGGCTCAGGGCCGCGCGCTCGGATGCGGTCAGCACCTGGTGACGCCACTCGGAGGTGAGCCGGAAGACGTGCAGGACCGTGGCGCTCTCCAGCGAGGTGACCGCCTGGGTGGAGGGGAGTTGGCGGAAGACCAGCGGGTCCCGCGAGCCCGGCTCGGTGCGGGCGACCGCGAAGATCTCGTCGCCCGCCGCGCTGACATCGATGAACGGGATGTCCTCGCGCGCCGCCAGCGCGGCCACGATGGTGTCGAGCTTCCCCCGCAGGACCCTGATGCGCAGGAAGAGGGCCCCTGCCGAGCCGCCGTTGCGCGGCCGCGCCACCGGTGAGATCACCACGCGTACGGTCCCGTCGGCGGTCAGCGCGTGCAGCCTGCGGCGCACGGTGGCGGCGGCGACGCCCAGCGCATGAGCGGCCCGTTCCGCCGTGATGCGCCCGTCGCACTGCAGCGCGGCCACCAGCCGCTGGTCCAGGAGGCTCAGTACGGAATCCGCCGATGCGTACGCCATGGACGCCAGTTTCGCCCATTCCGTCGCCGTGCGGTGCTTCTCCCGCAGACCTCGCGCCAAGGATGGATACGTCCAGCCCGCACCGCGACGGAAGGAGTACCCGATGATCATCGATCCGCGTATCTGGTTCCCCACCCTCGTCGGCTGACGGCCGCCGCACCGGAGTCGCCATCGGTGACACCGGCAAGGGGGTCTGCGGCGCGACGGCACTGTGCGCCGCACCGCAGACCCCCGCGCGATCGGCCGCTTTCCGGACAACGACGGATTCACCACGGAGGTCCACATGCCCGAGCTCAGGGAACGCGTGAAAGTACGGTTCGCCAGCGGTGACACCACCTGCGCGGCCTGGCACTATCCGGGGTCCAACGGCGGTTGCGTGATCATGGCCGGGGGGACCTCGGTCACCAAGGAGCCGGCCTCCGACCTCTTCGCGGCACGGTTCAACGACGCCGGATTCGCCGTCCTGGCCTTCGACAACCGGCGGTTCGGGGAGAGCGGGGGCACCCCGCGCCAGATCGTCCGTATCGATGAGCAACTCGCCGACTGGGACGCCGCGATCGCGTACGCGGCCAGCCTGCCCGACGTCGACCCGGACCGCATTTCCGTCTGGGGCTTCTCGCTCGCGGGAGGGCATGTATTCCGCGTCGCCGCCGACCACCCACAACTGGCCTGTGCGGTCGCGCAGACGCCACTGGCCGACGGCTTCGCGCTCGCCCCTCACGCACTGCGCGCCATGACTCCCCTCGCGATGCTGCGGCTCTTCGGCCTGGGCATCGCGGATGCGCTCGGCGGACTCCTCGGGCGGCAGCCGCTGCTGGTTCCGACCTCCGGAGCACGGGGCGACGTCGCCTCGCTCACCACTTCCGACGCCATGGACGGCGATCGCGCCCTGGATCCCGAACACCGCCATACGGACTGGGAGCAGACGGTCGCCGCACGGATCGCGCTGCGGATCGGCGGATACCGCCCGGGACGGCACGCATCGCGGATCCGCTGCCCGCTGCTGGTGGTCGTGTGCGACCAGGACCGGAGCGCGCTGCCGGGCCCCGCCGTCGAGGCGGCCCGCAACGCCCCGGATGCCGAGGTGGTTCATCTGACGGGTCGTCATTACGCCCCGTTCCTGGAGTCGCACGAACAAGCCGTCGAGGCGGAGATCTCGTTTCTGGAGAAGCACCTGACCCGGTTGGCCGGCCGGGCCGGGTGAGTTCGGACCGTCTCGCGGTCCACACCTTGTGGGAGCGCTCCCAACTCCCGCATGGTGTACGGCGTGACCACTTCTCCCTTCATCAGGCCCTACCGCGCCGACGACCGCACCGCGCTGTACGACATCTGTATGCGTACGGGCCACGAGGGCGGCGACGCCCGCCATCTGTACGACGACCACGATCTGCTGCCGAGCCTCTTCGCCGCGCCCTACGCCGAGTTGGAGCCCGGTCTCGCCTTCGTCGCGGACGACGGCACCGGCCTGGCCGTCGGCTACATCGTCGGGACCGCCGACACCACCGCCTTCGTCGAGCGCTTCCGTACGCAGTGGCTCCCGCCGCTCGCCGGGCGCTATCCCGACCCCACCGGCCCCCTCCTGACACCCGACGAGCAGATGGCCGCCCTGCTGCACCGGCCGGAACGCATGCTCGTCCCCGAGCTCGCCGGCCACCCGGCCCATCTCCATGTGGACCTGCTGCCCGGGCACCAACGCATGGGGCTCGGGCGGGCATTGATGAACCAATTCCTCGCCGCGCTCGCCGCGCAGGGCGTCCCCGCCGTACACCTGGGAATGGTCACGGCCAACAAGGCGGCCCGGGCCTTCTACGACCGGGTCGGCTTCCACGTAATCCCGGTGCCGGACGCGGGGGTGCTGACCTACCTTGGCCGCACCACAGGAGGTGTCGTCCTTTGAAGCTGCTCACCGTCAATATCGGCAGGCCCCGCTCCAACCCCTGGAAGGGGATCGCCTCGACAGGCATCGACAAACAACCGGTCGAAGGACCAGTCGCCGTCACCGCCCCGGGCCCCAAGGGCGACGGCGCTGTCGGTCTGGCCGGCGACCGGGTCTATGACGTCAAGCATCACGGCGGGACCGACCAGGCCGTCTACGCCTATGCGCGGGAGGATCTCGACGCCTGGGAAGCGGAACTGGGCCGGAAGCTGCCGAACGGCTCCTTCGGGGAAAATCTGACCACCCTGGGGCTCGACCTCAACGGCGCGCTGATCGGGGAGCGTTGGCGTATCGGGCGTGATGTCGTGCTCGAAGTGGCGGTCCCGCGGATTCCGTGTGTGACCTTCCAGGGATGGCTGGAGCAGGAGGGGTGGCTGAAGCGGTTCACGCAGGCGGCCGTTCCCGGCCCGTATCTGCGGGTGATCGAGCCCGGCGAGATCCGCGCCGGGGATCCGGTCGAGATCGTGCACCGGCCCGGACACGACGTGAGCGTCGCTCTCGTCTTCCGGGCGTTCACCCTCGAACCCGAGCTGCTGCCGCGGCTGCTGGTCGCGGATGCGCTGCCCGAGGAGGGCAGGGCCATGGTCCGGCGCCGGACCGCCGGCGGATCTCAGGGCTGACCCTGATGACCTTCGGTCCGCGCGCCCCTAGCGTGGACCGAACCGGCACCGTTCCGTGGACGACGTACGGGGGACTCGGGGGAGGTCGCCGTCCACGGAGCGGAGCGCCGTGTTTCCGCGGCCCGGGCGTCAGGCACGCAGGTACGCGAGGACCGCCATGACGCGGCGGTGGTCCAGCAGATCGGCCGCGAGCCCCAGCTTGGTGAAGATGTTCCGTACGTGCGTCTCCACCGTCTTGCCGCCGATCACGAGGCGTTGCGCGATGGCCTCGTTGGAACGGCCCTCGGCCATCAGTGCCAGCACCTCGCGCTCGCGCGCGGTCAGTCCGTCGAGGGGTCCCCGGGTGTGCGGTGCCCGCATCAGGCGCTCGACCACCAGTGGGTCCAGGACCGTCTCCCCCGCCGCGACTCTCTTGAGCGCACCGGCCAGTTCACCGACATCGGCGATGCGCTCCTTGAGGAGATAGCCGAAGCCGCGCGGGTCCTGGGCCAGCGCCCGTACGGTGGCGCTCGTCTCCACGTACTGCGACAGCAGGAGTACGCCCGTCCCCGGATGCGCTCCACGGATCGCGGCCGCCGCGACAAGGCCCTCGTCGGTGTGGGTCGGTGGCATCCGGATGTCCAACAGGACGGCGTCCGGCCGGTGTTCGGCCACCAGACCGAGCAGCGCCGCGCCCGCCTCGCCGCACTCCGCGGGCACCTCGAACCCCTCGTCCACGAGGAGCCGTACGATGCCCTGCCGCAGCAGCACCGAGTCCTCGGCCACGATCACCCGCACGGCAGCTCCGCCCTGATCCTGGTCCCGCCACCTGCGGGAGAGTGCACCTGCAGCACGCCGTCGACGGCGGCCAGCCGGTCGGCCAGGCCCCGCAGTCCGCTGCCGCGCCCGGTGTCGGCGCCGCCTATGCCGTCGTCGACCGTCTCGACGACCAGGGTGTTGCCGCTGTGGTGCGCGGAGACACTGACGGCCTTGGCCCTGGCGTGCTTGGCCGCGTTGGCGAGGGCCTCGCAGACGGTGAAGTACGCGGTGGACTCCACGACCGGGTCGTAGCGCCGGGGGTCGGCCGCCACCACGACCGGCAGCGTCGCCTGCCGGGCGAGCTCGGCGAGTGCGGGGCCGAGGCCTTCGCGGGTGAGGACGGCCGGGTGGATGCCGTGCGCGATTCCCCGCAGCTCCTCCAGAGCGAGCTTCAGACTGCTCTCGACCTCGGCGACCGACCGGCGCAGCGACGTGTCGGGGTGGTCGGCGAGGCCCCGGTCGACGCGGCGCAGCGCCATCAGCGCGAAGACCAGGCGAGCCTGCGCTCCGTCGTGCAAGTCCCGTTCCAGGCGGCCCCGTTCGGCCTCCGCTGCTTGGACGATACGGCTGGTGACCTCCCTGGCGCGAGTGCGCAGCCAGAGGTTTTCCAGTGCGAGGCGCAGCGCGGCGCCGACCGCCTCCAGGAGCTCGGGGTCCTCGGCGAGCGCCGGGTCGTGGAGCAGGAGGGCGAGCGGTGTGCCGCGCGAGGAGTCGACGCGGGTGGTGCCGGCGCCCTCTTCGCGTACGGGACGGCCGTCCGCGCCGGCGTACCCGCCCTGCTCCTCCTGCCACAGCCCCAGCCGCAGCCCGGGATCCCCGAGCACCCGGGCGAGGGCCTCACGCAGGCGGGCCGGATCGGGGTCCGCGCCCACTTCGATGACCAGGCCGCCGACTTCGGCCCGCTGCAGTTGCATCCGCAGCAGCCCGGCGAGGAAAGCGAGCGGTACGGCTGCCTGGGCGAGGTCGGAAAGGAGCAGCACACCGGACTCGACCGGGCCGCTCAGTGCGGGCAGTACGTAGTGGACCAGATCCCACAGGAGGAAGACGGTGACGATAGCAACGGCGATCCAGGCCGGCAGGAGCGCCCTGCGGCGTGCGACGGAGGCATGCCGCCAGCGCCGTACGAGCGCGACCACCATGACCAGCGAGATCGCCCAGCCGATCGCCCGGTAGCCGGCGTCGACGGCATCGAAGAGGTGCGCGGCGCCCGGCACCAGCAGCGGGTTGGGGCCGCAGCCGTGGCAGGCGAGATAGGTGGCGTCGGTGGAGACACCGGGGTCGAAGGCCAGCGTCCGCAGCAGGCCGCCGACGGCGACGAGTCCGTAGGTGAAGCCGACGAGGCGTCTGGCGGGTGCGCTCGCCACGCGCCCGTCGGGGAAGGCCAGCACCAGGTGGACGAGGACGGCCATGTTGAGCGCCTCCCACCAGGCGCCCACCGCGAAGAGCGCGGGGACGGAGGTGCCCTGGAGGTTGCCGAGGAACCAGGTGACTCCCTCGGCGACCATGAGCGGCCCTGTGCGGTTGCCGGGCCTGCGCCACCAGGCGACCAGCCCGGCGCCCGCGTACGCCCAGCCCACCGCCAGGTCACGCGCGATGTCCGCGCCTGATCCACCTGCTTGCGCGTACGCCCAGCTGCCCGCCGCTCCCGAGGCGAGCGCCGCCGCCGCGGCGGCGCTCCACCGGATGCGTAGGGCCCGCTTCCCCTGCCTGTTCACGCGCCACACGGTAAGCCATGCGCGAGCGGCCCCCGCCCGGTACGGTCAGGCGGTCCAGTCGGGGCGGCGGCCCAGATACCGCAGGAGCTCGGCCGCCGCGTCGTCGCCCTCCTGCGGTTCGAGCGCCGGAGCGAAGGCGAACGCCCTCAGCGGCTCTACGAGTTGACGGGCTGCCCCGAGCAGTTCGGCGGCCAGGGCCGGGCTCAGCGGCGACGGCCGGCCACTGGCGCGGGCGATGTCCCAGGCGTGCACGGCGGCGTCCAGGGCGCAGGCGCGGACGCCGAGCGCGGCCGTCACCCTGCCGGGCGGGATCGGGACCGGCACCTCACCGGTGTCCGCGGCGACCGCCGCCCAGGCATCGGCGGCGGCCGTCAGCGCCGCTTCGATCAGGGCCCCGGGGTCCTCGCTCAGCTTCCCCGAAGGCTCGAAGGGGTTCTCCGACGGGCCGGGGCCTCCCGTGAGGGTCGCCGCGTAGGCGATCTGGTCGCCCGCCGCGTGCTGAAGCACCTGGGTGACGTTCCACTCCGCGCAGGGTGTCGGCGCTTCCCAGCCTCCGGCGGGCACGCCGCCCACTGCGGTGCGCAGCGCCTCGTGCGCTTCGGCCAGGACGGCCCATTCGGTGGTACCCGTGTCAGTCATTGCGTCCCCGTCCCCTGGTCAACTCGCCGCCGTCTGCGGCCGCTTGGCGGTGATATTAGGCACGATCCGCTCTCATATGCGGCCGATCCGGTATTCCCGGAGCGCGAGGGCGAGTGCGCCCATCACGGGCGGTGCGTCCAGCAGGACGGGTACGGCGCCGGGCAGCCGGTCGGCGAGGGCGCGTGCGAAGGCGTCGAAGAGCCGGGGGCGGGCTGTGATGACTCCCCCGGCCGCGACGACCGCGTCGGTGCGTGCCCCGCGCGCGGCGATCCTGCCCACCAGCACGGCGAGCTCACGGCCGCCCTCTTCGATGACGCGGGCGGCCAGTGCCGAACCCCCGTCGGCGGCGGTGAAGACCACCGGGGCGTGGCGCCCCCAGGTGTTCACCCCGCCGTCCCAGCTCATGGCGTCGGCGAGCTCGGGCAGCGTGGGCACGGCGAACGCCACGAGCAGGGCCTTCTCCAGGGGATCGGGAGCGCCGCCCTCGTCGGCGTGGGCGAGGACGGCCCGGGCGGCTTCCCGTACGAGCGCGGAACCCGACCCCTCGTCGCCGAGCACCCAGCCCCAGCCGCCCGCCGCCAGGTGGGCGCCCGTCTCGCGGTGCCGTCCGACGGCTATCGAGCCGGTGCCCGCGACGACACCGATCCCGTGCTCGAACCCCGCTGCGGGGACGAGGAGTTCGGCGTCGTTGACGACGGTGACGGGTATGGAGAGGAGCGTGCGGAGCTCCGCGGCCAGACGCTCGCACTGTTCCGGGGTCTCGCAGGCATGTGCGCCGACGGCCAGTCGGTCAGGGACGTCCGTGAGCCGTTCCACGATCCAGGCCGCGGCATCCGGGAGGGAGCGGGTCTGCCATCCGGTGCTCGGCAGCGTGTGGTCCTCGATCACGGTGCCGTCGTGCGCATGGGCGTGGACGATGCGGGTCTTCGTACCGCCGATGTCGATTCCGGCGACGGTGGTGCGCATAGCGGCGGGCTCCTCGTTCGATGGGTCCGTGTGCGCGAAGGCCTGAGCTTTTCGGGCTCCGCGTCCGTGAGTCTGCCAGGGCGGCTCCGCGGGGAGGCTGTCGCGTAGGCTGCCGAGGTGATCGCTGACATACGCCCTTACCAGGCCTTCGACCTGCCCGGGATGTACCGGGTGTGTCTGCGGACCGGCGCCTCCGGTCAGGACGCGACCGCGCAGTACCGCGATCCCGACCTGCTGGGGCACGTCTACGCGGGCCCCTATCCGGCGGCCGATCCCGGATTGAGCTTTGTGGCGGCCGACGAGCAGGGGGTGCTCGGTTACGTCGTCGCGACGGCCGACAGCCACACCTTCGACGCCTGGCTGGAGACGAACTGGTGGCCCCCGCTGCGCCACCGCTATCCGCTGGCCCTGGCCGTGGATCCGGGTGACGGAACGCAGGACCGGCAGCGGGTGGAGCAGATCCACACCGTCCGACCGCCCGCCCCCGACCCTCTGTACGACCGTTACCCGGCACATCTCCACATCGACATCCTGCCGCGCGGCCAGGGCACCGGTCTCGGCCGCAGGCTGATGGGGGTGCTGGTCGGCGCCCTGCGGGAGCGCGGGGTCCGCGGGGTGCACCTGAGCGTGGGCGGCGCGAATCCTGGAGCGCGCGCCTTCTATCTCCGGCTCGGGTTCACGGAGTTGGAGCGGCACGACTGGGGGTCGGTCATGGTGATGGACCTCGACTGATCTGACGGACCCGGTGCTCTAGCGCAACAGCAGTTGTACGCCGCCCAGTACGGTCGCGCCGATGACGAGACGTTCGAAGAGCCGCTGGTCGATCCGGTCCACGCAGTACCTGCCGATGATCGCGCCGGGGACGACGAAGGCCACCAGGATCGCGTCGAGGAGCAGGGATTTCGCGTCGATGAGGCCGAGGCCCACGCTGAAAGGGACCTTGGCGGTGTTGACGATGAGGAAGAACCACGCCGATGTGCCCAGGAAGCCGAGCTTCCGGAAACCGGCGGAGAGCAGATAGAGAGACATGACCGGGCCGCCTGCGTTGGCGACCATGGTGGTGAAGCCGCCGAGGACACCGTACGAACGTGCCTTGGTCCGGCCGGCGCGCGTCGCCCCGTCCTCCTCCGTCTCCTCTCCGGCGCCGCGTCGCCGCCACATGGTGACCCCGGCCATCAGCAGCAGGATCGCCCCGATCGAGGTGCGTACGGCTCCGTCGCCGGCCCAGAAGAGGAAGGCCGTGCCGATCACCACGCCCACGGCGACGGCGGGGAACAGCCGCCAGAGGGTGGGCCAGTGGGCGTGCCTGCGGTAGGTGAGGACGGCCAGGACGTCGCCGGCGATCAGGATCGGCAGCAGCACCCCGGTCGATTCACGGGCCGGCAGTACGGCGGCGAAGACCGCGAGGCTGACGGTGTTGGCGCCGCTGACCGCGGTCTTGGAGAAGCCGACGAGTGCGGCTGCCGCGGCGAGGGCGGCCAGTCCCCAGATGCTGGGTGAACCTATGAGCGTGTCCATGTCGGGTACACGGTCGCACACGCCAGGGGCCGCCCTGAGGCGGCCCCTGGGTGAGGTGAGCTGCGGCTATCGGAGTTCGACCGAGAAGCCGTGGTCCGTGGAGAGGGACCGCGTCTTGACGTGGGTCACTCCGGTCGCCGGATCGGTGTACCAGCCCTGACCGGCCGCCCCGAAGGCCTTCGCGTCGGTCAGACGCGGCAGCTTGCCGCCCGCCGCGACGACCTGGTGCGGCGCGCTCCTGCCGTGCACCGTGAAGGTGTACGAGCGGGATGCCGCCTTGCCGTCGTAACGGCCCACGCTCGCACCGACCTTGATGACGGTGGACCTGCCGTGGCCGGGTGCGCGCACCTCGACCTGCTGGGTGGCCGAGGAGCCGCCTGCGTACTTGCGGGTCACGCCGTCGTCCTCGTACAGCGTGTACTTGGTGGTGCCCTGCGGATAGATGTCGTAGTCGAGCTCGCCCTTGTCACGGGTCTGCCAGGACGTCGTGCCCTTGGGCCACATCGGGACGATCGCACCGCTGCGGACGAACAGCGGGAGGGTGTCGAGCGGCGCCGCGTAGTTGTCGACGGTCGTCGGGCCCTGGTAGGTCTTGCCCGTCCAGTAGTCGGTCCAGGTGCCCTTGGGCAGGTAGATGCCGTTGCGGACCGAGGTGTCGCTGTAGACGGGTGCGACCAGGAAGTCCGGGCCCGACATGAACTCGTACTTGGCGTCGGGGCCGAGCGTCGCCGGATCGTCCGGGTATTCCAGGGAAAGCGGGCGGATCGCGCCGACGCCGGTCTTCGTGGCGTCCTTGGAGAGCGTGTACATGTACGGCAGCAGCCGCTCCTTGAGCTGCAGGTACTTGCGGTTGATGGAGGTGTACGGCTCCCCGTCCAGCCAGGGCTGCTGGTCGAATGGCTTCTTGGTGGTGATATCGCTCGACCAGCCGTCCATCGTCATGATGGCCGGGAGGAAGGCCTTCCACTGCAGGTCGCGGGCGTACATCTTGGCGTCGTGGCGGTAGATGGAGCCGACGTCACCGGTGTTGTACGCGATGCCGGACAGGGTCGCCCCCGCATAGGTCGGGATCTGCCAGCGGATGTAGTCCCACGACAGGGACTGGTCACCGCTCCACAGGACACTGCAGCGCTGGGCGCCGGCCCAGGAGACGGGCATCCAGACGAAGCCGCGGGCGTCGCTGTTGTCCTCGATGCCGGCCTTGGCCTCGTCGCAGGCGTCCAGCGCCATGCCGTATCCGCCGCCTACCCAGGCGACGTCGAGCTTGCGTACGCGGACGCCTGCCTTGGCCTCGTCGGCCTGGTTGGGGAGTCCGTCCTGAGTCCAGAGGCCGAGCTGGGCGTTGTTCTTGTTGAGGCCCGCGCCCGTCTCGGGGAGGTTTTCGTAGCCGCAGCCGTAGCCGTCGTTGACGAGCATCCAGCCGAGCGGCATCTGGTTCTGTACGTAGCCGTCGGAGACCTTCAGGGCGTCCAGGGTGTGGCGCTCGCCGCGGTTGGCGTTGTGGAGGTAGCAGTCGGAGTCGCCGGGCTCCAGGCCGTACACCGGCGGCATGAAGGGCTTGCCGACCAGTGAGGTGTACTTGCCGATGACCTTCTTGGTGTCACCGGTGAAGTAGTACGCGTCCAGGCGGCGTTCCTGCTGGCCTGTGCGGACGTGCGGTCCGAAGTCGTAGATGCCGGGGGTCATGGTGTTGCGGAAGACGCCGTAGCCGGCGGTGGAGATGTAGAACGGCTGGGAGTTGTTGTAACCGCCCTCGTTCCAGTTGGTGTTGTTGCCTACGTTCATGACCTGGTCGCGGTGGGAGAAGGACCCGTTCTGCTCGCCGCCGCCGAAGAACTGCTCGCTCGCGCCCCGGTCCAGGCTCTGGCGCATCCCGCCCGAGGTCCAGCGCAGGGGTGCGTCCTCCTGCCAGACGGGCGTGCGGTTGTCGGCTTTGTAGAGGCCGAAGCGCAGGGGATTCTTGTAGACGCGCAGCACGGTGTCCTTGGAGCGGATGCCGTAATAGGTGCCCGCGTCAAAGGACTTGGTGTCGCGCTGGGCCGCGGGCTGCTTCTGGATCATGTGGCTGCCGGGCGGGTCGGCGAGGACACCGTCCGGGGAGGCCTGCAGGCGCAGGGTGTCGTCGGCGAGGAAGTCGGCGCGCGCCTTCAGTGCGCCGGCCGCGATCTCATACGTACCGTGCGAGCCGCTGAAGCTCGTCAGGTTGCCCGCGTCGGTGGCCTCGGGGAGATAGGCCTTGCCGGTGAAGGAGTTGTCGTGGACGTCGTAGGGGACGACGACCACGTGGTAGGTGCCGGACGCCTTCGGGATGACGGTGGCCTCGGGGTCGGCGGTGCCCGCGCTCTCGGCGACCTTCTTGCCCGCGTCGTCGTAGATGTACATGTCGAAGTCGTCGGTGGGCGTCTCCCACTGGATGGAGACGGGGACACCGCCTTCGGGGTTGTCGTCCCACTGTCCGGATGGGGGGTTCACCGTCAGGTCGAAGCGGTCGCAGACGGCGTTGTCCGGGTCGTCCGCGGCGGCGGGACACTTGTCGGGCGAGCCGACGGTGCCCTTGGGGTAGACCGGACTCTGCCAGCTGACGCTCTTGCTCGCGCTGTCCAGGACGCCGGAGGGCGGGGTCGCCGCCTGGGCCGAGGAGGCGGCCGGCACGGTCAGCAGGGTGAGGGCGAGGACGGTCGCGGCCGCTGCGGCGGTCGCCGCCTGTCCGGGCCGGTTTCGGAAGATCCGCAAGGAGTGTTCTCCGTTCGTACCGCACAGCAGAGTGGACGACATTTGCTCAAAGGTGCTTGGAACACTGGGATTTCGAGCATCACGATTCACCTTCCGGTCAGTACATGTCAACGCCTCACCTGTACCGGAACGGTAAAAGGGAGTTCGGGTTCGCAGGAATGCCACACAGCCTTAACTCCCTGCCGTTGACCACCCGTTGTCCGGATTGCCAGCATCGGTCCATGCCGCCCGCCACGCATACCGCCCCCCTGCCGCCACCCCTCCTGCGCGCCCTGCCCGCCCCTCCGCAAGCCCCGGGACGGGCCGAGGGCACCGGCCCGTCCGCCGTCCTGCACACCGTGCTGCGCAAGGGCCCGCTCGCCCGTACGTCGCTGTCGCGGGCCACCGGCCTGAGCCCCGCCGCCGTCTCCCGGCACACCGCGGACCTCATCGGTCTCGGCCTCCTCCAGGAACTCGCCCCGCCCGCAGGACCGCCGCGCGCAGGCCGCCCGCAGATACCCGTCGGCATCGATCCGGCCCACCACGCGGTCTGCGGGGTGCACATCGCGCTGACCCACACCACCTTCGCCGTGGTCGACCTCCTGGGCCGGGTCACCGCCTTCCAGCGAATCGAGCACACCCGCGACGCCCCCGGCGTGCTCGGCCAGATCCTGCGCCACCTGCCCGGCTTCCTCGCGCGACGGGCCGCAGGGCGCTCCGTGCTCGGCATCGGGGTGGTGACGGGCGGCTGGGTCGACAGCGACCAGGGCGTCGTCGTCGAGCACGACCCCCTGGGCTGGCGGGACATTCCCGTACGGGAAATCCTGTCGGCCGGGACCCGGCTCCCGGTCCATGTCGACGGCCACGCACGGGCGCTGGCCCAGGCCGAGCTGCTGTTCGGCGCGGCGTCGCACCGCACGGAGATGGTGCAGCTCTTCGTCGGCAACGTGGTGGACGCGGCGATCGCCACCGGCGGGTCGGTGCTGCGCGGGCGGAGATCGGGGGCGGGCGATGTGGCGCATCTGCCGCTCGGGGACCGGGCGTTGAGGTGCGGCTGCGGTCGGCGCGGCTGCCTCCAGGCCGCGGTGTCCGACCGTGCTGTCGCCGAGCGGGCCTTCGAGGCGGGGATCATCCCGGTGCCGCAGTTCCCGCTGCTGCTGGGGCGGGCCGGGGACGGCGACCCGGCAGCACTGGACCTCCTGCGCGAGCGGCTGCGTACCACCGGACGCGCCTGCGCCCTCCTGCTCGACGTCATCAACCCCGAAGTGCTGGTGCTCACCGACACGACCGCCATCCACCTGCCGGAGCTGCTCCCCGCCCTGTACGAGGAGATCGCCGCACGCTCCCACCTGTGCGCCGACCCGGAACGGACCGTCGTACCGACCCCGTTCGGCAGCCAGGTGCTCGGGGTCGCCGCCGGAGCGGTGGTCCTGGACGCGGTGTACCGCAGGCCCATGGAGCTGCGGACCGCACGCTCCGCCTGAGACGCCGGCGGAGTTTGTTCCACGGCGTCGCCAATCATTGCCGACCGCTTGCCCGACGACGGAGAATCAGGACATGGACGCAACAGTGAGGGCCGCGGCGCGAGACGCCGCCGGGCGGGAGACGGTCAACGCCTTCCGCGCCCATCACTTCGCCGGTCTCGGCTGTCGTCGCAGCGCCGTGCGCTGATCCGCGCACACTCCTCGGTTTCTCTCAACGGCCCTTTCCTGTCGGCCTGTTCACCCATGCCCCTTTCCCCTGGAGCTGAGCTCTGCCATGACCTTTTCCACTGTGCGCCACCGACTTCTCGCCACCGCGCTCGCCCTCGCCCTCCTGCCCTTCGCCGCCGCCTGCGGCGGGGAGTCGAGCGCCGCCGAGGGAACGGGCGGCGGGAAGGTGACCCTGCGCATCGGCGACCAGGGACAGAGCCTGCTCACCACGCTCAAGGTCTCCGGGCAGCTGAAGAACCTCCCCTACGAGGTGAAGATCAGCCAGTTCGACAGCGGCCCGCTGGTGAACCAGGGACTGCAGGCCGGAGCCATCGACTTCGGGGTACTCGGCGACACCCCCGCGGTCCTCGCCCAGGCCAGCGGCATCCCCGCCAAGGTCGTCTCCGTGACCCGGACGGTCGGCCCCGGCTACACGCTCGTCGCCCGCCCCGGCAGCGGCATCACCTCGGTCGACGACCTCAAGGGCAAGAAGATCGCCTACTCCAGGAACACCGCGAACCACGGATTCCTACTGCGGGTGCTCGACAAGGCCGGGCTGAAGCAGAAGGACATCACGCCCGTCGACGTACCGCTGCAGAACGTCGGCAACGTACTGGAGTCGGGGACGGTCGACGCCGCGACCGTCAGCGAGGAGACCCGCGCCAAGTACCTCCAGGAGCACCCGGACGCCGTCCAGGTCATCAACGGCCGCACCGTGACGCCCGGTTACTCCTTCCGGATCGCCACCGACAAGGCGCTCGCCGATCCGGCCAAGCGCAAGGCGCTCCTGGACTTCGCCCACCGTCTCGCGGCCGCGAACGAGTGGATCGCCGGCCACCGGGACGCCTGGGTCCAGGCGTACTACGTCAAGATCCGCAAGCAGACTCCCGCGCTCGGCCGGCAGGTGTTCGAGGCCGTCGGCCGCACGTCCTACGTCCCCGTGGACGACGCGGTGATCCAGGCCCAGCAGAAGCAGGCCGATCTCTTCACCGCCAATGACCAGCTGCCCGGGAAGGTCGACCTCTCCGGTCAGTTCGATCCATCCGTATCCAGGGATTTCAACGCCCGTACCGTACAGAAGGGTTCCTCCTCATGACCGCCTCCGCCCGCCCCGCATCCGGCCACACCGGCGCCGACATCACCGGCGTCGACCTCTCGAAGCCGCTCTCCGCGGACGACTTCACCACCATCCAGCAGGCCCTCGACCGCTGGAAGGTCGTCTTCTTCCGGGAGCAGGAGCTCGACCACTCCACGCAGATCGCCTTCGCCCGGCAGTTCGGCGACCTGACCTACGCCCACCCGCACGACGACGCCCCGCCGGCCGACCACCCGGAGATCTTCACGATCGACCCGCGGCGCTACGAGGAGCGGTACGGCAAGGGCTTCCGGGATGCCGTCAAGAAGCGCCAGTACAGCTACTTCTCCGGCTGGCACACCGATGTGACGGCCGCCGTCAACCCGCCCGCCGGGTCCATCCTGCGCGCCGAGACCGTCCCGGAGTTCGGCGGCGACACCCAGTGGACCAACCTGGTGTCGGCGTACGAAGGCCTCTCCGAGCCGGTGCGCGCCTTCATCGACACGCTTCGCGCCGAGCACCGCTACGGCGGCTCGGAGAAGACCGACGGCAACAGCGAGTACGCCAAGCGCATCAACGACAACCTGCTGGTCGCCGTCCACCCCGTCGTCCGCGTCCACCCGCGCACCGGCGAGCGCGCCCTCTTCGTCAACCCGGGCTTCACCAGCCACATCGTGGGCGTCTCGGCGCGCGAGAGCAAGGCGATCCTGGACCTGCTGTACGGGGAGCTCACCCGCCCCGAGTACACGGTCCGCTTCCGCTGGGAGCCGGGCAGTGTCGCCTTCTGGGACAACCGCGCCACCGCGCACCTGGCCCCGCGCGACATCGAGCACCTGGACGTCCAGCGCACCCTGCACCGCGTCACTCTCATCGGCGAGGTGCCGGTCGGCCCCGACGGAACGGAGTCGGAGCTGCTGTCGGGCAAGCCCTTCACCGCCGATCACAAGGTGGTCGTCGGTGCCTGACGCACTGACCGTGCCCGTGGCGCCGCCGTCCCTCACCGGGGACGGCGGCGCCGCGGGGCCCGCCCCCCCCCGGCCCGGGGACACCACACAGGGGGTTGTGAACGCCCCCAAAAAAACACCCCCGCGCCCCGGTAAGCGCCCCCC